>NZ_JBFAEO010000029.1:0-104883 GCF_040642015.1 Actinosynnema sp. NPDC020468
TCCTACTGGCGCTTCTTCGCGGACACGACGACCGCGCCGAGGGTGGTGGGCCTCGGCGCGTACGACGACGAGTTCACCCGGTCCGGCGGCGCCTGGCTGCTGCGCCGCCGGGTGATCACCGTGGGGTGAGCGAGGTCTCCAGCAGTGGGCGCAACGGCGGTGGCACCGGGATCGGGGTGCCATCGCCGTCCAGCGTCACGAGCGCGAGTTCCCCTTGCGCGACAAGCACTTCGTCGTCCCGGCGGACCATGTCCAGCCCCCGGCGGAACGACGTGCGGCCGAGCGCGGTCACCGACAGGGAGATCCGGATCGGGGTGAACAGCGTGACCGGCACCAGGTACTCGCAGCGCGCGGCCCGGGTGATGGTGTGGAAGCCGTACCGGGTCTGGAGGGTGTCCTGGCGCAGGTCGTTGAGGTAGAGCCACTCGGTCTGCACGCGTTCCATCCACGGGAACCAGGCCGCGTAGTACAGGATGCCCGCCGGGTCGCAGTCCGCGTAGGACAGCCGGAAGTCCAGGTGGTGCAGGCTCACGACGGCAACGCCGCCAGCCAGCGCGCCGGGTACTCGCCGCCGCCGTCGACCACCAGCTCCGCGCCCGTCACGTAGTCCGCGGCCGGGTCGGCGAGCAGCAGCACGGCGGTCGCGACGTCGTCGGGCGTGGCCATCCGGCCGGCCGGGATGGTCGCCGCCACCCGCGCCTGACCGGCCTCGTCGCCGTAGCTCAGGTGCGACAGTTCGGTGCGCACCAGGCCGACGGTGACCTGGTTGACCCGCACCTGCGGGGCGAGGTCCATGGCCAGCGCCCGGGTCAGCATGGTGAGCCCGGCCTTGGCGGCGGCGTAGGCGGCGGACTGCGGCGCGGGGTGGCGGCCGGCGACGCTGCCGATGTTGACGATCACGCCGCCCCGCTCACGCATCGCCGCGTAGGCGGGTTGGGCGACGTAGTAGGGCGCGAGGAGGTTCAGCGCCACCACCGAGGAGATGAACCGGGGCGAGACGGTCGCGGTGTCGGCGGGTGGCGCGCCACCCGCGTTGTTCACCAGCACGTCCAGGCCGCCGAACCGGCGCACCGCCTCGGCGACCAGCGCCGCCGCCTGCTCGGGCTGCCGCACGTCCGCTTGGGTGAACTCGGCGCCCTCGGGCAGCTCGTCCGGGTCGTTGCGGCCGCAGACCAGCACCCGCGCGCCCTGCGCCAGGAACCGCCGGGTGATCGCCGCGCCGATGCCGCGCGCGCCGCCGGTCACGATGACGGACCGGCCCTCGGGTGTGCTCATCCCAACCTCTCGATGATCGTCACGTTGGCCTGGCCGCCGCCCTCGCACATCGTCTGGAGCCCGTACCGGCCGCCGGTGCGCTCCAGCTCGTGCAGCAGCGTGGTCATCAGCCGTGCTCCGGTCGCGCCCAGCGGGTGGCCGAGCGCGATGCCGCCGCCGTTCACGTTCACCCGGTCGGGATCGGCGCCGGTCTCGGCGAGCCAGGCCAGCGCGACCGACGCGAACGCCTCGTTGATCTCCACCAGGTCGATGTCGTCGAGGGTGAGCCCGGACTTGCGCAGCGCGTGCGCGGTGGCGGGTATCGGCGCGGTCAACATCCAGATCGGGTCCGCGCCGCGCACCGACAGGTGGTGGATCCGGGCGCGCGGGGTCAGTCCGGTGGTGCGCAGCGCGTCCTCGGACACGATCAGCAACGCCGCCGCGCCGTCGCAGATCTGGCTCGCGGTGGCCGCCGTGACCCGGCCGCCTTCCTCGAGCGGTGCCAGCCCGGCCATCTTCTCCGCCGACGTGTCCGCGCGCGGGCAGGTGTCCACGACGGCGTCGCCCAGCGGCAGGATCTCGCGGTCGAACCGGCCCTCGCGGATCGCGGTCAGCGCCCGCTCGTGGCTGCGCAGCGCGAACCGCTCCAGGTCCTCCCGGCTCAGCCCCCACTTCGCGGCGATCATCTCGGCGGACCGGAACTGGGAGACCGGCCCGGCGCCGTACCGGGCGCGCCAGCCGACCGAGCCGGTGAACGGGTCGTCCGCGCCGAACCGCTCGCCGGCCGTCATGGCGGCGGAGATCGGGATCGCGCTCATGTTCTGCACGCCGCCGGCGACCACCACGTCCGCCGTGCCGGACATGACCGCCTGCGCGGCGAAGTGCACGGCCTGCTGGGACGAGCCGCACTGCCGGTCCACGGTCACGCCGGGCACCGAGTCGGGCAGGCCCGCGGCCAACCACGCGGTGCGGGCGACGCAGCCGGACTGCGCGCCGACCGTGTCGACGCACCCCATCACCACGTCGTCCACCAGCGCGGGGTCGATGCCCGCCCGGCCCACCAGCCCGGCGAGCACGTGCGCGCCCAGGTCGGCGGGGTGTGTTCCGGCCAGCGCGCCACCGCGTCTGGTCACGGGTGTGCGCACGGCCTCGACGATGTAGGCGGCGGTCATGGGCGTCCCTTCTGCGGCCAACCGGGGCAGGCCGAGACTAGCAAGCGCTTGGTTGGTTGGCTAGGATCGCTCCTCGACGCCGGTCGCCGGCGGATCGGCCAGAGCCACGGGAGGCGTTCGTGACGGACACCGGAGACTTCACCACGATCCCGGCGTGCCTGCGCGCGGCGGCGGCCGAGGCGCCCGACGTCGAGGCGGTGGTGGACGGCCCGGTCCGGCTGACCTACGCGGAACTCGACGCGGAGGTGACCCGGTTCGCCCGCGCCGCGATCGCGCACGGTCTCCAGCCCGGCGACCGCGCGGCGGTCTGGGCGCCGAACTCGGCCCGCTGGGTGGTCGCGGCGCTCGGGGTCCTGGCCGCCGGCGGCGTGCTGACGCCGGTGAACACCCGCTTCAAGGGCGCCGAGGCCCGGTACGCGCTGGCCAAGGTCCGCGCCTCGCTGCTCGTGCTGGACGACGGGTTCCTGGACAACGGCTACCTCGCGATGCTGCGCGACGACGGCGTCGGCGAGCCCACCGCGGAGCGGCCCGCGCCCGGCCTGCCGCACCTGCGCGCGGTCGTGACCGTGCACCCGACCGACGACCCGGCGGCGGTCTCGTTCGAGGCCTTCCTGGCCGCCGCCGACCGGGTGCCGGCGGCCGAGGTCGACGCGCGGATCGCGGCGCTGGAACCGGACGACGTCGCGGACATCCTGTTCACCTCGGGCACGACCGGCTACCCGAAGGGCGCGATGGTGACCCACCGGGCGGACCTGCTGGTGGACGAGCAGTGGTCGGCGATGTGCGGCCTGCTGCCGGGCGACCGGTACCTGCTGGTCAACCCGTTCTTCCACAGCTTCGGCTACCGCGCGGGCGTGCTCGCGTGCCTGCTGCGCCGCGCCACGATGCTGCCGCTCGCGGTGTTCGACGTGGTGTCGGTGTTGGAACTGGTCGAGCGCGAGAAGGTGACCGTGTTCCCCGGCGCGCCGACCGTGTACAGCTCGATCCTGGCGCACCCCCGGTTCGGCGAGTTCGACCTGGGCTCGGTGCGGCTCGCGGTCACCGGCGCGACCGTCGTGCCGGTGCCGCTGCTCCGCCGGATGCGTGCCGACCTGGGCTTCCGGGACGTGATCACCGCCTACGGCCTCACCGAGACGTGCGGCACCGCGACCGTGTGCCCGCCGGACACCGACGAGGAGCGGCTGTCCACCAGCTGCGGCCGGGCCATCCCCGGCACCGAGGTCGCCGTGGTCGACGCCGCGGGCGTGCCGGTGCCCGCCGGATCGCTGGGCGAGGTCGTGGTGCGCGGCTACAACGTGATGCTCGGCTACTTCGAGGACCAGGCCGCCACCGACGCCGCGATCGACGCGGACGGGTGGCTGCACACCGGCGACGTCGGGTGGCTGGACGAGGACGGCTACCTGCGGATCACCGACCGGATCAAGGACATGTTCGTGGTCGGCGGGTTCAACGTGTACCCGGCCGAGCTGGAGCGGCTGATCGGCGAGCACCCGGCGGTCCGGGAGGTGGCCGTGGTCGGCGTGCCCGACGAGCGCCTGGGCGAGGTCGGCCACGCCTACGTGGTCACCCGACCGGGCGCGACGGTCACCGCGGAGGACCTCGTCGCGCACTGCCGCGCCGCGATGGCGAACTTCAAGGTGCCGCGGCACGTCACGTTCGTCGCCGAGTTGCCCCGCACGCCCAGCGGCAAGGTCCAGAAGTTCCGCCTCGCCTGACACCCCCTGCCACCAAGGAGACACCCATGCCCGAAGCCGTGATCGTCGCCGCCGCCCGCTCGCCGATCGGCCGCGCGTTCAAGGGGTCGCTGACCGGCGTGCGCGCCGACGACCTCGCCGTGTCGATGGTGCGCGCGGCGCTCGACCAGGTGCCGCAGCTCGACCCGCACACGCTGGACGACCTGATGCTCGGCACCGCGCAACCCGCCGGTGAGCAGGGTTACGGCCTGGCGCGGGTGGTCGCGGTGACCGCCGGGTTGGACGACGTGCCGGGCACGACCGTGCAGCGGTACTGCGCGTCGAGCGTGCAGACGACCCGGATGGCGCTGCACGCGATCCGCGCCGGGGAGGCCCACGCGCTGGTGTCGGCGGGCGCGGAGTCGGTGTCGCGGTTCGCGCTCGGCAAGTCCGACGGCCTGCCCGACACCAAGAACCCCCTGTACGCGGCGGCGATGGCGCGCAGCGCGGAGAACCGTCCGGAGTGGACGGACCCGCGCCTGTCCGGCGAACTGCCCGACGTGTACCTGGCGATGGGGCACACGGCCGAGAACGTGGCGCGGTGGCGCGGAGTCGGCCGGCGGGCGCAGGACGAGTGGGCGGCGTTGAGCCAGCAGCGGGCGCAGGCCGCGATCGCGTCCGGGTTCTTCGCCCACGACATCACGCCCGTGACGCTGCCCGACGGCACCGTGGTGTCGACCGACGACGGCCCGCGCGCGGGCGTGACGGTCGAGTCGCTGTCCGGGTTGAAGCCGGTGTTCCGCGACGACGGCACCGTGACGGCGGGCAACTGCTGCCCGCTCAACGACGGCGCCGCGGCGCTCGTGGTGCTGTCCGACGTGCGCGCGGCCGAGTTGGGCGTGACGCCGCTGGCCCGGGTGGTGTCGTCCGGGGTGTCCGCGCTGTCGCCGGAGATCATGGGGTTGGGACCGGTCGAGGCGACCAGGCGCGCGCTCGCCAACGCCGGACTGGTGATCGACGACATCGACCTGGTGGAGCTGAACGAGGCGTTCGCGGCCCAGGTCGTGCCGGTGGTCGAGGAGTTGAAGCTCGATCCGGAGCGGGTGAACGCGCACGGCGGTGCGATCGCGCTGGGCCACCCGTTCGGCCAGACCGGCGCCCGGCTCACCACCACGCTGATCAACGGGCTGCGGGCGCGCGACGGGCAGTTCGGCCTGGTCACGCTGTGCACGGCGGGTGGGCAGGGGATGGCGCTGGTGCTCGAGCGGCTGTCCTGATCAGACCAGGTTCGTGACCGCCATCGCCGCGGTGACCGCGACGAGCAGCCCGAGGTAGGTCCGCGCGTGCAGCCGGTCGGGGATCCGAGGCGGCCTGCGGCGCAGAACGAGGATCACCGGGAGCGCGCCGGCCAGCAACGCCACCGCGGCGGGCACGTCGACGAGGCCCGTCGGGAGGTCGGTCGCGGTCAGGAACACCAGCGTGGACGGGAGCGCGATCGCCAGCGTCAGCGGGTTGGCGAGCGTGGTGGCCGAACCCATCGAGTGGCCGGCGCGGCGCAGCAGCGGCACGGTCAGCACGCTCCCGCCGACACCGAGGAACGCGGCCACGGCCCCGATCGGCACCCCGAGCGCCGAGCCGATCACCGGACCCCGCGGCCTCGGGTCGGTGTGCGGGCGCAGGAAACCCGGCCTGGTCGCGAGGTCGGCGATCGTACCGACCAGGTAGAGCACGAAACCCCAGCGCAGGAGCGCGGCGGGCACGTGGGCCGCGGCGAGCGCGCCGCCGGTGGCGCCCACCGCGAGCAGGACCAGAAGCCGAGTGCTGCCACGGAGTTCGCGCAGCACGTCGGGACGGGTCGACGCGGTGGCGATCGCGGCGTTGACCACCATCACGACGGCGGACGTGGCCACCGCCGTCACCGGGGCGGCGTCACCCAGCCGGGCGTTCGCCCACACCACGACGGGCACGGTCACGAACCCGCCGCCGAAGCCGAACACGACGGTCGTCACGCCGGTGAGCACACCGACGCCGATCAGCAGCGCGAACATCACCCCGGAACCACACCAGGTTTCGCCGTGGACGCGCATCCGATGCCCGGCACAGTTCTTTCGCTGGTCGGCCACTAGGGTCACCGACGTGAGAAACGTGCCCCTGGCCGAGGTGGACCGCGTCGACCGGGCCGTGCTGCCCATCGGCACCGACTACCCACCGGTCCACGTCCTGGACTGGCACCACCACCGCCGGGCGCAGTTCCTGTACGGGGCGACGGGCGTGATGGTCGTGGAGACCGCGGACGGCACGTGGACGGTGCCCACCGACCGCGCCGTCCTGATCCCGCCCGCCACACCGCACCGGGTGCGGATGCTGGACGTGAGCACCCGCAGCCTCTACGTCGAACCGGCCGCCGTGCCGTGGTGGCCCGCCGACTGCCGCGTGGTCGACGTGACGCCGCTGCTGCGCGAACTGCTCCTCGCCGCCGTCGAGTTCACCCCGGAGTACGACCTGGCCGGCCGCGACGGCGCGGTGGCCGCGCTCCTCCTGCACGAGATCGCCGCCCTGGCCCCGCTGCCGCTGCACGTGCCGCTGCCCACCTCGCCCGACCTGGCCACCCTGTGCCGCGCCTACCTGGACACACCGGACGTCCAGGTGACCAACACCGAATGGGCCTCGCGCGCCTCGATGAGCGAACGGGCCTTCACCCGCCGCTTCCGCCAGGAGTTGAACCAGAGCCCGGCCGCCTGGCGCCTGAAAGCCCGCCTCCTGGCCTCCGCGCCGCTGCTTCGCGACCACACCGTCACCGAGGTGGCCGCCCGCCTCGGCTACTCCTCACCGGCCGCGTTCACCGCCGCGTTCACCGCGTCGTTCGGCCTGGCGCCGTCCAAACTGGTCCAACGCGGCTAGGAGTCGGACCCGGAGTCCGGCACCCCCGCGTAGTCGGGCAGGTCCACGCCGTCGATCGCGCGGTCGACCAACGCGTAGAGGGCCTCGGTGGCGGCCTCGGACTCGGCCTCCGGGTCCGGCTCCGCGCCCTCCCGGCTGTGCGCGTGCAGGCGTCCGATCTCCTGGTTGGCCTCGACGTACGAGCGCATCCGCCGCTCGTAGCCGGCGAACCCGACCTCCGGGTCCCACCCGGCGGCGGCCAGTTCGCCCGCCAGCAGGTAGGCGCCGACCAGGGCCAGCCCGCTGCCCTGCCCGGACAACGGCGACGCGCTGAACGCCGCGTCCCCGAGCAGCACCACCCGTCCGCTCGACCAGCGGTCCATCACGACCTGGGCGACCTGGTCGAGGTAGAAGTCCGGGGTGTCGTCCAGATGAGCGAGGACGCGCGACGTCAACCACCCGAACCCGGCCATCCGCTCCCGCAGCAGCAGCTTCTGGGCCGCGACGTCGCGGTGGTCCACACCCGGGTCGGCCGAGGTGAAGGAGAACATGGCCATCGCCCGCGTGGCGTCCCGGATCGGCCGCAGGCACGCGGACCGCCCGCCCTCCTGGTACTCCAGGAGCCGGCGGTCCAGTCCGAACTCGTTGGGCACGCTGTAGAAGGCCAGCACGTGCCCGAGGTGCCGGACGAACCGCTCCCGCGGCCCGAACACCATCTCCCGCAACCCCGAGTGCAGCCCGTCCGCCCCGATCACCAGGTCGAAACGCCGCCGACCACCACCCGCGAAGACCACGTCGACCCCGTCCGCGTCCTGGGTGAGCCCGACGATCCGATCACCGAACACGTACTCGACCCGATCCCGGGTGTCGTCGTGGAGCACCCGCGCCAGATCACCGCGCAGGATCTCGATCTCCGCGATGAACCCGTCACCCCCGTCGTCCTCGGCCCGGAAGGTCTGAAGCACGTTCCCGTCCACGTCCACCGAGTGCGCCCCGATGGTCTCGGTCCGAGCCGCCCGCACGGCCGCGTCCAACCCCATCCGCCGAACGACTTCCTTGGCCACCCCCCGCGCGTCCACCGCCTGCCCGCCGGGCCGCAACTCCGGCGCCCGCTCCACCACGGTCACCTCGGCACCGCGCCGACGCAACCAGTGCGCCACCGCGGGCCCCGCGACACTCGCCCCCGCCACCAACACCCTGATCCCGCTCACCGCGCCCCCCGCTCGCCCTTCGGATCCGCAGTCCACATCGTACGGTCGGGCCACCCGTCGAGGTGTCCTTCCTCCGCGCGGAACCACGAGATCCTCGATGTCCGGCACGATCTCGCGCCGATGGCCGCGGGCGGCGTCGCCGAGCCGGCCGGTGTCGCGCGCACCCCCGACCCGGACTCGTCCGGTTCGCGGTGAAAGGCCCGAAAGGTCCACGCGTCGGTGACGGGCGCGGTGCCACCATTGCCGGGAACGCGATCCTCGGGGGCGCGGTGTGCCCGAGGGGCGGGGCTACCGGCTTTGGGGGAGGAACCGATGGAACACCGCAGACGGGTGGTGCGCGGCTTGGCCGCGTTGGTCGGCGTGGTCGTGGTCATGGCGGCCACGGCGAGTCCGGCGGCCGCGGCGACGCGCGACATCCGAGTCCACCTCACGAACGACTCCGACTCGGAACTGACGCTGTCCGGTCAGGATCTCGACCACGGCTGTTGGACTGCGTCCCCGCCGCAGAAGATCCCGATCGGCGCGACGGTGGACATCGCGTCGGAATCGTGCGGTGTCGCGACCGGGACGGAGTTCCACCTGTCCTACCGGTTGGATCTCACCGGCACGACCCTGAGCCTGCACTACAGCAATCCCTTCGTCGGCGGTGACACGTTCGAGGAGTCGCCGCCGCAGGGCTACCGGTTCGGCGCGGGCGGGACGATCGAGGACCGGTTCGACACCTTCGGGTGCAACGCCACGACGTGCGACGGGATCCCCGACGACTGGAAGCGGTTCGGGGTCACGATCGGCCCGGGTGACGGGGCGCCGGCGCAGTTCGTGGACCTGCCGCAGATGGGCGTCACCCTGACCCGGCCCAACGTGCTGGTCCAGCTGGACTCGATGAGCGACGCCACGCACGACCAGAGGCTGAGCCAGGCCGCGATCGACGCCGTGATCAGGGCGTTCGACCAGGACCCGGTCGTGCACCGCGGTGCGACCAGACCCGGCGTCACCCTCCTCGTCGACTCGGGTCAGAACAGCACCCTCACGCCCGGCGGCGCGCAATGGGGCGCGCTGTCCCGCGCCAACACCGGAGTGCCGTGGGTGCGGGACTTCCTCACCGGCAACAGGAAGGACGGCTACCGGCTGGACGACTTCTACGCGCAGATGAAGCGGGACTTCACCCCCACCGGCCGGTTGCCGATCTTCCACCACGCCATCGCGGCCTCCTGGATCGCGAACGGCGACGACACGACCGGGTACGCGCCCCCCGACCGGCTCGGTTTCGTCGTCTCGCTCGGCGCCCGGGCCGGCGGGGTCGGCAGCCAGGACGACCAGACCGGCTTGTTCATGCACGAACTGGGGCACGTGCTCGGTCTCGACCACAGCGGCGGGGAGGGCGAGGACGACAACGTCAACTACAAGCCGAACTACCCGTCGATCATGAACTACGCGTACACGACGCGCGGGGTGTTCCGCGGCGGCACACAGGTCTTCGACTACTCCCGCGCCCCGATGCCCGACGTGGACGAGAACCTGCTGACCGAGCCGGGTGGGGTGAACCTCGGCGCGAACCCGCTCGGGTACGGCACGACGCACTCGTGCGGCACCAGGGTGGGCAGCACGATCGTGGTCAGCTCGCGCGTGCAGGGCACCCTGAGCCCGGTCGACTGGGACTGCGACGGCACTGCGGCCAGCGCGCTCACCGGCTTCGACGCCAACGGCGACCTGGAGAGGAAGACCCTCAAGGGCACGGGGTCGGACTGGCAGCGGCTGAACTTCAAAACCGGGGGAGTGGGTGCGGGCGACAACGCCAAGGACACGGTCGTCGTCCCCACCACCGGCACGTCCCCGCCGGTGTCCGAGCTGACCCTCGACCAGGACCGGAGGATCCGCGTGCTGCCGTTGACCAGCACGCTGCGGTACGACGGCGCCACCACCGGCGACTACCACGACAGCGCCACGACGTCCGCGACGCTGGTCGATCCCGGCGCGGACAACGCCCCGATCGCGAACAAGGCGGTCGCGTTCCGGCTGGGCGCGAGCGCCACCGACGTCTGCTCCGCCACGACGGACGCGACCGGGAAGGCGTCCTGCGCCATCACCCCGACCCAGGCGGCGGGCGTCTACCCGCTCACGGCCACGTTCGCGGGCGACGCCGTCCACCAGGCCACCACCGACACCGTCGCCTTCACCGTCACCCGGGAGCAGACGACCCTCACCTACAACGGGGCCCTCAAGTTCGCCAACGGCACTCCGGCCACCCTGGCCGCGATCCTGGCCGAGGACGGCGTCACCCCGATCGCCGGCGCGACCGTCGAACTGACCGCCGGCACCGGGTCGACCCGGCAGTCCTGCACGGCGGCCACCGACGCGGCCGGCGTCGCCCGGTGCGCCGTCCCGGTGCTTGCCCAACCGTTGAACGAGGCCGCGACCGTCCCGGTGACCGGGGTCTTCGCCGGCGACCCGTTCTACCTGCCGTCGAACGCGTCCGCGACGGGCAGGCTCAACTACCTGACCGGCCGGGCGTTCGGCCTGTCCGCGAACGTCAACCTCCTCCTGGCGACACTGCGCCTGCCACCCCAACCCGACACCGGCCCGGTCCGAACGGCGTCCGCGTCCACCGCGGCACCCCCCTGCACCGCGGCACTGACCACCCTGCTGATCTCCGCGCACGGGATCTGCCCGAACGTCACGGTCACCCTCGCGCCCGGGACGTCCGTCGGCACGGCGACCGTGCAGGACGTGTCGATCGGCATCCCGGGCCTGCCGGTGATCAAGGCGACGGCACTCCGCTCGGTGTCCACGAGCACCTGCGCGGCCGCCACCGGCTCGGTCACCATCGCCGCGCTCACCGTCGGCGGGCTGCCCGTGGACACCGGGGTCGCACCGAACTCCGGCATCGACCTGGGCGCGGGCACCCGACTGATCCTCAACGAGCAACTACCGGTACCCGGCGCGGACCACGGCCTGACCGTGAACGCCCTGCACCTGACCGCGGCGGGAACCGTGATCGACGTCGTCATCGGCTCCAGCTCCAGCGACATCCACAACTGCTGACCGCGCACCGGATCCCGGTGGACGAACACCCGCCGCCCACCGGGATCCCCGCTGGTGGAGCACGAACCACTGGTGACGGCGCCATTCGGGCGTCCTGAGGCCGGGACCACCGCGCCATGACCGATCGACCTGTCGAGCAGGTCCGGGCAGGGGATCGGGATTGTTCGGCTCCGGGTATGCGACGAACTCTCACTCGTGCCGAGGAGTGGGAGGTCGGGGAGGCGGCATCGTCGCGGGATCGTGGTGTGTCCCCATTCGTGCCGATCCGGGAGCGTTTGTCAACGGCGCGACTACTGCGAAGCGGTGAATCGTCGCGTCTACGGGTGCCACCGGGGTTCAGTGCCCTGTCACCATCGGGGAAACAATCGGAAGGGAAACGTGGAAACCGACCTGACGTCGGCGGCCGCGACGACGGTCGTCGAGAAGTTGACAACCGGCGCGTGGCAGGACGTCGTGACCGCGATCGGAGTGTTGTGGCGCGAGGTTCATCCGGAGCGGGGTGCCACCATCGAGGCGGAGATGGTCGACACCCGCACTGCGGCGTTGGTGGCGCATGAGACCGGTGACCGGCATGCGCTGGCCGATCTCGTCAGCGAGTGGCGGAGCAGACTGCGGCGCCTCGCCGCCGAGGATCCGCGCGTGTCGACGGAACTTCGCCGTCTGCTGGCAGGGTGGACCCGAGAGCAGGGCATGGGGGACGCGGCGATCGGCACCGTCACCATGACCGCTCAGGCCTTCGGGCACAGTCGCGTCACGATGGCCGGCCGTGACGTGCACATCACCGGGTCGTGAGCAACGACGACGCCACCGTGCGTGCCACCTTGTTCGGCCACGCACGGGCGGCCATCGCCGGCCGGGACGTCCACGTCCACCACGACGGCGGCGTGCGGCGGGCGTCTCCGAACCCGGACGCGCAGTGCCCGTATCCCGGCCTCGCCGCCTTCGGGGTGGAGCAGTCGCGGTGGTTCTTCGGGCGTGACGCGGTGACGGCGTACTTGGTGCAGCGGGCGGCCGAACGGCTCGACGAGGGTGGCCCGCTGATCGTGGTCGCCCCGTCGGGAGCGGGCAAGTCGTCGCTGCTGGGAGCAGGACTGCTCACCGCGATCAAGGACCGAGGCGCGTTGCCGGTGGCAGGCTCGACCCGGTGGCCCCAGGTGATGATCACCCCCACCGACCGACCGGTGGAAGCGCTGGCGACCGGCGTCGCCTCGGCGGTGGGAATCGCTGTGGACGAGGTGCTCGGATGGATGACCTCGCCCACGGAGTTCGCCGACGCGTTGAGCGCGCGGTTGGCGGGCCTGCGGGTGGTCCTCGTGGTCGACCAGTTCGAAGAGCTGTTCACGTTGTGCGCGGACGAGGACGCGCGCCGCAGGTTCCTCGTGCTGCTCGACTGTGCCGCCGCGGTCGACTCGTGGGCGTTGGTGGTGTACGGGCTTCGCGTCGACGCCTACACGCACTGCGTCGAGTACCCGTCGCTGCGGCGGGCGCTACAGGGAGGACAGGTCCTCGTAGGCCCGATGACCGTCGAGGAGCTGCGGCAGGCGGTGGTGTTGCCGGCGCGCGAAGCGGGCTTGGACGTCGAGCCCGGGCTGGTCGACCTCCTGCTGCGAGATCTGGGAGCGTCGGAGAAGTCCCCCTACGAGGCGGGACGGCTTCCGCTGCTCGCGCACGCGCTCCGTGCGGCGTGGAGCGAGCGCCACGGCCACGTGTTGACCGTCGCTGGTTACCGGGCCGCCGGCGGCATCCACGACGCGGTGGGCCACCACGGCGGAACGCGTCTACCGCGAATTGGACGATGGTGGCCAATCCGCCACGCACGCGTTGTTGCTGAGACTGGTGAAGATCGGCGAAAGCACCGACCACACCCGTCGAACCGTGGCCATCGCGGACCTCGCGTGCGACACGGCCTTGCTCGACGCCTTCACCGACGCCCGCCTGCTCACTCGCGAGCGGGACTCGGTCACGATCACCCACGAAGCCCTGATCCGTGCCTGGCCGCGGATGAGGGACTGGATCGAGGAAGACCGCGCGAGCAACCTGCTTCGGCAGAAGCTGGAGGAGGCGGCGCTCGCCTGGGACCTCGACGACCGTGACCCCGCGTTGCTGTGGCGAGGCAACAGAATCGGCACAGCACGCGCACTCATGCCTCGGGGCAAAGCCGAGTCGACCCTGAACGACCGGGAACGCGATTTCCTCGAGGCATGTCTGCGCGTCGAACACGAGGAGCAGGCAGCCCGGCGGCGAAGTACCCGGCGTCTCAACCAACTCGTCGCGGCCCTCAGCGCCCTCGTGCTGGTGCTGGCGTCCACGGTCGCCATTGTGGTGGTCGCCGGACAACGCGCGGACGAAGCGCGGATCAGGGCCGCGGCTCAAGAAGCCGCACTCCGCACCGGCGTCTTGCTCAAGGACGATCCGGTCACAGCGGTCGAGTTGGCGCACGCCGCGCACCGCGTGGCGCCGACGCCGGCGACACGGGATGCCCTCCTCAGTGCCTTTGCCGCGTTCGGCCGGTTGCAGTTGAACGGCGTCGGCCCCCAGTTCGGCACGGGACAGTACTTCGCGGTGGCCGACAACGGCGAAGTCATGATCAACAACTTTGAGGACGATGTGGAGTTGTGGCACCCGGAGGCCGACCGCCTGGTTCCCGACGCCCGGTTCAGGCCGGCTCCCGGATCCTCGAACCTGAAGTTCGTCAACGGTTCGGTCGCGATTTTTTCCAGCTGGTCCACCACCGAGGTCTGGAACATCTCGGACCTGGCCGCGCCACGACTTCGCGCCACACTGCCGTTGAACATGGAGATGGGTGGGGTTTCCGCGGATGGTGGGGTGGTCGTCGGCTACGACGGAGGGACGGTTCCGCCCGAGGAGGACTACACGCCCATCGTGGCGTGGGACCTGTCCGGATCTGCCGGCCCACGCCGGATCGCGGTCCCGTGCGACCATGGTTTCGCGGACGTTCATCCGGGCGGACGGCTACTGGCCATCGCGTGTCAGCAAGGCGATCACGTTTCCTCCGTCGGCCTGTGGTCCGTCACCGAGGCCGCGACCCTGAAACCCGTTGCGACCATCTCCTTCGGTGAGTCGGCCAGGTACCAGATCGGGTTCAGCGACGAGGGCGGGTTTCTCCTCGGCGTCGCCCCGGAGAACGGGCGGGCGCGCGTGTGGGATGTACGGGACCCGGAACGTCCGCGTCCGTGGGGGGAAGTGGCATTCCGCGGCCGCCCGTCGTCGTTTTCGTTCACGGACGACGACCACGTGCTGATCCTCCCCGACAATCGCAATGAGGTGCAGTTCTGGCGGGTCGACTCCGCGGCGCCCCCCGAACTGCTGAACTCGATCAAACCCGGTTTCGTCATGGCGGATCCCGTTGTTCGGCGACCTCGGTTCGATGACTACGTCGTCGCCGTCGGCCACGAGGTGCGGCGGATCGATCTGGACGTCGACCGGGTCATCACCCGGATCTGCGCCGAACCGAGTCTCCGTCTGACCGGCGACGAGTGGCGCGAGTACCTGCCCGGCGTAGACGAACGACCCGTCTGCCCGTGACCGCGTCACGACGTCCAGGTTTTCTTGTGGCCTCGTAGCGGCGGTGGGGCAACGAGACCACGAACGGCCCGCACCGTCGACGTGCTTGTCCCGGTGGGTGCCTGCTGCCGATCATCATCGATACGCTGTACCGGTGTCGACGGACGAGAACGCACCACAGGTGTTCCACAACCGGTTCGCGGGCGCGGTCGGACCGACGTCGGCTGACATCGGCCGGGACCTGTGCCAGTGCCTCGGCCGTTCGGCGTTGACCCGAACGGCGAGCGCCTCGTTCCACCAGGACGTGCAGGACCACACGGCGGCGGGTTGGCGGCGCCTGTTGACGCTGATCGACGAGGCCGCCGCGGACGGTCGGACGGAGTTCGCCCCGTTCCGGGAGATGAGCGCCGCGGAACGGCGGCAGGTCGTCACGCTGCCGCCCACGATCGCGAAGCTGACCGCGGTGACGCGCCTTCTCCTCTACGGCACGAACCTGGTGCGCATCCCACCCGAGATCGGGGCGATGGCCGACCTCCAGGTGTTCGAGCCCTACACCTCGCACCGGTTGCACTGGTACCCCTACGAAATCACCCGGTGCGCGAAGCTCGCCGACAGCACGGTGAGCACCCGCGCCCTCTACGGCAACTTCAAGTTCCGGCCGCCGTTCCCGGCACTGCGGCCGGTGACGCGCGCCGACGAGGCGGACTTCACCGACCTCGACCCGGGCGTGTGGGGCGCCACCGCCGTGCGGACCTGCGGCGTCTGCGTCGGTCCGGTCGACCGGGAGCTGCACCAGGTCTGGCTCTCCCGCCGGGTGGGCACCGACGTGCTGCCGCTGCTGGTCAACGCGTGCTCCGCGGACTGCGTGGCGGCCCTGCCGGAGCCGGAACGAGGCTACGTCCCGACGCCGCACACCGGCGGCCCGGACCTCGTGCAGCCCGTCGACAGGTAGCGCGCCGGCCACGGGCGACCGGGGGGCTCAGTCCGGTGCGAGGATCTCGGCCAGCCGAAGGGTGTCCTCGAGGTAGCGCTCGTAGGGGAAACCGGCCGCGACGAGCGCGGCGCGCAACTCCTCGGAGAGCGACTTCCCGGCCGCGTGGAAGGCTTTTCGGCCCGCGTCGGTGAGCCGGACCAGGCGTCGCCGCGCGTGGTCGGGGTCGACGGTGACCTGCACCAGGCCGTCCGCCTCCAGGGGCCGCAGCGCCCGGCTGATCGCCGGGTCGGACACCGACAGGGCTTGCGCGAGGCGGTGCTGCGTCGTCGGTTCGATCTCCTCCAGCGTGCCCAGCAGTCGGAGTCGGCTGTAGGTCAGGGCACCTTCGGGGCGCCGCCGGGCCTCTTCGCCCAGCAGCATGACCACGCGGTGCAGCAGGTCTGCGAGTCCGTCGTCCACCACCTCAGCCTACCTCAGTGTTGACTCCTTAATATTAACTAGGTAAGACTGGTGTCATGAGCACCTTCTCGTACGTCGCCCAGTCCGCCTTCCCCCTGATCTGGATCCTGGTACCGGCCATCGGGGCGTTCCTGCGGGCCCGTCACGCCCCGTCGCGCCAGGAGGCGCTGGAGATCTGGCAGCGCTGGTGGGCCATCGGCGCCTTCGGCATCGGCAGCCTGTGGATGACCGTCGCGTTCCTCACCGTCCCCGACGCCATGGCCGAGGTGATCGGCTTCGGGCGGACGCCCTTCATGGTCGAGATCGCCTTCGCGAACCTGGCCCTGGCCGTCATGGGCTTCCGGGCCGCCTCGGCGTCCGCCCGCGAGCGGATCACCATCGGCCTCGGCGGCGGGATGTTCCTGTGGGGAGCCGCGATCGGCCACGTCTACCAGTGGTTCGCCAACGGCGACCACGCTCCCGGCAACACCGGCGGCGTCATCGTCAACGACGTCCTGATCCCGGCGGTCATGATCATCCTGGCGGTGCGGTCCCGCCGCCTGGCGGCACCGCTCGCGCACGCCTCCTAGTTCGCCGCCTCGAACTCCGCCTTGTTCCACAGCGAGAAGTAGAGGACCTCGGACCAGCTGCCCAGGCCGATCGGGTGGGTGGTCCGGCGGTCGCGGACGTTGTCGAAGTCGTCGCCGAAGACAAGCCCGCGGAAAGGCCCGGCCGCCTTCTCCAGTTCCACGGCGGCGGCCGCCGCGGTGTCGGGCAGCGCGTCGATCGCGGCGCCGACTTCCCGGCACCGCGCGATCTCCCGCTCGACGCGCTCGCGAAGCGCATCGGCCTCGGACGTCTCCATGCAGTCCAACTCGACGGTCTCCAACAACACGAAGCGGTTCCGGTGCCCGTGGAGGAACTCCTCGGTCCGATCGAGCTGGTCCCGCAGCGCGGCCGAGCCGACGAGCCGAGCAGCGTCCCCGAACTTCTTCAACCGCGCCAGACCCGCGTCGAACTCGCCGATGATCCCGAACAGCGGGGTCTTGTCCTGGGGATCGTCGTCCTCGAACCCGTCCGAGATGAGGGAAGCACACAGCCTGGGTCCGCAGGACACGAGGACGCGGTAGGAAAACGGAACGTCGTACGCCCATTCCGCCAAACCACCGACCGTCTCGGGCCGGTCCGCGTAGGACGTCGGTTCGTCGCTGAGGCTGTAGAGGTAGGAACGATTCGCCACCACCGAAGTCTACTGTGGCCGGTGGAGCCGAGTGCCCGAACTCGGATCGGCCCACCGCACAGGCTTCTGCTGTCCGGCACTACAAGCGGCCGTCCTCGTACTCTTCCCGGCTGTGCCGTCCCCATCTGCGTGCCCTGCCGGAAGCAGTTCTACCGCTCGGTCGGAACATCGTCAGGAACAAGGCGAACCGGCGGACGTGGTCAGGCGGCCGGGGTGTAGGTCTGGTGGATCACTCCGGTGGAGAAGGTCTCGGCCGAGGCCAGTCGCAGTTCGACGGTGTCGAGGTCGTCGAACCACCGGGCGCCCTTGCCGAGCACGATCGGGTGGACGAAGAGTTGCAGCCGGTCGAGAAGTCCGGCGGTGAGCAGTGATCGCACGAGGGTGAGGCTGCCGGTCACGCCGATGTCCTTGCCCGCCGTGGACTTGAGCGTCGTGATCCGGTCCAGCACGTCACCGCTGATGATCTCGGTGTTGTTCCACGTGGCCTCGGTCAGGGTGTTGGTGACGACGTACTTCTTCTGGTTGTTCATGATGTCGGCCACCTCGTCCTCGCTGGTCGGCCAGTAGGCGGCGAACTGCTGGTACTGGACGCGGCCGAGCAGCATCGCGCCCGAGTCGGCCATGGCGGCGCCGACGGCATTGCCCATCTCGTCGTCGAAGTAGGGGAAGTGCCAGGTCTCGGGCGCCTCGGCCACGCCGTCAAGGGACACGAACAGGCTCGCGACGATCTTGCGCATGACGTCCTCCAGGGTGGTCTACCGGGAATGTAGTTCGATGCCACGACAGTACGACGTCGAACTATTCCGTGTCAAACGGTATGATGGGGGCATGCGTGAGAGCGACGAGGTGGACAACGTGATCGGGCAGTGGCGGCGGGAGCGGTCCGACCTGGACCTGTGGCCGGTCGAGGTCCTGGCGCGGGTGACGCGGTTCGCCACGATCATGAACCGTTCCTTCGACGAGGTCTTCGCCCGCCACGGCCTGCGCAACGGGGAGTTCGACGTGCTGGCCGCGATCCGCCGGTCCGGGCCGCCCTACGCGGTGACCCCGTCGGCGCTGTCCGAGCAGCTGATGCTGTCGCGGGCGGGGATGACCAACCGCCTCGACCGGCTCGACCAGGCCGGCCTGATCACCCGTCGGCTGGATCCCGAGGACCGTCGCAGCTTCCTGGTCACACTCACCGAGAAGGGCATGGCGACCGTCGACGCGGCCCTGAGCGACCACGCCGCGAACGAGGCGGCGCTGCTGTCCGGGCTGTCCGAACGGCAGCAGCGACAACTCGACGACGCGATGTACACCCTGCTGCGCACGGTCAAGGACCGGGATGTCTGAGCGACCCGAGCGGTGGCACGCCGCTGTGAGCACCGACGCCTCGACCACTCGCCGCGGACGTGAGCGGGTCCGGACCGGTCAGTAGCGAGGATGACGTCATGATCGGGCCTTCACCAGATTGCCGGGACGACCGGCCTGGCCCGGTCGTCCACGACCGCTTCCCCCGCCAGGCGCTACGCCACAACACCCCCGCCTAGCCTCTGGGAACGGTCACCCACCGCACTCTCATGCCGCAGACAGGAGTTGGCTCGACGCGCGCCTTTGCCGAGAAGCGGGCAGGCGAGCGGGCCGCGTCGAACACGTATGGCTTGTCGGTGTCTCGCCGAGTGCGGGCCGACGGCATCGACCTTCCGGTGGTGGAGGGCGTCCCGCGCGGTGGTCGGGTATCCCTCAGCTCCAGTGTCCGACACTCCGGTTCTCACCGAAGTGGCCGGAAGAAGTCGGTGAGGTCGTGAGCGAGCAGGTCGGGTTCCTCGTGTGCGGGGAAGTGACCACCGCGTGGCATCTCCGTGTACCTCGTGACGCGGTAGGTGCGCTCCGCCCAACTGCGTGGCGGCAGGGTGAGGTCGGCCGGGAACAGCGCGACGGCGGTGGGCACATCGATCCGCTCGACTTTGCGCGTCAGGTTCTCGCGGTACTCGTAGTACGGCCGGAACGAGGTCGAAATGGCGTTGGTGAACCAGTAGAGCGACGCCTGCGTCAGCAGGAAGTCGTCGCTGAACCGCGAGGACAGGTCACCTCCGCAGTCGCTCCACGCGCGGTACTTCTCGATCATCCACGCGAGCAGCCCTGTCGGTGAGTCGGCCAGCCCGTAGCTCAGGGTGATCGGCCGGGTGCTCTGTTGGTGCTGGTACGCGCCCTCCTCCGTCGACCAGGTCGCCACCGAGTCGAGGTAGGCGCGCTCCTGCGCGGTGACGCTCTCGACGTCGTAGGCGACCGGACTGGCGACGGCCGCCAAGTGGATGCCCACCAGGGCGTCGGGATGGGCTTCGGCCAGGCGGGAGGTGATGCCCGCGCCCAGATCCGTGCCGTGCGCCCCGTACCGGGCGAAACCCAGTTCCTCTCGCATGAGCAAGTGCCACAGTTCGTGTGTCTGCACGTGATCCGTGAGCGAAGGCCGTTGCGGGGAGAAGGCGAATCCCGGTAGCGACGGGACGATGACGGTGAACGAGTCCGCCGCGCGACCACCGTGTTCGGACGGGGTGGCCAGTCGCCGGGCGAGGTCGGTCAACTCCAGGAACGAGCTGGGCCACCCGTTGGTCAGGACGATCGGCAGGGCGTCCGGAGTCTCGCCGTCGAAACGGAGGTAGTGCACCGGTGTCCCGGCGATGTCCGCGACGTGGTGGGGCAGCGCGTTGATGACGGCTTCCTGGGCGCGCCAGTCGTAGCCGTCCGCCCAGTAGGCGACCAGTCGCCGCAACTCACCGGGATCGGTTCCCGCCGTCCAGCCGGTCACCGGCCACGGAGCCGGCCATCGCGTGGCGGCCAGCCGAGCCCGCAACTCGCCGAGTTCGGCATCGGTGACCTCGAGCACGGGCCTGTCGGGAACCACGGTTTCTCCTCGCACTCGCGGAAAGCCGTCCTCGCCGGGCGGCTCGATCGTCTTGGCCGGCGCGGCCCGTGCCGGCTCCGGTGACCGCGGTCCGGGGCCGGTCGGGGGCTCGCGTCAGGTGTCCGTGCCGACGCGGTCGAAGGCCAGTGTGGGCAGGTCGACCGCGTGCGCGCCGCCGTCGGCGACCAATACCGCGCCAGTGATGTACGACGATTCCGGCGAGCCGAGGAACCGGACGACGGAAGCGATCTCGTCCGGTTCGGCCGGGCGTCGCAGCGGCACCTCGGCGGTCGCCCGGCGGTAGCCCTCGTCGCGCCCGTCGGCGAACCCCGCCGCCTCGGCGAACCGGTCCATCGCGCCATCGGCCATCGGGGTGCGGACCCAACCGGGGCAGACCGCGTTCGCCCGCACGCCACGCGGGCCGTAGTCCCGGGCGATCGACCGGGTGAGGCCGATCAGCGCGTGCTTCGCGACGGTGTACCCCGCGAGGTCGGGACCCGCGAACAACCCGGCCAACGAGGACACGATCACCACCTGCCCCCCGGACTCCACCAGCGAAGGCAGCGAGGCCCGGCAGAACACGAACGCGCTCGACAGGTTCGAGCGCAACGCCAGTTCCCACTCCTCGTCGTCGGTGTCGGTCACCGACGACAGCCCGTGCCCGCCGGCGTTCGCGACCACGACGTCCAGCCGTCCGAACCGGCCGACGATCTCCGCGACCGCGTTCTCCGCGTCCGGGGTCACGCCGGCATCACACGCGATGACGTGCGCGCCGGTGTCCTCCGCCACCTTCTCCAGGGGTGCGCGCCGCCGTCCGAGGACCACCACCTTCGCGCCCTCGGTCGCGTAGCGGCGGGCCACCGCCGCGCCGATCCCCGTACCGCCGCCGGTGACCGCGACGACCCTGCTCTCCGCACTCACCCGGAGTCCCTTCCCTTGTCCTGAGCCCGCTACGTCCATGTCGGAGCCACACCGCGGGGTTGCGATCATGCGGCCAGGTCCAGCCATTCCCCGACGGGCAGTACGTGTGCGCGCTGTCCGGCGTGCGCGCGGAACTCCGCCTCCGGGTCGGAGACCTCGACGTAGCCCGGGTTCTTGTCCGGCTGTTCCGCCTCGTAGTGCATCGGCACGGCGTACCGGGCGTCCAGGATCGTCGCGGCCGCGGCGGCCTGCTCCGGGTCCATCGCGGCGGGCAGGGGACTCGGCGGCCGCAGGTGCGGCACGTCGACCACCGCGCCGTTGGCGGGCAGGAACGCCGCGTCGAACGGGCCGAACCGGCGCGCGACGAGCCACCAGTACCCGTGGAACATCGTGTCGCCGCCGTGGAAGACCTGCTGCCCGTCGGCCCGCACCACCCAGTTCAGCTGCGGGTCGCCCAGTCCGTCGACGGCGGGGATCGCGGTGACGCGGAACGGGCCGACCTCGCGGGTGCACCAGGCGTCCACGACCTCGGTGGCCATCCGGTGCCGGGTCAGTTCGCGCTCGGCGGGCAGTGTCGTCACGTTGTCCTCGTCGTCGCCGTGGCCGGGCGCCGGTCGGAGTACCGGTGCCCCCGGCGCCAGGACGCCCGCGAGCGCGGCCACGTCGGCGTGGTCCCGGTGCAGGTGGGTGAGCAGCGCGGCGGTGACCGGTCCGCTCGGTGCCACCAGGCCCTCGCCTGCCTTCCAGCCGGGGAACACGGGCGACAGATTCCGCACGTGGTCGATCACCAGCCGCTCGCCGCCCGCCTCGATCTCCAACCCGGCCCAGCCCAGTCGTCGCGTCCGCATCCGGTGCTCCTCCCTGTGGTCGTGACGGAAGTTAGCGTACGGGCGTCCGCTAAACAATAGCGAACGTGCGTACGCTATCCTCGTCGCATGTCACCGCGACGCTCAGCGGCCGAGGCGCAGGCCACCCGGGGCCGGATCCTCGACCGCGCCGCCGAGATCGCCTCCGAGGAAGGGCTGGACGGCATCACCATCGGCCGGCTCGCCGAGGAGCTGGAGATGAGCAAGTCCGGGGTGCACAAGCACTTCGGCACCAAGCAGACGCTCCAGATCTCCACAGTGGACAAGGCATTCGTGGACTTCTGGCACCGGGTGGTCGAGCCCGCGCTGGCCGAGCCGCCGGGCCTGCGGCGACTACGTGCGGTGTGCGCCAACTCGGTGGGGTACCTGGAGGCCCCCCTGTTGCCCGGCGGCTGCCTGATGACCGCGGCGCTCACCGAGTACGACGGCCGGCCCGGCCCGGTCCGCGACGCGGTGGCCGAGGTGTGGGCGCGCTGGCGGGACCGACTGCGGACGGACCTGACCGCGGCGGTGGACAACGGCGAGCTGCCCGCCGGGTTCGACGTCGACCAGGCGCTGTTCGAGATCATCGCCGCCGGGCTGGCGCTGAACGCGGCCATGCAGCTCCAGCACGACCGGGCGGCCGCGGCCTACGCCCGCCGCGCGATCGAACGGGCACTGGACCAGCGCTGACCACGCGCCAGACCAGGCAAACCCGGCCCCTTCCCCCTGTGTTGCGGGTCGACCTCCGATCCGACGCGAGCGGGGCCGGGTGTCGGCGGAGTTGTTCACGGCCCGGATCCCGGGAGTGACGCGGTCGTGCCGCCGGGCACCCGTCCACAGAAATGGCGAGTGTCCATCGCCAGGGCCGGTGAGCCCGGCGACCGGCGCACCTGGCCGTCCAACCCGTGCAGGAACACCCCGACCAACACCACCGACCCCGACGGCCTCGGACACCCCGCACCCGCACCTGTCCATCGCCCACCACCGGGCAACCGCCGCCACCGACATTCCACGGCAGAACGAACATCCGCTCATGCCGCAGAGCGGGCAGCTCGACGTACACGCTGTTCTGCCGATGAGCGGACGTTCGCGACGGCAGAGATCGCCAGTTGTCCGGATCGGGCCAACTCTTCGGATTCCGGATCTACCGTTCGGGCCACGCTTCGGGTGTTCGGACCTACCTTTCGGGCCGCTGTGGGGATCGCGCGACCGGGTGGCGTTCAAGGCGACGGCGCGGGCGTGCGCGTTGCCGGGCCGGCGCTACGAGGTGGTCGACGCGGTCGAGCCGCGGAACAAGCTCGGGGAACACCTCGACCGGCGGGGAGCAGCCCCGGACGTCACGGTGTCCGGTAGGCGATCCACAACCGGAACACCCCGACGGCCGACTACCACCGCAGACCCGCGTGATCCACAGTTGGCGGGTGAGCGACTCGCAGACGCCGCCCGTCCTGGACAACCTCAGCCCTGTGGAGGAAGCGGTCATCGCTGCCGCCTGCCGAGGCACCTGGACACGACCCGACACCGACCTGACGCCCGAGCAACTCGCCGACACCGAGGACCCGGGACTGCGGGTGCGGGCGGAACTGATCCGGGAACTGCTGATGGGCCGCCGCGGCGAACTCGATCCCCGCGGCGTACTCATCCGGGGTGTGCGAGTGGTCGGAAAGCTGGACCTGGACCACGTCGTCGCGGTCACCGGCCTCGCGCTCTTCGCCTGCTCACTACCGGACGGCATCACCTGCAGGCACGCCCGACTCCGCCAGGTGGACCTGCGCCACAGCACGATCACCGCCGTCGACGCCGTGAGTGTCCGCACCGACGGCGACCTGTCGCTGGGCGGCGCGCACCTCACCGGGAGCGGTGAACTCGGCGCGTTGCGACTGCTCGGCGCCCACATCGGCGGCCAACTCGACCTCGACCGCACCGCCGTCACCAACACCACCGGCCCCGCCCTGCACGCCGACCGCGTCCGCACCGACAGCGACCTGTTCCTGGACGGCGCGCACCTCACCGGCAGCGGCGAGGACGGCGCGTTACGACTGCTGGGCGCCCACATCGGCGGCCAACTCGTCCTCGACCGCACCACCGTCACCAACACCACCGGCCCCGCCCTGCACGCCGACGGCGTCCGCACCGACGGCATCCTGTCGCTGGACGGCGCGCACCTCACCGGGAGTGGTGAACTCGGCGCGTTACGACTGCTCGGCGCCCACATCGGCGGCCAACTCGACCTCGACCGCACCGCCGTCACCAACACCACCGGCCCCGCCCTGGGCGCCGACGGCGTCCGCACCGACGGCCCCCTGTTCCTGCGCGACGCGAACCTCACCGGCAGCGGCGAAAACGGCGCATTACGACTGCTCAGCGCCCACATCGGCGGCCAACTCGACCTCGACCGCACCGCCGTCACCAACACCACCGGCCCCGCCCTGCACGCCGACCGCGTCCGCACCGACGGCATCCTGTTCCTGCGCGACGCGAACCTCACCGGCAGCGGTGAAGACGGCGCGTTACGACTGCTCAGCGCCCACATCGGCGGCCAAGCCGACTTGACCGGAACGCGGTTGACCAACGAGTCCGGACCGCTGCTGGTGTTGACGGAGGCCACGGTGGACGCGGCGTTGTTCCTTCCCGCCGTGCTGGTGTGTCCGCGGGCCGGCCGGACATCAGGCCCTCGTCCTTGCCCGGACAGCTCCCGCCGACTCGTCGTGCACGGGCTGGTGTTCCCTCAGCTTCGGGGCATCTCGTGGCGGCAGTGGTTGCACCTGCTCGTGCACCACACCCCCGGCTACCTGCCCCAGCCCTACCAACAACTCGCCGCCGTCGAACGCGCCGCCGGACACGACAACAACGCCCGCCACATCCTCATCACCCAACAAGACGACCTCCGCCGACGCGCCCCCGACGCCCTCGGCGGACACCTCGCCCGCGCACGGCACCGGCTGTGGGGCCGGCTGGGCCGCTACGGCTACCGCGCCCACCGCCTCGTCACCGCACTGCTCACCGTCCTGCTCCTCGCCGGAGCCACCGGCTACACCGCCGGACAAGTCCCCACCCGGCCAGACCACCACGCCGCCGAACGCGTCACGCCCCCGACCACCCCGACCACCGCGGCAGGCGTCCCGTGCTCCACCGCCGAACTCATCGGCCTCGGCATCGACCGCGGCCTGCCGTTGGGCGCCACCGGCCTGCGCGCCCGCTGCGACCTCGACACCAGCAGCCGGAAGGGCCAGGCCTTCACCTACCTGCTGTGGGCACTGCAAGCCCTCGTCTGGGCACTGGCCACCCTCACCGTCGCCGCCTACACCGGCCTCATCCGCAAACCCGCCTGACGACACCCCAACCGACGCCCAACACTGCGGCGACAGGGCTGTCGACCACCGAATCCCGCGATCCGAAAACCAGACCCGAACAACCCGGCGCACCCACGCCCGGACCAAGCCTTCGGACCGCAGCTCAACGCGCTCCTGCCCCGAAGGGTTCAGGCGGAACGGACACCAGTCGCGCCGACGGAGTTGTTGATCAGGTTCGGCGGGCTTGGCCCAGGTTCTGTCGGATGATCTTCGTGGTGGGGTGATCGGGTCCGAGGGCGCGTTCACAGTCGGTGAGGGTGGCTTCGTGCAGCGGGATCGCCCTGCCCAGGTCACCGGCGGACCCGTAGGCGACGGCGAGGTTGTTGCGGGAGGTCAGGCTGTCCAGGTGGTCGGGCCCGAGGAGGCGTTGCCGGCTGTGGGTGGCTCGGGCGTGGTGGGTGGTGGCGGTGTCGGTGGTGGTGTGGTCCAGCAGGGCGCGGGCGTGGGGCAGGACCAGGCGGTAGGTGGGCCAATCCGCCGGTGACCACGGGTCAGGACCGTCCAGGGCGGTTGCGAGGGTGGTGGTGGCGGTGTCGCGTGCGGAGGCGATGTCGCCGGGCAGACGGTGGGGATCTTCGTCAGCGGGGGTGCGGGTGACGGCCTGTACCAGGCGGTGCACCGACACAGTGGACCCGGTCAGGCTGATCATGCTGTGCGCGGCCAGACGGCCCAACGCCTCGTGCATGTCGGGTTCCGTGCCGAGGCCGGCGAGGAAGTCGCGTGGGACCTGGTCGGAGGCCCACCAAGCCGGCACCCGCGACACCGTTCCCGCGAGCGGGGTGTCGGTCAGGTGGTCGAGGGTGACGTGCCAGACCCGGGCGATCGTGCGTCGCGCGTCGCCGCCCTCCCCGGTCGCGGTGAACATCCGGGCCGGGAACCTGTCGAGTGATGCGGTTCTGGGCGATGTAGGCCCCGGCCTGCTCGACGGCCAACGGCAGGAACCCCAACTCCGCGCACAGGTCACCCACTCCCGGCAGGACCGCGTCCGACCACTCCGCCACCACCAGACGAGCCTGGCGGCTGGTGACCACCACCGTGCCCGTCCGCACCCGCCCCAACACCCCGGCCGCGTCCGCCGGGGTGGTCAGGTTGTCCAACACCACCAACCACCCGTCGTGGCGGGCCCAGCCACCGGATGCCCAACTCCACCCGCTGCTCCACCGGCAACACTGCGACCTCCGACGCCACCGCCACCGCCAGGTCCGCACCCCCGCCTCGACAGCCGATGGCGAATCCGCGATCACCCACCACACCGGCGAAAACCTGTCCGCGTGCAACTCGGCGAGCCGGGCCGCCAACGTCGACTTCCCCACCCCACCCAAACCGTGTACCGCCACCACCACCGCACGACCACCCGAACCCGTGACAGCGGCGTCCAACCGTGCCAACTCGCCCGACCGGCCCACGAACACACCCGAACCCACCGGCACACGGCCCACGCCCACTGCGGCGGCCACGGCCTCCATCGCCGGCACCACCGGCGCCTGCGCAAAGGTCACGTCCCCCCGCCACCATCCGCCCCTATGCCAGAACCACCGGCCGTCACCACATCCGGCACTGCCACCGGACACAACGCACAACTGCCGACACCACCACTTCGAGACCGGACGAACATCCGCTCGTGCTGCGGACAGGGCAGCTGATTCGACGTGCGCCTTTGCCGAGGAGCGGATAAACGTGCTGCGTGCGTCATGTCTTCGCGCGTAGGTTCAGCGGGTCCCAGTCGACTACCGGTCCGGGAAGGTGATCGCGTGTCGGAGGAGGACCTGTCCTCCCTGTGGCGGCGGCGGTGGCCAGGGTGCCCGCCGTTGGCCGACACCCTGAAGCACGCCCACGGCGACCGATGGGTGCGCTTCCACAGCCTGCCCGGGTCCAAGCGCTATCCCGACGACGACACCGAGTACGACATCGTGCTCCACCGCTACAACACGGTCCTGGACGAACTGTTCCGCGGGCAGGAGGTCCGGATCGTCACCTCCGACTGGTCGACCACGCCCCGCCCGCCGGGACTGTCGGACCGGCACGCGAGCCTGAACCCGGATGCCCGCTACTGGACGTCCGTACCCACCGACGAGACCGAGACGGACCCGGAGTTCATCACCTACACCCACCTCCACGTCGCCCGCAGGCCATGGCGGCCCGGGCTCGTCGACGACCTGCTCCGCGCCGCGGCCGACGACACCGCCCACGACGTGATGATCACCAGCCTGTCCTTCGACCGCGTCCACCACCCCTACGACGGAGGCGCGGACGTACTCCTGCCCACGACCGGCGAACGGGACACCCTGAGGCAGAACCACGCGGACTGGCTCTCACACCACCCCCTCGGCCTCTGAACAACCCGCCCACCGGCGGGGGCACGAGGCCAGTGGTCGCGATGCGACTTGTGGAGGGTGTCCCGCGCGGTTGCGGTATCGCTTCAGAACAGGGTCGCGGGTTCGACGGGCTCGGGTTCGGGCAGGGGGTCGAGGTCGGGTACGAGTGTTCGGACGTCGTCGTGGAACCGGCGGGCGAGCGCGGGTGCGTCGTCGTTGTCGGGGGTGTGCAGGAACACGGTCGGCGACCGGCCCTCGCGCAGCCAGTCGGCGACCGTCGCGACCCACGGCTGCCACCCCTGGACCGTCTCCTCGACCGAGTCGCCGCCCAGGTAGCGGACGATCGGCCGGTCGGTCAGCGCCCGCGTCCGCCGCGGCAGTCGCGGTTTCTTCGCCCAGGCGTCCCGGGCGGCGTCACTGGCCGGGGTGCTCTGGAAGAACACGGTGGTGTCGAACGGGATCCACTCGGCGTCCGCGTCGGCGAGCACGGACTCCAGCAGGGACGTCGAGCCGGGTTCGGTGAAGAACCGGGGGTGGCGCACCTCGACGGCGCGCTCACGGTCGGCGGGGAGTCTGCGCAGGAACCGCGCCAAGGCGTCGACGTCCGAGGGGCCGAACGAGCCGGGCAGTTGGGTCCACAGGACCGCCCGCTCGCCGAGGGGCTCGACCGCGTCCAGGAACGCCCGCATCTCGGCCTCGACACCGACCAACCGGCGCTCGTGCGTGACGATCTTGGGCAGCTTGACCACGAAGCGGAAACCGGGACCGGTCTGCCGCGCCCACGTCACGACCGTGTCCCGCGCGGGGGTCGCGTAGAAGGTGGTGTTGCCCTCGACCGCGTTGCACCAACCGGCGTAGGCCCGCAGGCGCTCGCCGGGCGGCAACGACCGCGGCACGAACCGCGCCCGCCACGCCTTGTGGGACCACATCGCGCAGCCGACGTGAAGACACGCCACCCCATCAACTCCATCGATCGCGGGAGTGAAGACAGCACGCGGGTCCAATCGACAGCAGCAACCGGACATCCGCTCCAGCCTCGGAGATCGTAGTCCAATGCCCGCGACCACCACATCGGACAACCCGGAATGCACTCTCATGCCGCGGTGAGCGGTCGCATTCTCCACGTCCAGCCCCGCCCGGCGCGGGTGGTCGCCCGGTTCGCGGGCGGTTGCGAGCGGCCTCGTCGCGTGAATTGGTTCGCCGGTGAATGGATTACCGTGGAATCGACGGGTCTTACCGCACACTCTGTGTGATTTCGAGTGTGGTGGCGCAGACCTGAATGGTGGGTTTCCGGGTGCGCCGCTCGTGATAGGAATCTACCGTCACCTCCCATCGTGATCGAAGGAGCGCGTGATGCGAAGATTCGTTGTCCTGGCCGTGGTTTCGTCCGTGGTGGCGGGGTTTTTCCTGGCGCCCGCCGTCGCGGTGGCCGACACCGGCGGTGTGACTTGTGCCGGTACGCAAACGGTCACCTATTCGCCGGGGATCGTTCTCCAGCCGTCGGTTCAGACCATCCACTTCTCGCACGTCCTCGCCCCGTGCTCGTCCACCACCGTGCCCGGGTTGACCGCGGGGTTCAGCGAGGGGACGGCGACCAGGTCCGCGTCGTGCCTCGACCTGCTCGAGTCCGACAGCGCGGTGCTCACGTTCCACTGGAACACCGGTGAGAGCAGTGTTTTCACCTACGACCGGACGGTCACCACGGTCGGCGGTTCGACGGTCGTCACCCTCACCGGCTCCGTCACGGCCGGGTTGTTCGCGGGCGCCGCGGCGGTGATGGTCGTGATCGGGCCCGCGGTCAACCTGCTCGCCTGCCTGTACGCGCCCGGATTGGCCGGCCGTTCCGGTGTGGTCGCCCTCGAGATCACCTGACGCACGGAATCTCGTCTTTCCGGAGTCACTCGTTCGCCGGGATCGACCACTCCTTCGGGTGCCCGGTCGCACCTGACCGTCGGTGCGGGGCGGATGATGCTTGTCCGGCACCGCGGAGGCGACTTCGCCGGACACGGTGCGGTGGGTCCGGGTGGGAATTCGCCCACGCACTGCGATTATCTTCGCGCGTTCGTATTTCGCGAGTGTTGCCGGTGCCGCGCGCACGAAGTGGAAAGCTCCGCGATGCCGCCGTGGCGGTGGGCGCCTCGCTGGCCGTGACTGCCCAGCCGGCCGCCGCGGCGGTGGAACGGCATCCGTTCGTCTACGTCGCCAACAGCGGCTCGAACACCTTGACCGCCTACGACGCCGCCACGTCCGCGGTGGTCGGGACGATCGTCGTCGGCGCGACCCCGGACGGCGATTTCCTGTACGTGACCAGGAACGGCGGCGGGGTCGCGGTGGTCGACACGGCCGCGGCGAGCGTCGTGACGACCACCCCAGTCGGGTCCGGCCCTCTCGGCATCGCGATCGCGCCGAACGGGTCCCGCGCCGTGGTCGCCAACACCGGCTCCAACTCGGTGTCGGTGATCGACACCGCCACGAACGCGGTGACCTCGACCGTCGGGGTCGGCTCCATCCCGGTCACCGTCGCGATCACGCCGGACAGCGCCACGGCGTACGTGGCCAACCTGGGGGCGGGCACCGTCTCCGTGGTCGACCTCGCGACGGCGACGGTCACCGCCACCGTGGGCGGGCCCTCCGACCAGATCACCGGAGTGGCCGTCGCCCCGAACGGCGCCACCGCCTACGTCGCCCGGTACGGCTCCGGCTCCGTCGCGGTGATCGACACCGCCACCACCACGTTGACCACCACGGTCACCGTCGGGGCCATCCCGGCGGGCGTGGTCGTCAGTCCCGACAGCAGCCGCGCCTACGTCGCGAACATCGGCCCGGACACGGTGTCGGTGATCGACACCTCCACCAACACCGACACCTCCACCTTCGGCGTCGGCTCCGGGCCCTACGGCCTGACCACCGCGAACGTGGTCCAACCCAGGGTCACCGCGCTCAGCCCGGCCACCGGCCCGCCGTCGGGCGGCACCACCGTCGCCGTCACCGGAACCGGGTTCACCGGCGCCACGGCGGTGTTGTTCGGCACCACCGCCGCGACCTCGTACACCGTCGTCGGCCCGACCTCGATCACCGCGGTCGCACCCGCCCACGCCGTCAGTACCGTCGACGTCACCGTGACCGCGGTCGGCGGCACCAGCGCGACCTCGACCGCGGACCGGTACACCTACGCCGACGCGGACGTGTCGGTCACGGTGGCGGACTCCGCCGACCCGGTCGCCCTCGGCGGCGACCCCTACACCTACACCGTCACGACGGCCAACGCGGGACCGGCCGCCGCGACCGGGGTCTCGGTGTCCACCACGCTGTCCGGCACCGCGCGCTCCATCGACTCCGCCGCCACCTCGCAGGGCTCCTGCACGATCAGCGCGCCCACCGTGACCTGCTCGCTCGGCGCCGTCGCCGCGTCCGGCACGGCCACCGTGACCATCACGGTCACCCCGTCGACCACCGGCACCATCACCGCCACCTCGACGGCGTCGGCCACCGAGAACGACCCCAACGCCGCCGACAACACCGCCGCGCAGTCCACCACGGTGAACAACGCGCTCGGGTGCACCATCACCGGCACCCCCGGCAACGACACCCTCAACGGCACCAACGGAAACGACGTCATCTGCGGCCTCGGCGGCACCGACATCATGAGCGGCTCCAACGGCAACGACTCCATCGACGTCCAGGACGGCACCGGCGGCGACACCGCCAACGGCGGCCTCGGCACCGACACCTGCACCGTCGACGGCACGGACACCACCACCGGCTGCTGACCCGGTCCGCACGGCGGTGCGCGCACGACCCGTCCGCGCACCGCCGTGCCGTCTCCGCGGACGGCGCGCCCGGTCACGTTCGTCGTCGGGAGTTTCCACGGCGACGCCGAGGTCGGCGAACGCCGACGCGAACCTGAGCCCTTCTCCGTCCGGCAGGGCGAATCCCGTCACACCGGACGCGGGTGTAATGCGTGCCCCGGGGTGTGCGAAACGTCGGGTGCGGGAACCTGTGTCGACCGGTGCCTTCGCGGGCGGCAGGAGTTCGCGGCGCCGGCCGGGTCGGTCGTGTTCAGTGGGGGTGGGTTGTGGTTTCTCCGCGTGGCATTCGGTGGGTGGGGCGTGGTGTTTTCGGTGTGATCGTGGCGGGGTTGGCGGTGTACCTGTTCGTGGTGGGCCTGGACGAGGCGGACAAGGTGGGCAGCAGCATCGGCGGCGTGGTGGCGGTGGCGGCGCTCGTGGCGCCGTACCTGCTGCCGCCGGCGCGTGGCGGGCGGGGCGAGAGGGGCACGGTGGCGTCGAAGGGCGACGAGTCGGACGGAACGGTCGTGGAGAGTTCCGGGAGTGCCGAGGCCTCCGGCGGTGGTGAGGCGAACACCGGCGTCGAGACCGCGCGGGACGGCACGGGGGCGATCCGCGTGACCGGGTCGGGGAAGGCGGTCGCGAACGGCTCGGGGTCGGTGGCCAACACCGGCGTCCGGCGTCCGCGCTCGTGACCGCACGCGAGCCCCGGCCGGAAGGGGCGCGGGACGTGGTGGAGGTCCACGACTCGGGTGCGGCCACGGCCGACAACGGCGGTGTGGCGAACACCGGGGTGATGGGTGACGTGCGCGTCGAGCATCACCACCATCCGCCCGCTGCGGGGCGGGTGTGGCCGGTGGTGGTGGGATCGCCGCCGCCGTTGGCCTCGGCGTTCCAGCCGCGTGTCGAGGTGCGGGAGCGGGTGCTGGCCGCGCGTCGCCACGGCGAGGACGTGGTGCTGACACAGGAAGGCCGGGAGCCCGCCGGCCGGGGTGGAGCGGGGACGCGGGTGTTGGCGGGTGGGGGCGGCGTCGGCAAGTCGCAGTTGGCGGCGTGGTTCGCCGAACGGGCCGTCGCCGAGGGTGCGGACCTGGTGGTGTGGGTCAACGCCTCGACACCGGAGCAGGTGATCACCGCCTACGCCACCGCGGCGCTGCGGGTCGGGGCGCCCGGCGCGGACGGCTCCGACCCCGCCGCGGACGCCGAGGCGTTGACCGAGTGGCTGCGCACCACCGACCGCAGCTGGTTGGTCGTGCTCGACGACGTGACCGATTCCGCCCACCTGACCGGCCTGTGGCCGCCGCACCGCGAGGGCGGGTGGACGCTGGCCACGACCCGGTTGCGCGAGGCCGCGCTCACCGGATCCGGGCGTCGACGCGTGGACGTCGACACGTTCACCCCCGCCGAGTCGGTCCGGTACCTGCGCGACCGGCTCACCGGCGACGACTGCGCCCACCTGCTCGAAGACCGGGCGACGGAGTTGGCCGACGCGTTGGGGCACCTGCCCTTGGCGTTGTCGCACGCCGCGGCCTACCTGCTCGACCAGCACGTGACGTGCGCGGCCTACCTGGCCCGCTACACCGCCGGAGACCAACGCCTGGACGAGCTGATGCCCGCCGGGGTGGACCCGGACGCCTACGGCAGACCGGTGGCCGTCGCGCTCCTGCTGTCCCTGGACGCCGCCGACACCCGACCCCCGGTCGGGCTGGCCCGACCGGCCCTGGCCTTGGCCGCGGTCTGCGACCCCGACGGCCACCCCGACACGCTCTGGGCCACCCCGCCGGTCACCGACTACCTCACCGCCCACCGCACCCGCCCGTCCGACGACGGCCCGGTGACCGCCGAGCAGGCCCGCAAGGCGCTGCGCACACTGCACCGCTACGGCCTGCTCGTCCACACCCCCGCCGCCGACCACCACGCGGTGCGCATCCACGCCCTCACCGCCCGCGCCACCCGCGAAACCGCCACCCCCGACCCCGCCACCGTCGCCCGCGCCGCCGCCGACGCCCTCCTGCACCTGTGGCCCGACAACGACCGCGCCACCACCGACCTGCTCACCACCCTGATCGCCAACACCACCACCCTCGCCACCGTCGCCGGCGACCTCCTCTGGCACCCCGACGGCCACCCGCTCCTCTACGAGGCGGGCAACGGCCTGCTCCACACCGGACTCCAGGCCCCGGCCATCACCTACTGGCACAACACCATGACAAGATCCGAACGCATCCTCGGCCCGGAGCACCTGCACACGCTGACCGCGCGGGGGAGCCTCGCCGTCTCGTACTCGCAGGCGGGTCGCACGGATGACGCGATCACCATCGAGGAGCGGTTGGTCGTGGACATGACACGGCTGCTGGGCCCGCACCACCCGTCCACGCTGACCTGCTGGGGCAACCTCGCCGCCTCCTACGGGCAGGCGGGTCGCATGGCCGACGCGATCACCATCGACGAGCAGGTGTCGGCAACTCGGGAACACCTGCTGGGCGAGGAACACCCGGACACCCTGACCGCGCGGCTCAACGTTGCCGCCTCGTACGGGCAGGCGGGTCGGACGGACGACGCGATCGCCATCCTGGAGCGGTTGGTCGTGGACATGGAACACCTGGTGGGCAGAGAACACCCGGACACCCTGGACGCGCGGCACAACCTCGCCGCCTCGTACGGGCAGGCGGGTCGCACCGACGACGCGATCGCCATCCTGGAGCAGTTGGTCGTGGACATGGCGGGACTACTGGGCGAGCAGCACCCCGGCACGCTGATGGCGCGGGGCAGCCTCGCCAACGCGTACGGGCAGGCGGGTCGCACGGACGAAGCGATCACCATCGAAAGGCAGGTGATCGTGGACAGGACACGGCTACTGGGCGAGCAGCACCCGCACATCCTGACGGAGTGGGCCAACCTCGCGGCCACTCTCCAGCGGGCGGGTCGCGTCGCCGACGCGATCGGCATCCAGGAGCAGGTGTTGGCGGATCGGGAACGCCTGCTCGGCGAACAGCACCCGGACACCCTCACGGCACGTGCCAAACTCGCCCTCTACCGGAAGGCGGACGGACCTTCCCACTAACGCGGATCCCACCGCCGGGTGTCGACGATTCGACTGACCGGGCAACTGGTTTGCGGCTTCTCGGCCGATGTCGGGACGATGTTCGTCGGGTGACGCGGGGCGTCGGTCGGGTGGAGGTTCCCGTGTCGCGTTTCGTCGGGGGAAAGGGGCGTTGAGGTGTGCCGGATCGATCACACGGCGGTGGCGGCGGCGGTCGGGGCGCTGGCGGCGGCGTACCCGCACCTGGCGGGGGAGGGGGCGACGCACCCCGCGTTGGCGGGGTGCGAGGACGTGGCGTGGGCGGCGATCGCCGGATGTCCGGGGGAGGTGCCGGTCGTGCTGCGCGGCCTGCTCGACGCCGGTGCGGCCGAGGAGGCCGAGCGGGTGTTGGGGAGTCTGGTGATGGCGGGGCCGATGCGCATCGGTGCCGCGATGCCGGCGGTCGTGCCGTTCCTGTTGCGCCTGGTGGCCGATCCCTCGGTGCCCCGGCGGAACGAACTGTTCGAGCTGGTGCTCCTGGCCGCCGGCCTCTGTAGGCCCACCGATCCCGACAGCGCCTGGTCGCTGGCGATCGACGGCCGCGAAGAGGACCACCCCGAACGGGCCGAGTGCCGGGCGGCGTTCACCGCCGACGCGGATCTGGTGAGCCGGCTGCTCGCCGACACCGCCCTGCTGACAGCCGCGAAGTTGCGCGACTACGAATCCGCCCACCTGCTCGAGGCCGCCGGGCTCCAGGCGTGAACGGTGCCGTGCCGACAACCCGGCCATCGCGCCCTGCGGAGAGGGCTGTGAAAACCCGTCGAGGTGACAGCCTTGTCCTACTGTTTCATCGATTCGTCAATAATCTGCAAGGAATTGTCGGCCGAGACCCGATGCAGGAAGTTCAAGGCAACGTGCCATCGGCTGGATTGAAGAGCCAGTGCCGCCGTTCGCACGGCGGATCGCGCATCTCCGGCTTGGAGCAAGATTTCTGCCAGCGCCATCAGTGCCGAGCTTTGTTCTTCGTGCTGGGAGATGGACCGGGCCACGTCGATCGCTTGCTCGACCTCTCCCGCTGTCGCCAGTGATTCTGCTATTTTCTTCAGGGTGTCGTCCTGACGGCCTGAATCGGTGATGGACCGGGCAACGGCGACCGCCCGCTCAACTCGTCCCGCGGTCACGAGCGCTTCGGCTATTGCCCCAAGAATGGGGCCCTGACGGTCGGGGTCGGCGACGAGGCCGGCCACGCCTGCCGCCTCATTCAGAATCTCGATTGCCAAGTCGTGATAGCCGCTCCGTGTCAGCGCCTTGGACACTGTCGTCAAAGCGTTGGCCTGGTGGCCCGGCTCGGCGATGAAACGAGCTGTACTAATCGCTTGTTGGGTACGACCGGCGCTCGCCAGAACTTCGGCTGTCGTCGCCAAGGCCTGATATTGCTGTTCAGGCTCTACGCCGGCATGGGCGACTTGGATCGCCTCGTCCAGTAAATCGGCCGCCAGATCTTGACGATCCGCTCTGGACAGCTCGAGCGCGACCGCTATCAAGGCGCGGCCGCGATAATCTGGTTCGACGATAGCACGTGCCAGTTCGACTGCCTTGTCATGACCCCGGATTCTCGCCATGGGAATACACAGTTGCCATAAAGCAGATCCCGATTCTTTGGTATCAGTAAGAGATGCGGCAGTTTCTGCCGCTTCGGCAAGGAGGTCGAATGCGGTATCCCGCCGATCAACTTCGGTCAGCGTTTCTGCAAGTGCCGCCAGTGAGCTGCACAGGAATTGCGTATTGGTAATCTCGCGAGCGGCGTCGACCGCTTCGATGAGTAATTCGGCTGCCAGCTCTCGGTGGTCGGCGCTGTTTAGCGCTCTCGCCACCTTTGACAAGGCCTCGCATCGATCGTCTGGTTTGGTGATCGAGCGGGCGATCGCAATCGCCTTGTCGTGTCCGCTGATCTCCGCGAGAGGCCTTGTCAGGAGCCTCAATGTAAATGACCTGCTGCTGCCCCTGGTGATGGCATTGGCGGCGTCGACTGCTTCGGTGAGTAATTCGGCTGCCAGCGCTTGGTGGTAGTGCTCTGGCGACCTTTGACAGGGCGTCGCATCGATGGTCTGGTTTGGTGATCGAGCGGGCGATCGCAATCGCCTTGTCGTGTCCACTGATCTCCGCAAGCGGATTTATCAGGAAGCTCAATATGAGTGACTTGTTGCTGTCGCTGGTGATCGTATTGGCGGCGTCGACTGCTTCGGTGAGTAATTCGGCGGCCAACTCTTGGTGGTCGGCGTTGTTCAGTGCTCTGGCGACCCTTGACAAGGCGTCGCATCGATGGTCTGGTTCGGTGATCGAGCGGGCGATCGCAATCGCCTTGTCGTGTTCACTGATCTCCGCAAGAGGCCTTGCCAGGAGCCTCACTGCGAATAACTTGCCGCTGCCCCTGGTGATGGCATTGGCGGCGTCGACTGCTTCGGTGAGTAATTCGGCTGCCAGCTCTTGGTGGTCGGCGTTGCTCAGCGCCTTCGCAACCGTTGACAGGGCGTCGCATCGATGGCCTGGTTCGGTGATCGAGCGGGCGATCGCAATCGCCTTGTCGTGCCCACTGATCTCCGTAAGCGGATTTATCGGGAGCCTCAATGTGAATGACTTGTTGCTGTCGCTGGTGATCGTATTGGCGGCGTCGACTGCTTCGGTGAGTAATTCGGCTGCCAGCTCTTGGTGGTCGGCGTTGCTCAGCGCCTTCGCAACCGTTGACAGGGCGTCGCATCGATGGCCTGGTTCGGTGATCGAGCGGGCGATCGCAATCGCCTTGTCGTGCCCACTGATCTCCGTAAGCGGATTTATCGGGAGCCTCAATGTGAATGACTTGTTGCTGTCGCTGGTGATCGTATTGGCGGCGCCGACTGCTTCGGTGAGTAATTCGGCGGCCAACTCTGGGTGATCGGCTGCGGCCGATCTCAGTGCGACATACCTCAAAGCATCGCTGCGATCTTTTGCATCGGTTATGGAACGAGCCAGGCCTGCGGCGCGAGGATGACGACCCAAGTCTGCCCATGCCATGGGTAGCTCGGGGCGGATATTGCTATTGCGGTCGTAGAAACGGTCACGATGTAGTGCCAAACGTGCAGTGGCGACAATATTCACCGGATCGTGGGCAATCTGGGAATCCAGTGTGGCGACAATCTGGGTGTAGGCAGTATTGTCGTTGCCGGTAACGGCGAAAAGTCGGTCGTGTCGGCGGCGGTCGATGCACAAGTCGGTCGCGCCGTCGAGGTCGCCTGTGCTCAACAGCATCGTGTGATAACCACGCAAAAGGTATTCTGGCGTGTCGTGGGGCCAGCCTGCGTCGGCGAATTCGGCAGCCCACGCGTGAATTCTGCTTCGATACTCGCCGATTTGCATTGCTCCGAACATGTCCAGGGCAGTGATCTGGAGTTGTTCGTGTCCTAGCAGGTACACCTCGGGTGCGGATTCGGAGCTCAAATGGCTGTTGCGGCGGGTGAAACTGCGCCCGGTAACCGCGTGGAGTTGTCGTTCGACCCGCCACAATTGCTGCTTGCTCAAGTTCGACAAATCTTCCGCGGTCAAACCACCGCCTGCGGCGGTGAGCAATCCCAGCACGTCCCGACTTGTTTCCGCTCCGTCCAGCAGGCTCAGCAGTTCGTTCTCCATCTGCGTCCGCAACAACCGTGCCTGCGGTGATGGTCGCAGCACCCGAACAATCTTCGGATCCAGTAGTGGATGATCGGGATTGACATCGCTGGGAACAGGCGGGTCCGGGCGTCCGGCCACCACCACGCGCATGTTCGGGGGCAGCCTGGACGGCAACAGTCCCGCAATGCTGTACGCGTCCGGACCGGTGGTGACACCGCGGTCCTCGTCCAGGCCGTCGACGATCAAGGTCAGCGACACCCCGCGCTCTGTGCAGGCTTTCGCGGCGTCATCGAGCAAACCCAGCAGATGCGCCTCTCGGGTTGCCGGCGTCAGAAAAGGCGGCAGCTGCTCGTCCAACAGCGTCACCAACTGTTCGAGCACGTTGTCCACGAACGCGCTGCGATCGGACTGGCCTGCCAAACGGGCGGTGACGAAGAAAGAAACAACCTGCACGCCGGCTGGTGGGGACAGCACGAAGGTCGCCATCAACGCCGACTTGCCGGCCCACGGACCTGCCCGCCACCAGCGGTATGAACCGGCGGTCGCCGGGTCCGTGCAGAACTCCGCCAACTCGGCGAGCTCCACCTCGCGGCCGACCAACTCCGCGGGAGCGATCCGCTCGACCTGGTGCCGGTAACGTGTCCGCACCGATGTACGGGTCCACAGATTCACGTCACCCGCGGCTTGCACCACAGCGCCTCCGGAAGAGGCGTGCGCCACCTGTTGAACGCCTTCGCCGCCGTGTGGTGTCGCTTCACCTCCTCGCGGGCCTACATCCTCAGTGTCAGGGCGAGACCGCCGAGAAGGCTCGTGCATGCCGCGATCATGCCCTAGGGGATGCGCCTACTGCTCGACCGTGACGCCTATGCCGCCGTGAATCGCACCAAAACCGCCGAATTACGGATCTCGTTCTGTCGTGGCGGGCTTTCACCTCGCGCTCTCCTGGCCACGAGCGGGTCGCCGGCGTCGGAGCCCGTCGAGCACGAGCGTGATGACGCCGTCGGCCTCGGTTCGCCACTCGGGCCGGTCGTGGGCCGCGCCGATGCCGTGCAGCGCCATCATCACGGCACCGGCGTCCACGTCGTCGCGAACCGCGCCGTCCCGCACGGCGGCGGCCACCAGGTCGGTGACGGCGTCCTCCAGTGCGCGACTGCCCTCGGCGAGCGCACCCGAGCGATCGGCCATGAGCGTGGCCAGCGTCCGGGCCAGGCCCTGGTGGGCGGCGATGTGGTCGACCACGCCGCGCAGGAAGGTCGCCAAAGCCTCCGCCGCGGGCAGCGTGTCCCGCAGCCGGTGGGCGTGGGCGGCCAGTGCGGCGACTTCATCGCGGTAGACCGCCTCGGCCAGTGCCTCCCTGGTGGGGAAGTGGCGGTACAGCGTGCCGGTGCCCACCCCCGCCAAGCGGGCGAAGTCGTCGAAGCGCAGGTCGAAGAAGTCGCCGGCGTCGAAGACCTCGCGAGCGGTGGCGAGCAGGGCCTCGCGCTTGCGCTGGGCGTCGGCCCGCAGCGGCTTGTCGACGGGCATGCGCCACCTCGCGTTGACATATGGAGATTATCTCCATATTTTGGCAAATGGAGATGACCTCCAGATCGATCGTACCCCACGAGGTGCAGCGTGAAGATCCTGATGTTCGGCCGAGGCGTGATCGCCACCATCTACGGCTGGGCCCTGGAACGGGCCGGTCACGACGTCGAGTTCTACGTCCGGCCGGGCCGCGCGGCGACGTACGGGGACGTGGTGGACCTCGACCTGCTCGACGCGCGTCGCCGGGTGTGGGGGCAACGCGTGGTGGAGAAGTGGCCGGTGCGCTACCGCGAGGCGCTGGAGCCGGACCACGACTTCGACCTGATCGTGCTCAGCGTGTCGCACCACCGCCTCCCGGAGGCGACGGACTTTCTGGCCCCGCGCGTCGGCCGGGCCACGGTGCTGGTCTTCGGCAACGTCTGGACCGAGCCGGCGGCCGCGATCGGCGCACTCCCGCTCGACCGGGTCGCCTGGGGCTTTCCGCAGGCCGGTGGCGGTTTCGACGCGGACGGCGTGCTCCGCGGGGCGCTGCTGCCGTCGGTCCTCTTCGGCACCCTCGGCCAACCCCCGACCGACCGGGAACAGGCTGTGCGCCAAGCGTTTCGCGAGGCCGGGCTCCGGCTCAAGGAGCGGCCCGACTTCCGCGGCTGGCTGTGGGTCCACTTCGTGTCGGACGCCGGACTGCTCTCCCAGGGCTTGCGGCTGGGTTCCCTGTCCCGGCTCGCCGGGGCGTCGGGCGACCTGCGCGAGGGCCTGCTGACCGGCCGCGAACTCCTGCCGCTCCTGGAGGCACGCGGCGTCGACCTGCGGCGTCATCGGGGCGGCGTGCTGCTGTTCCGGGCTCCCACCTGGCTGACGGCACCCGTGCTCGCCTGGCTGACCGCTCACGTCGCGCTCGCGCGCGCGAGCGTGGCGGCACACACCGACCCCGACGCCGAGGAGCCGCGTGAGGTCTGCCGGGACACCCTGGCCGAAGCGCGACGGCTGGGCATCCGGGTGCCGCGACTGGAGGCGGCGGAACCGCACTTCGCCCGAGAGGCGACAGGCTGAACGGGCGTGCCGGGACACCCCGGAGGAGGTCGGCGCGAGATCGACATCACCCGCCCACCCGCCGCGCTGTCGGTTGTTCGACCGGCAGTACGCGACCGTGCCCGTCGCTACCTTGCGGCAGAGTCCCATCACACCCGGAGGAGCACCATGACGACCACCCGGCGCGTTGTCACCGTTCTGGCCACGGCAGGTCTGGTCATCTCGGCCCTCGGCGCGGGTTCCGCCACCGCCGCCACCAAGGGCAAGATCATCATTTCCAACAACTGCGGCAAGGCGGTACCCACCACGATCCACCGCACCGACGGCTCGCAGATCGCGGGCACCGGCGCCGCGCCGGCGGGCAGCTACTTCTCGTACCCGGTCGACCCCGGCACCTACCTGGTCCGCGTGCCCGCGGGTCAGCGCACCGTGAAGATCCTGGACCTCAGCCCCAAGGCCCACTCGGCCATCGTCCGGGCCTGCTGACGTCCACCACCCGGCAGTGATGGGCACACCGCCGGAGGTCGACGGTCCGTAGGATCACCGCGGCGACCGGGGGCGGGGGAGCGCGGATGAGGATCGGGATTTCCGGTGCGCACGGCACGGGGAAGACGACGTTGGCCGAGGTGGTGTGCGCGGGTCTGCCCGGCCACGTGCTGGAGGACGAGCCGTACCACCTGCTCGAGGAGGACGGGTACGAGTTCGGGTTCCCGCCGTCGGTCGACGACTACCGGGCGATGCTGGCGCGGTCGGTGCGGTGCCTGGGCACGTCGTCGCCGGACGTCGTCTTCGACCGGACGCCGGTGGACTACCTCGCCTACCTGGCCGCGCTGGGCCGCGACCCGGCCGGCGAGGTCGACGCCGAGGTGCTCCGGTCGGTGTTCGCGAGCCTGGACCTGCTGGTCGTCACGGTGATCACGCCGGAGACGGAGCGGACGCTGCCGGGCGCCGAACTGCCCGGGCTCCGGTCGGCGACGAACGACGCGCTGCTCGACCTGGTCCACGCGGACCCGCTGGACGCCTGGCCGGACGTCCCGGTGGTGGAACTCGACGGGCCGCTTGCCGGCAGGGCCCACGTCGTGCTCGCGGCGGCTCGGCACCACCGCGCCTAGACGCGGGCATCGGCGGCGGACCCGCGTGCCGCCGATGCCCGCGTCGGTGTCGCGCGAGTCCGCCGGACCGCGGACCCGACCGGGGTCAGCGGGGAATCGCCACCAGTGCCTCGACCTCGACGGTCAACGGCGGGGCGGCCAGGGCGGCGACGACGATCAGCGTCTGGGGCGGGAAGTCGCCGTGGGGGAACCAGCGGGCGAACGTCTCCGTCATCGCGGCGCGGTAGCCGGGCAGGTGCTCGGTGCCCGACACCATGCTGAACAGCTTCACCAACTGCGCGGGTTCCGCGCCGGCCGCCTCCAGCAGGCGCTCGATGTTGGCGAACACGGCCCGTGCCTGGGACAGCGAGTCCTCGCCCGCGAGGCTGCCGTCGGGCAGCGTGCCGACCTGGCCCGCGAGCACGACCACGTCGTGGTCGGCGGACACGTGCGCCAGGTGGCTGTACGGCCCGGCGGGCGCGGCCACGGTCTCGGGGTTCCAACGCCGGATCATGAGTTCTCCTCATCTAGGTCGGGCTGGGCGGAACCCTATCCCGTCGCCTCCCGGCCCGATCGCACGACCGGCTCCCGCCGTCGATCGGGCAGCGCGGCCCACCGCGGAGGTGACGTGCCCGGCCGGCGTGGCGACGCGATGGGCTCCTCGCGGTCCGGCAGTCTGTACCGCCATGGGATTGCTGACCTACGGGATGAACGTCTCTGTGGACGGTTACACCGTCGACGCGAACGGCGACCTCGGCTGGGGCACGCCGGACGACGAGTTGCACCAGTACTGGAACGACCGGACCGGGCAGGTCGCGCTGTCGCTGTACGGGCGCAGGCTCTACGAGCTGATGTCGGCCCACTGGCCGACCGCGGGCCAGGCGCCCGACGTGCCACCGGTGGAGGCCGAGTACGCCCGGCTGTGGCTCGCGATGCCGAAGGTGGTCTTCTCCCGGACCCTCGACTCGGTCGACTGGAACTCCAGGCTGGAACGGGGTGACGTGGTCGAGACCGCCAGGAGGCTGAAGGCCGAGACCGACGGCCTGATGGAGGTGGGCGGCGCCACGCTCGCCGCGCCCCTGGTCCAGGCCGGTCTCGTGGACGAGTTCCACGTGCTGGTCACGCCGGTCGCGATCGGCGGCGGCACGCCGTTCTTCCCGTCGCTGACCCGGTGGTTGACGTTGGAACTGGTGGAGAACCGCACCTTCGGCTCGGGTGCGGTCCTCCTGCGCTACCGGTCCGTCCGCGACTAGCGGACCGGCCGACGACCGCGACCGGGACGGGTTCAGGTCGAGGCGAAGTACGCGGTGGTGACGGACATCGTCGTCGGAGGCGGGAACACCGGGTTGTCCGCGCCGAGGTCGCCGACCAGGACCGTCCACACCGGACCCGAGCGGTCGACCGCGGTGTCGGAGTCGGCGAGCACGAACTCGGTGGGCCCGGTGCAGCTGTAGGCGCCGGCGTAGCCGTCCGCGCGGCCCGGCCACGCGCCGCCGTTGCGGAGCCGGCAGCGGGAGCCGTCCGACAGCTCCAGGGCCCAGGGCCGGGGGGCGTCGGGTTGTGCGGTGCGGGGGAGGGGTTTGTCGGCGGTGTAGGAGAGGAGCTTCTTCTCCCACGGGTTCGTGCCGCACAGCAGCCCCCGGCGGTCCGGTGCGATCCAGCAGACGTCCGCGCCCGCCGCCGTCGCGCCGCACGAGACGATGTCCGGGGTCACCGCCGCCGAGGACGGGAAGCAGTTGTCCAGCGGTGCCGAGGACCTGGGCCCGGCGGTGTAGCCGGCCGCGGGCTGCCCGGCGCGGGCCGCCACCACGTTCACCACCGTCGTCGGGACGCCGGTGCGGGCCACCTTCACGGTGAACTTGTCGACGCCCAGCGCCGTGGCGAGGATGCCCATCAGGTTGCCGGCCAGCAGGGACACCGCGCTGCCCAACAACGTCAGCACGATCTCCAACGGCACCAGGGCCGCGCCGGTGAGCGCCTCGCCGATCTTGCCCGCGCACGAGAACACCGCGCGGATCATCGCCGCCACGGCCTCCTCGTCCGGTTTCGCGGTCGCGGCGCCGAACGCGTCGGCCACGCACCCGACCGTCTCGGCGGTGCGCAGCAACCCCTTGCTGTCCACGCCGAACGTCTTGAGCACCAGGTCGACTCCCAGCAGCAGCACCATGCCGAGCAGCGCGATCGGGTGGTCGTCACCGGTCACCTCGGCCGGCAGCGCGGTGAGCGGGAACCGGTAGGACAGCGAGGTTCCGGGCGGCAGCAGGCTTTCCTGGTCCGGCCGGCCGGTCAGCGTCTGGAACAACGCGATCGTGACGCCCTTGGACACGTCGGTCGTGGTGGGCCGCACCAGCGTCGCGCCCGGCTTCGGCGTGGTCTGCCAGGCGAGCGGGGTGTTCGAGGTCAACGTCAGCACCAGGTCGTCGCCGTCCACCGCCACGCACGGCCACACGGTCGGCGACGCGCCCTCCGCCGCGTCGACGCCGCTCACCGCGATGGTCGACCCGTCGGGCGCCGCGACGTCCTTCCCGGCGCAGTCCGGGCGCGGCGTGGTGATGCCGAGCGCCTGGGTCGTCGTCCGGCCGATCACGTCCACGAACTTCGACAACGGCGCGAACGCGGCCCAGAAATCGCTCAGGTGCCGCACCTGTGCCGTCACGGTCCGGTCCGCCGCCGAGTACGTGGCCGGCACCAGCACGGTGTCGGTCGCGCCGGACGGCCGCGTCACCAGCACGCCGGCCGTGTCCCCGCCGGGGAAATCGGGCAGCGGCATGGTGATCGTGAGCGGCGCGGCGGGTTGCGCGCCACCGAGGTCCAACGCGATCCCGTCGCCGACCGCGGTCGCGAAGTCGAGCGCCGACCCGCTCGCCGCGCCGGGTTTGCCGGCGCTGAGCCGCGTGCCCACCGGTGCGACCCCGGCCGGTCCGCGCACGGTGATCCCCTCGTACTCCAGTACCACCCCGTTCGGGCCGACCACCGCCGACGCCTCCGCGCCGCCGCCCGAACCCCCGAACCGCCACACCGCCACGACTCCGGCCGCCACCAGGACGACCACGACCACCAGGACCACCCACCACCGCGTGCGCACACCTCCACATCCCCCGGCCGGTCCCGGACGTTTCACCCGGACGGCACCACGGCGGGCGTGCGCCCCGGCGGCGTCACCCCGGACGGCACACTGTGATCATGTCGTCGCTGCGCCGGGTGTGGGTGATCGGCTTCTCGATCGGCGCGGTGACCCACACCGCCGACCTGATCCGCGGCGGCCTCGACGTGTACGCGACCTACGCGCCGTGGTGGTTGCAGGTGTTCTTCGTGTCGTTGACCGCGATCGACCCGCTGGTGGCGCTGCTCGTGGCGGTCCGCAGGCCGGTCGGCGTGTGGCTCGGCCTCGCGGTGGTGCTGGTGGACGTGCCGGCGAACTGGGTGCTGTCCTGGCCGGTCGACCCGTGGTGGCGCCTCGTGCCGCTGACCGCGTTCGGCCTGGTGGTCCTGGTCGGCGCGCGGAACCTGGCCCGACACCTCTCACCGGTTCAGGTGACGTCCGGGAGGAGCCCGGGATGACGCCCTGCCGGTGCCGGCGGTCCGACCTACCGTGTGGGTCATCCGCCGACCGAGGAGGCCGTCACGTCCGCCGTCCAGTGGGCCCGCCGGATCGGCGCGGCCCTGCTCCGGTACCGGCGCGGTGCCGACACCGTCGGCCTGGTGTTCGCGCTGGTGTTCTTCGGCTGGTCGACGACACCCTCTCTGCTGCCCCGCGCGTGGTACCTCCAGGGCGTCGCCACCGGGATCTGCACGGTCACCGGCTACCTGCTCGGGGTGGCCTGCTCCCGGCTGGTCCGCAGGCTCGGGTTCCACCCGGAGTGGTCGGCGCTCGCGCGGTACCGGGGGAACGTGCTGCTGGGGTTCCTCGCCGCGGTGTGGGTGCCTGCCTCGTTGATCCTCGGCGCGCGGTGGCAGGAGCAGGTGCGCGAACTGGTCGGCGTCGAGACCGACGCCCGCTCCTACTACGTCCTCGTGCTGGTGGTCGCGGTCCTGGTGGCGGTGGCGTTGCGCGCCGCGGGGAACCTGCTGGTCGTGGCGTCCCGGAGGGTGGCGGGGTTCTGCGGCCGGTACGTGTCCGCCCGGGTCGCGCGGCTGGTGGCCGTCGTGGTGGTGGCGGTGGCCGCGGTGCTGCTGGTGGACGGTGGTCTCGTCGGCGGGTTCCTGGCCGCGGTCAACGCCTTCGCCGCGGTGTCGGACCGGGGCGACTTCCCCGGCGTGGTCCGGCCCGTCGCCGCCGAGCGCACGGGCTCGCCGGCGTCGCCGGTCGGCTGGGAGTCGCTGGGCAAGGAGGGGCGGTCGTTCGTCGCGGGCGGACCCACCGCCGCCGACATCGCCGCGTTCACCGGTCGCTCCGCGCTCACCCCGATCCGCGCGTACGGCGGCCTGTCGTCCGCCTCGTCGCTGAAGGACGTCGCCGCGCTGGTCGTCGCGGAACTCGACCGCACGGGCGCGTTCGACCGGGCCGTGCTGGCCGTGGCGACGACCACCGGCACCGGCTGGGTCGACCCGGGCATCGCCGAGTCGCTGGAGTACGTCAACGGCGGCGACACGGCCATCGCCGCGCTCCAGTACTCGTACCTGCCGAGCTGGGCGGCGTTCGTGGTGGACCGGGCCGCGCCGCGGGACGCGGGCAAGGAGCTGTTCGACCAGGTCTACGCGGCGTGGCAACGACATCCGGTCGCGCGGAGGCCCCGGTTGGTCGCGTTCGGCGAGAGCCTCGGCGCCTTCGGGGGCCAGGCGGCGTTCAGCGGTCCGCAGGACATGACCGCCCGCACGTCCGGCGCGCTGTGGGTAGGCACCCCGAACTCGACGGAGGTGTGGCGCGACCTGGTGGCCGACCGCGAACCCGGCTCGCCGGAACGCCTGCCGCTCACCGGTGACGACGTGCGCTTCGCCCAGGGCGCGAACGACCTCACGGCGCCCGCGAGGGTCGTCTACCTGCAACACGCCACGGATCCGGTCGTCTGGTGGTCGCCCCGACTCCTGACCCGTCGCCCGGACTGGCTGGCCGAACCGCGGGGCCCCGACGTGAGCCCGCAGATGACCTGGCTCCCGGCCGTCACGTTCTGGCAGCTGACCATGGACATGGTCTTCTCGAGCTCGGTCCCGCCGGGGCACGGCCACCACTACGGCCCGGGCGAGGCGGCACAGGCGTGGGTGACGATCCTGTCCCCGCCCGACTGGACGGCCGCCGACACCGAGCGGTACGCGGCGACCCGCTGACCGCGGGTGTCAGCGCAACGCCGACGCCTCGCGCCACGCCCGGTCGGCCAGGCGCTCGGCCTGGGCGGCGAAGGAGTCGGGGGAGCGGTCGGTGGCGCCGAGGTCGCCGGACTTCACGCGGGTGTACACGTTCTCCACGATGCACGCGGTCTTCCACCAGTTGAACGCCACGTGGTACTCGACGCCGGCCACCGACGCGCCCGAGCGGGCGTACCGCTCGAGCAACTCCGACCGCGTGGCGAATCCCGGCACGACCGTGGGCGGCGTGTGCAGGGCCGTGTCGGTGTCGCCGGGCTCGGCCCAGTAGACGAGGAGTTGGCCCAGGTCCGCCAGCGGGTCGCCGACGGTGGTCAGCTCCCAGTCCAGCACGCCGCGCACCTCGCCCTCCGGGGTCAGCACGCAGTTGTCCAGGCGGTAGTCGCCGTGCACGATCGCGGTCCGCAGCTGCGGCGGCACGTGGCGCACCAGGACGTCGTGGGCGCGCTCCAACGCCGGCAGCGGCCGGATCGACGTCCGGCGCCAGTTGCCGAACCACCGGGCCAGCTGCCGGGACAGGTGATCCTTCCGCGACACCAGGCCGCCCAGGCCCACGCGCTCGGGGTCGACGGCGTGCAGCGCCGCCAGGGTGTCCACGAGGGACGGTCCGATCGACGCGACCGCGGCCGGCACGTCCGACGGCTCGCGCACGACCAGCCCGTCCAGGAACTCCAGCACCGCGAACGGCGCGTCGAGCACCGAGGTGTCCTCGCAGGTCGCCAGCACGGCCGGCACCGGCACCGCGCCCGCGAGCCCGGACAGCAGGCGGGCTTCGCGCAGCACGTCGTGCGCGTTGCCCGGGTGCGCGCCGAGCGGCGGCCGGCGGACCACCGCGCGGCCGGACGGTCCGCTCACCAGGTAGGTGAGGTTCGAGCGGCCGCCGGGGAGCCGGTCGTAGCGCAGCGGGGAGCCCAGGGAGGGCACCGCGTCGCGCAACCACCCGGTCAGGAGATCGGACAACCCGGGCTGGTGTCGTGCGCTCATCTGTGCTCCAGTCGGGGGATCGCGGATCGGACAAAAGTTCGCGTTTGGAGGGTACCAAGCGCTTGCTTGGTGGGCTACAGTGCTCGAACCGCGAGGTCACCAATGAAGGTGGTGTTCGATGACAGCGATCTGGTCCGGTCTGTCGATCGGAGCGGTGTACGCCCTGGTGGGGCTCGGCTACAACGTCGTGTTCATCGCGTACACCACGTTCAACTTCGCCCACGCGCAGCTGATGATGTTCGCGATCTTCGTGACCTACTGGGGTCTCGTCGTCGCGGACCTGCCCGTGGTGCTCATCCTGCTGATCTGCGCGGTCGGCGTCGGCCTGATCGCGCTGCTGGAGGAGTTCGTCGCCATCCGGCCGGTGACCGGGATGCACGCGCACCTGGTCACCACGCTCGGCATGGCGACCCTGCTCGACGGCGTCACCCGGCTGATCTGGGGCGACAACGTGCTCCAGGTGCCCTCGCCGTTCCCCGACACGACGCTCACCCTGCTCGGCGGGCGGGTCAGCGTCGTGGAGATCGCGCTGGTGGTCGGCGTCGTGCTGGTGACCGCCGCGATCATCGTCTACAGCCGCCGGTCGTTGACCGGGCTCGCGCTGCTCGCGATGGCCGAGGACCGGGACGCGGCCCGGTTGCGCGGCATCGACGTGCGCAGGCTCGCGCTGGGCGCGTTCGTGTTCAGCGGCGTGCTGGCCGGGCTGGTCGGACCGCTGGTGGGGCCCAAGACGTTCGCGGTGGCCACGCTCGGCGCGGCGCTCGCCTTGAAGGGCTTCGTGGTCGTCGCCATCGGCGGGTTCGGCAGCTTCCCCGGCGTGCTGGTCGGCGGGTTCGCGGTCGGCCTGGTCGAGTCGCTGGCCGGTCGCTGGCTCGGCAGCCAGTTCCCGACCATCGCGGTGTTCGCGGTGCTCGTCCTGATCCTGCTGCTGAAGCCGACCGGGCTGTTCGGGACCGTTCGGGAAAGGGTGGTCTGAACCGTGTCGCTCGATCGGATCGTGCCCGCGCTGCGGCGGGTGCCGAGCTGGGTGCTGCCCCTGGTGCTCGGCGTCCTGCTGATCACCGCGCCCTGGCTCGGGATCAGCGCGGACAGCAGGCGACTGCTGCTGCTCACCTGCGTGATGGCGTTGATCGCCAGCGGCCTCAACCTGAGCTTCGGCTACACCGGCGAACTCGCGCTCGGCCAGGCCGCCATGTACGCGACGGGCGCCTACCTCACCGGCTACCTCGCGATGAACTGGGTCAACGACCTGGCGCTGCTGGTGGTGATCGCGGCCGCGGCGGCGCTGGTGGTCGGGCTGGTGTCAGGCGTGCCCGGACTGCGGCTCGGCGGCTGGTCGCTCGCCATGACGTCGTTCTTCCTGGTGCTGCTGGTGCCGCAGTTCCTCGACCTGCTGGAGCACTACACCGGCGGCGCGGTCGGCATGGTCGGCATCCCGGCGCCGCGGCTGTTCGGCTCGAAGCTGTCCACCGTGGGCTTCTACGTGGTCGTCGCGGTGATCACCGTCGCCTGGTTCGCGGTGCTGCGCAACCTCGTCACCTCGCGGCACGGCGTGGCGTTCCAGGTGCTGCGGCAGAGCCCGGTGCTGGCCTCCTCGCTGGGCATCCCGGTGTACCGGATGAAGCTCACCGCCTACGCGGTCGGCGCGGTGCCGGCGGGGATCGCGGGCGCGCTGTTCGCCTACGTGGACAAGTACCTGTCGCCGCACTCGTTCGGCTTCACGATGGCCGTCACGGTGCTGGCGGCGAGCATCCTGGGCGGCGCGAAGAGCGTCTACGGCGCGTTCCTCGGCGCGCTGGTGATGCAGTACGGGCCGTTGCGGTCCACCGACTTCGAGGAGTTCGCCCAGGTCTTCTACGGCGTCTTCCTGATCATCGCGGGCACCCTGGTCGCCAACGGGCTCGCGGGTATCGCGAAGTCGTTGCTGCGCAAGGTGTCCCGGCGTCGCGGCTGGGACGTGTCCACCCCGGTCCCGGACGACGTGGGCGCCGTGCCGCCGCTGGAGGGCGCCCGGCTGGAGGTCGTCGGCGTCGGCAAGAGCTTCGGCGGCAACCGGGCGCTCGCGGACGTGACACTGACCGCCGAACCCGGCGAGATCACCGCCCTGATCGGGCCGAACGGCTCGGGCAAGACCACGCTGCTCAACATGATCTGCGGCTACTACCGCACCGACGCGGGCGTGATCCGGGTCGGCGGTCGGGACGTCACCGGCAGCCCGACCCACCACGTGGCCCGCACCGGTGTCGCCCGCACCTTCCAAACCCCGCTCGTGCCGGAGGACGTCACGGTCCGCGAGGCCGTCGCCGCCGGCGCGTACACCACCCGGTACGTGGGCATGCCGTCGTCCGTCCTGCGCCTGCCGCGCTACCGGAAGGCGCGCCGCGAGGTGGACGAGGAGGTGGACGCGGTGCTCGCGCTCACCGGCCTCGGGCACTGCGCGGACGCCGAGGCCGCCGCGCTGCCGCTGGGCACCCGGCGGATGCTCGAGGTGGCGCGGGCGCTGGTGTCCCGGCCCGCGGTGCTGCTGCTGGACGAGGTCGCGTCCGGGTTGGACGAGGACGAGATCGCCCGGCTGGCCGACCTCGTGCGGTCCATCCGGGACGCGGGCGCGGCGGTGATCCTGGTGGAGCACAACTTCCGGCTCGTGCTGGACCTGGCGGACACCATCCGGGTGCTCGCGCAGGGCGAGCTGATCGCGAGCGGGCCGCCCGCGGAGATCGAACGCCATCCGCGGGTGCTGGCCGAGTACCTGGGCGTGCGCGAGGAGGTGCAGCGGTGACCGCGTTGCTGGAGGTGCGTGGCCTGGCGACCGGCTACGGCGACATCCGGGCGGTGTGGGACGTGTCGCTCGAGGTGCTGCCGGGCAAGCTGACCGTCCTGCTCGGGCGCAACGGCGCGGGCAAGACCACGACGTTGCGCGCCATCGCGGGCTTGAACAAGGCGGACGCCGGCGTGGTCCGGTTCCGCGGCGAGGACGTGACCGGCGTGCGGGCGCACCGCCGGGTCGCGGCCGGAATCGCGTTCGTGCAGGAGGGCAAGCGGATCTTCCGGCGGCGCACGATCGAGGAGAACCTGCTGCTCGGCGGGTACGTCCGGGGCCTGGGCAAGCGGAAGCTGACCGCCGAGCTCGAGCCGATCTACGCGCTGTTCCCGGTGCTCGCGCAGCGCCGGGACGCGGTGGCGGGCGCGCTGTCGGGTGGTCAGCAGCAGATGCTCGCGATCGGCCAGGCGCTGATGTCCTCGCCCTCGCTGCTGATGCTGGACGAGCCGTCCGGCGGCCTCGCGCCCGCGATCGTGGCCGAGGTGATGGACACGGTGGCGGGTCTGAAGCAGACCGGCATCGGGGTGCTGCTGGTCGAACAGGCCGCCGCGTCCGTGCTGCCGCACGCGGACCGCGTGGTGGTGCTCGACGTGGGCCGCGTGGTGCTCGACCGGCCGGCGTCCGAGGTGGACGGTCCGGAGGCGATCGCGGAGGCCTACTTCGGGCGGTGAGCCGACGGTGGCCGGGTCCGCCGCGGACCCGGCCCGCGGGCTCAGCGCGGCACGATGCCGTCCAGGAAGGTGGAGCAGAAGTCGTCGGCGAACTTCGACATCGGGTACTCGTCGGTCGGCTTGAACCAGCGGACCGAGAGCCACAGGGCGTCGCGCAGCATCCGGTAGAGCACGCGGGCCGGGATGTCGGAGCGGAACTCGCCGTGGGCGGCGCCCTCGTCCAGCACGGTGATCCAGGTCTTCTGGATGGTGTTCGCGACGACCTTGATGTGGTCGTAGCCCTCCAGCGACGTCAGGTAGCTGCCGCTGTTCTGGTAGATCTCCGTCGCGTGCGGGTGGGCCTCGATGACCGCCAGCGAGCCCCGCACCAGCTCGGCCACCTTCGCGCGCGGCGCGGTGTCGCTCGCGGTGATCTCCGCGTAGTGCGACGCCAGGTCGTCCAGGTACGAGGTGATGATCGCGCCGACCATCTCGTCCTTGGACTTGAAGTGGTGGTAGAGGCTGCCCGACAGGATGCCGACGGAGTCCGCGATCTCGCGCACCGTGGTGGCCACGATCCCCTTGGCGGCGAACAGGTCGGCCGCGTGTTCCAGGATGGCCGTCCTTCGGTCCTGCGACCCTGGCATCTCGTGTCCCCCTTCGGTGGGCCGCGCGCGCGACCGCCAATCAAGCGCTTGTTTTACCACATCGGGCGAACCCGGCGCAGGTCGGGGACGATCGGGCCGGGAGTCCGGCAGTCGCACATGGTGTCACGTCCGGCGCGGTGCGTGAACCCGTTCCGACCCGGATGTCCCGACTGTCCACTCAGGTCTTGACCGGGGCGGCAACGGGCTTCTACGGTGCCAACCAAGCGCTTGCTACACCGTGGTGGCAGGCAGGTGGAAGGAGGCCAGTCCGTGGCAAGGAGACTGGGAGCGTGCCTCGTGGTGGCCGTCGCGCTTGCCGCGACCGCCTGCGCGCCGGACACCGGGGAACAGGCGTCCACCTCGGAGGACACCGGCTCGCCCTACCGGATCGTCCAGCTCGTCGGCCAGAACCAGGCGGGCCCCGCGGCGATCAACGCGCAGGCCGCCGCCCAGGCCGCCAAGGCCGCCGTGGCCGTGCTCAACGCCAACGGCGGCATCCTCGGCCACCGGGTCGAGCTCGAGATCATCGACAGCGGCGGCGACCCGACCACCGCCGTCACCAAGCTCCAGGCACGCCTCAACAGCGGCCAGAAGCCGAACATGGTGCTGCCGGGCAACACCAGCGCCGAGGCGCTGCCGATGGCGCCGGTCATCACCGAGGCCGGGATCTTCTCGGTCCAGCAGGGTTCGGCCAACGCGCTCGACGACCCGGCCAAGTTCCCGTTCCTGTTCAAAACCCCGCCGATCCCGGCCACGTTCGCCCAGGGCCTGCTGGCGCAGGTGAAGAAGGTCGGCGCGGGCAAGGTCGCCATGATCGCGGGCAAGGACGCGTTCGCCCAGGCGACCGTCGCCGCGACCAAGGAGGCGCTGGCCGCGGCCGGCGTCACGCTCACCGGCGAGGAGACCTACGCCGCCGAGGACCTCGACATGACCGCCCAGCTGGAGCGGCTGCGGTCGGGCAACCCGGACCTGGTCTTCATGCAGGGCGCGGGCGCGTCGGTCGGCTACGTGCTCCAGAGCCGGGTCAAGATCGGCTGGACGGACGTCCCGCTCGTCGCGGACTCCACCTCGGCGGTCACCTCGCTGCTGACCAAGGGCGCGCCGGACGGCCTCGTCGGCACCGACGCCACGAAGAACGTCTTCGTGCAGGTGCTCGCGGCGGCCGTGGGCACGACGGGCGGCCCGAACCCGGACGCGCTGAACGACATGCTGGCGGCGCTGAAGAAGGAGGGCACGATCACGCTGCCGCTCAACGCCTACTTCGCCTACGACAGCGTCATGCTGGCCGCGAAGGCCGCCGAGGAGACCAAGACGATCACCGACGCCAAGGTCCAGTCGGAGTGGCTCGAGAAGCTCACCCCGTCGACCAAGGGCCGGTGGGCGCTCGCGAACTACACCTTCACCACGAAGTCGCACGGCCCGGCGGTGGACCCGGCCACGGTGGCGGTCGTCCCGGCCTCGGTGCTGAGCGACGGCCGGTACGCCGGATGACCCCAACCGGGGCGCAGCACACCGCGTTGGCCGGTCGCGCGGTCGTCGTCACGGGCGCGGGCGGAGGGCTCGGCGAGTCCTACGCCCGCGCCGTGGTGGCGCACGGCGGCTCGGTGGTCGTGAACGACGTGGACGCCGACCGGGCCGCCTCCGTGGCCCGGTCGCTCGGCGTCCGGGCCGTGGCGCACCCGGCCGACATCTCCGACTGGGCCGCGGCGGGCGCGCTGGTCGAGCGGTGCGTGACCGAGTTCGGCGCGATCGACGGGCTGGTCAACAACGCCGGCGTGCTCGCGCTGTCCTGGCCGCACGAGCAGTCCGAGGCCGACGCCCGCCGACTGGTCGACGTGAACCTGTTCGGCGCCATCGCCTGCGGCACGCACGCGTTGCGGCACATGGTCGCGCGCGGCCGGGGCGCGGTGGTCAACGTGACGTCGGGCGAGCAGGCGGGCAACTCCGCGTCCGCCGTCTACGGCGCGACGAAGGCCGCGGTGGCCGCGCTGACCGCCTCCTGGGCGCAGGACGTGGCGGCGCACGGCGTGCGGGTCAACGCGGTGTCGCCCAACGCGCAGACCGCGATGGCCGAGGTGAACGCGGCGTTCCGGGGCACCGACACCCGCAACGACGGCCTGACGCCCGAGGTGAACGCGCCGCTCGTGGTCTACCTGCTGTCCGACCGCGCGCACGTGACCGGCCAGGTGCTCCGGCTGCACGGCGACGAGCTGATGCTGATGTCCCGGCCGGCGGTGTTGGAACCGGTCGCGCGCTGTCCGGAGTGGACGGTCGCGTCCGTGGAGGACGCGGTGGACGGCCCGTTGCGGTCGGTGCGCCAACCGTTCGGGCTGCGCCGGGTGCCCTCGTGATCATCAGCGTGCACGGCATCGCGGCGGCGTCCTGGGACCTGGCCGACGAACTCGCGCTGTACCCGGAGACGGGCGCGGACGCGTTCGGCCTGGCCGCCGCCAAGGTCGCGGGTGGACTGCCCGAGGCACCGCTGCCGCCGGCCTACCTGGTGCACCCGTTCACCGCGGACCCGACCGACGACGCCGGCTGGGACGCGCAGTGCGCGGCGCTGGTCGACGCGATCGACCTCGGTCCGCCGCTGGTCTACGTGACGTCCGGACCGTCCGGCGCGCTGCGCTGGGAGGAGGCCGCCGACCGGTTCGTCGAGCGGCTGACGCCCGTGGTCGCGCACGCCCGCGCGGCCGGCGTCGGACTGGCGATCGAGAACACCCTGTCGGTCCGGTGCGACCTCAGCTTCACCCACTCGGTGCGGGACGCGGCGGCGGTCGCCGACCGGCTCGGCATCGGGTTGTGCGTGGACCTGTACTGCTGCTGGCAGGAGTCCGGGCTGCGCGACACCCTGGCCGCCCACCTCGACCGGATCGCCTTGGTGCAGGTGAGCGATTTCAAGCCGGGCACGCTGACGTTCCCCAACCGCTGGGTGCCCGGTGACGGCGACCTGCCGCTGGACCGACTGCTCGCCGACGTGCTGGCACTGGGCTACGACGGCGTGGTCGACGTCGAGCTGACCGGTCCGGCCATCGACGCGGAGGGCCCGCGGTCGGCGCTGACCCGCGCGGTGGCGTGGACCGCCGCGCGGGTCCGGTGAGTCACGTCCAGGGGAATCAGGCCCAGCGCGGCGGGCGCTTCTCCAGGAACGCCCGCGCGCCCTCGGCCGCGTCCGGTCCGGCCAGCAGTTCGGCGGTCGCCGCCACGTTCGCCGCCCGCTGCGCCCGCGGGTCGGCCGTCACCGAGGCGCGCATCAACCGCTTCGTCGCGGCCACGGCGGCGGGGGAGTGCTCGGCGATCCGGGTGGCCAGCGCGACCGCCGCCGCCAGTTCCTCCCCGGCCGGCACCACCCGGTTGACCAGGCCGAACTCGTGCGCACGACGTGCGGTCAGCGGGTCGGCGGTCAACCCCAGTTCCAGCGCCACGGCCAACGGCAGGTGCAGCGGCAGGTCGGTGCCGCCCTCGCTGGCCGCGATGCCCCGGCTCACCTCGGGCAGCCCGAACACCGCGTGCTCGGCCGCCACCCGCAGGTCGCACGCCAGCGCGAGTTCGAACCCGCCCCCCACGGCCGCGCCGTTCACCGCCGCCACCACCGGCTTGGCGTACCCGGACCGCAGCAGGGTCACCGGGCTGAGCGCCGGGTCCGGCATCCCCTCGGTGGCCACCGCGCGCAGGTCCAGGCCCGCGCTGAACGCCCGGTCGCCCGAGCCGGTGATCACCACGGCGCGCGTCGACGGGTCGGCCAGTGCGGCCAGCAGTCCGGTGTGGAGTGCGGTCAACGTGCCGCGGTCCAACGCGTTGCGCACTTCCGGACGGTCCACGGTGAACACCGCGACGGGTCCGAAAGCGGTGGTGAGCAAGGACATTCGTGCCTCCGGTGCGGATCGCTTGACGGCGGGTGCCTACCTGGTACGGTACCCAACCAAGCGCTTGCTACATAGCGCTCGACGGGAGGCGGACACGAATGGCTGACAAGCGGATGACCGAGGCGGAGGTGATCTCCCGCCTCCGTTCGGGCATGACCGTCGGCATCGGCGGCTGGGGTTCCCGGCGCAAGCCGATGTCCCTGGTGCGCGCGCTGCTGCGGTCGGACGTCACCGACCTGACCGTGGTGAGCTACGGCGGACCCGACGTGGGCCTGCTGTGCGCGGCGGGCAAGGTGCGCAAGCTGGTGTTCGGGTTCGTGTCGTTGGACTCCATCGCGCTGGACCCGCACTTCCGCGCCGCGCGCCAGTCCGGCTCGATCGAGGTCGCCGAGTACGACGAGGGAATGCTCCAGTGGGGCCTGTACGCGGCGGCCCTCAAGCTGCCCTTCCTGCCCACCCGGGCCGGGCTCGGCTCGGACGTCATGACCTACAACCCGGGTCTGCGCACGGTGGCCGACCCGTACGGCGGCGACGAACTCGTCGCGATGCCCGCGCTGCGCCTGGACGTCGCGTTGGTCCACATGAACCGCGCGGACGCGGCCGGCAACGCCCAGTTCCTCGGCCCGGACCCGTACTTCGACGACCTGTACTGCCTCGCGGCCGAGCAGGCGTTCGTGTCCTGCGAGAAGGTCGTGCCGACCGCCGAGCTGACCGCGACCGCGCACCCCGCGACGTTGCGGATCAACCGGATGGCGGTGACCGGCGTCGTGGAGGCGCCCGGTGGCGCGCACTTCACCTCGTGCACCCCGGACTACGAGCGCGACGAGGAGTTCCAGCGCGAGTACGTGCGCGCGGCGGGCGACCCGGAGTCGTGGCGCGAGTTCGAACGGCGCTACCTGACCGGCCCGGAGTCCCGGTGGCCGATCCCGAACCTGGAGGTGCCGGCATGACCGGGGACAGCACCGCGACCCGCGCCGAGGTGTGCGTGACCGCCGTCGTGGACGCGTTCCGGGACGACGGCGAGGTGCTCGCCAGCGCGTTCGGCACCATCCCGGCGATCGGGGTCCGACTGGCCAGACACCTCTACGCGCCGGACCTGATGATCTCCGACGGCGAGTCGCGGCTGGTCGGCGGCACGTGGGCGGTCGGCACCCGGCCCGAGGGCGACCTGGAGGCGTGGGTCCCGTTCCGGACGATCTTCGACCTGGTGTGGCACGGCAGCCGGCACGTGATGATGATCCCGAGCCAGCTCGACGTGCACGGCAACATGAACCTCTCCGCGGTCGGCGACTACCACAAACCCAAGGCCCAGCTGCTGGGCGTGCGCGGCGCGCCGGGCAACACGGTGTGCCACCCCACGAGCTACTGGGTGCCGAGGCACTCGACCCGGGTGTTCGTGCCGAAGGTCGACATGGTGTCGGGCGTCGGCCACGACCGGGCGCGCGCGGCGGGTCCCGGCGCGACCCGCTACCACGACCTGCGGGTGGTGGTGACCGACCTGGCCGTGCTCGGGTTCTCCGCGGAGGGCCGCGTGCGGGTGCGGTCGGTGCACCCCGGTGTCACGGTGGACCGGGTGCGGGAGAACACCGGCTTCCCGCTGGACGTGCCCGACGACGTGCCGGAGACCAGGCTGCCCACGGTCGAGGAGACCCGGCTGATCCGGGAGGTGCTCGACCCGAAGGGGCTGCGCGACCGGGAGGTGTCCGGATGAGCGCGTTGCGCACCAAGGCGTGCGACCTGTTCGGGGTGCGGTACCCGATCGTGCAGACCGGCATGGGTTACGTGTCCGACTCGACGCTCACCGCCGCGACCGCCGAGGCGGGTGGGTTGGGCATCCTCTCGGCCGGGCTGCTGAGCTACGAGGAACTCGCCGCCGAGATCGACGCGGTGCGGTCCAAGACCGCCGAGCCGTTCGGCGTGAACGTGCGCGCCGACCAACCGGACGTGCTCAAGCGGATCGACCTGCTGGTCAAGTCCGGGGTGAAGGTCGCGTCGTTCGCCTTGGCGCCCAAGCAGGACGTGATCGCGCGGTGCAAGGACGGCGGACTCGTCGTGGTGTGCTCGATCGGCGCGCGCCGGCACGCGGAGAAGGTCGCCGCGTGGGGCGTGGACGCGGTGATCGTGCAGGGCGGCGAGGGCGGCGGGCACACCGGCGGCGTGCCGACGAGCCTGCTGCTGCCCCAGGTCGTGGACGCGGTGGACATCGCGGTGATCGGCGCGGGCGGCTTCTTCGACGGCCGCGGCCTGGTCGCGGCGCTGGCCTACGGCGCGTCCGGGATCGCGATGGGCACCCGGTTCCTGCTCACCGCCGAATCGCCGGTGGCCAGGCAGGTCAAGGAGTTCTACCTGGCCCGGACGGTCACCGACACGGTGCTGACCACCGAGGTGGACGGCGTGCCGCAGCGGGTCATCCGCACCGGAACGGTGCAGGCGCTGGAGTCCTCCGGCGGGATCAAGCGGCTCACCCGGGCCGCGCGCAACGCGCTGGCGTTCCGCCGGATGGCCGGCACCCCGATCAAGGACATGGTCCGCGAGGGCTTGGCGATGAAGCGCAACCACGGCCTGTCGTGGAGCCAGGTGGTGATGGCCGCCAACGCGCCCATGCTCTACCGCTCGGCCCTGCTCGAGGGCCGCGTGGACGTCGGCGTGATGGCCACCGGCCAGGTCGTCGGCCTGATCGACGACATCCCCACCTGCGCCGAGCTGGTCGACCGGGTGGTGGCGCAGGCGGAACGGGTGCTGCGCCGGTTCGACGGCGAGGAGGACTGATGGGTCACCTGGACGGCCGGGTGGTCGTCGTCACGGGCGCGGGACGCGGCATCGGCCGCGAGCACGCGCTGCTGGCGGCGGCCGAGGGCGCGCGGGTCGTGGTGGACGACAACGGCGTCGACGCCGACGGCACCAACCCCGACCCCGGCGTGGCGCGGGCGGTGGTCGAGGAGATCACCGCTCGCGGCGGGGTCGCGGTCGCGAGCACCGCCGACGCCGCGTCGGTGGCGGGCGCGCGGGAACTGCTCGCGCTGGCGCTGGACGAGTTCGGCGCGGTGCACGGGCTGGTCAACAACGCGGGCGTGCTGCGCGACCGGATGTTCTTCGGGATGTCCGAGGAGGACTGGGACGCCGTGGTGCACGGCCAACTCCGGGCCACCTTCGCGCCGGCCCGGGTGTTCGCCGAGCACTGGCGCGCCGAGTCCAAGGCCGGTCGACCGGCGGCCGCGTCGATGGTGAACGTGACCTCGACGTCGGGCCTGATCGGCGCGGTCGGCCAGACCAACTACGGCGCGGCCAAGGCCGGCATCGCGGCGCTGACGGTGATCCTGGCCCAGGAGCTGAGCCGGATCGGCGTGCGGGTCAACGCGGTCTGCCCGGTCGCCCGCACCCGGATGACCGAACACGTGCCCGGTATCGCGGAGCTGGTGGCCGCGCCCGCCGACCCGGCCGAGTTCGACGTCTACCACCCCGGCAACGTCTCGCCCGTGGTCGCGTGGCTGCTCGCGGAGGGCTGCCCGGCCACCGGCGAGGTCTTCTACGCCAAGGGCGGCGAAATCCGGAAGTTCCGCGGCTGGTCCTACGAGTGGACCGTCGACCACGGCTCCCGCTGGACGGTGGCCGAGCTGGACGAGGAGATGCGTGCCCGTGGCTGAGGACTGGGCGGGACCCGCGCACGGGTTGCTGACCGGCAAGGTCGTCGTGGTCACGGCCGCCGCCGGCACCGGCATCGGCCACGCGACCGCGCGGCGCTGCGTCGAGGAGGGCGCCGCGGTCGTGATCAGCGACCGGCACGAGCGGCGGCTGGCCGAGACGGCGGACGCGATCGCCGAGCTGACCGGCACCCGACCGCTCGCCGTGCCGTGCGACGTCACGGACCAAAGCGCGATCGACAACCTCGTGGACACCGCCGTCGCCGAGCACGGCCGGTTGGACGTGCTGGTCAACAACGCCGGGCTCGGCGGCACGGCCAGCGTCGTGGACATGACCGACGAGCAGTGGGACTCGGTCATCGCCGTCACGCTGACCTCGACGTTCAAGGCGACCCGGGCCGCGCTGCGGCACATGGTGCCCGCCGGCGGCGGCGTGATCGTGAACAACGCCTCGGTGATCGGCTGGCGGGCGCAGGCAGGTCAGGCGCACTACGCGGCGGCCAAGGCGGGCGTGATGGCGCTGACCCGGTGCGCGGCGATGGACGTGGCGCCGCACGGCGTCCGGGTCAACGCGGTGTCGCCGAGCATCGCCATGCACGCCCACCTGGCCAAGGTCACCACCGACGACCTGCTGGCCGAGCTGTCCGCGCGGGAGGCCTTCGGGCGGGCCGCGCGACCGTGGGAGATCGCCAACGTGATCGTGTTCCTGGCCAGCGACTACTCCTCCTACATGACCGGCGAGGTCGTGTCGGTGAGCAGCCAACACCCGTGAGGAGGGCCTGATGGCCAACCCCGACGCCGTCGGGACCGAGGGCGCGCCGTTCCGGATGTCCGTGGAACGCGGCAAGATCCGCGAGTTCGTCCGCGCCACCGGAACCACCGACCTGTCCGAAGTGGACTCGCAGGACCGGCCGTTCGCGCCGCCGACGTTCCTCACCACCACGTTCTTCTGGCAGCCCGAGGCCGCGAACCCCTGGCACACCGTGGAACTGGACCAGCAGCGCGGTCTGCACGCCGAGCAGGAGTACACGTTCTTCGGACCGCCGCCGCGCGCCGGCGACGAGCTGACCTGCCGGTCGCGGATCGGCGAGATCTACACCAAGCGGGGCAAGCGGGGCGGTGAGCTGACCTTCGCCGTGATGTACACCGACTTCCACGACGCGACCGGGCGGCTCGTGGCGCGCGCCAGGATGACCGGCGTGGAGACCGCGCGACCCCCGGCGGAGGGATCATGAGCGTGCCGACGACACCGGGGCCGCGGGTGGTCGGCCCGGTCACCCGCACCGACTTCGTCCGCTACCAGGGCGCCTCCGGTGACCTGAACCCCATCCACCACGACGAGGAGTTCGCCCGCGCGGCCGGGTTCCCCACGCCGTTCTCGGTCGGCATGTGGCAGGCCGGGCTGCTCGGCACCTTCGCCACCGACTGGCTGGGCGCGGCCAACGTGCGGTCGTTCCGGATCCGGTTCCTGGAGCAGGTCTGGCCCGGCGACGAGCTGACCTGCGTCGGCGAGGTGGTCCGCGAGTACGCGGCGGACGGTGAGCCCCGCGTGGACGTCGAGCTGAAGTGCCTGCGGCAGAACGGGAACGCGGCGGTCGTCGCGTGGTCCACGTTCGTCGTCCCGGAGGAGGAGAACCACGATGGCGTCTGAGTCGTTCCCGCCCGACGAGGCGGACATCGTCACCACGACCGTGCACGACGACGGCGTCGCCGAGGTCGTGGTGGACCACCCGCCGGTCAACGCGCTGCCGGTCGCGGGCTGGTTCGCGCTGGCCGCCGCGTTCGACCGGGTCGGCCGGGACGAGCGGGTCCGGGTGGCGGTGCTGCGGGCAGGCGGACGCGGGTTCAACGCGGGCGTCGACATCAAGGAGATGCAGCGCGCCGAGAGCTTCTCCGCGCTGCTGGGCGCGAACCGGGGTTGCCACGCGGCGTTCAAGGCCGTCTACGAGTGCCCGGTGCCGGTGATCGCGGCGGTGCACGGGTTCTGCCTGGGCGGCGGGATCGGGCTCGTCGGCAACTCGGACGTGATCGTGGCCTCGGACGACGCGACGTTCGGGCTGCCCGAGGTGGACCGGGGCGCGCTGGGCGCGGCCACCCACCTGTCCAGACTCGTGCCGCAGCACCGGATGCGCGCCATGGTGTACACCTCGGCCACCGCCACGGCGGCCGAGCTGCACGCCTACGGCTCGGTGCACTCGGTGGTGCCGGCGGCGCGGCTGCGGGACGCGGCGCTCGCGCTGGCCCGGACGATCGCGGCCAAGCACCCGACCGTGATCCGGCTGGCGAAGGCGTCGTTGAACGGCATCGACCCGTGGGACGTCAACCGCAGCTACCGCTACGAGCAGGGCTTCACCTACGAGCTGAACCTGGACGGGGTCGCCGACCGCGTGCGGGACGAGTTCGGCTCGTGAAAGCCCAGCTGTGCAGGGAGTTCGGCGCGCCGCTGAGCTTCGAGGACGTACCGGAACCCGTGCCCGGACCCGACGAGGTGCTGGTGGACGTGCGCGCGGCCGGGGTGAACTTCCCGGACGGGCTGATGGTCGCCGGTACGTACCAGGTCAAGCCCACGCCGCCGTTCAGTCCGGGCAGCGAGGTCGCGGGCGTGGACCGGGCGACCGGCGAGCGGGTGATGGTGTTCTGCGGCACCGGCGGGTACGCCGAGCAGGTCGCTGTGCCCCGGTGGCGGGTGCACCCGATCCCGGACGCCATGCCGTTCACCGAGGCGGCGGCGTTCCCGGTGGTCTACGGCACGTCGTGGCACGGCCTGGTCGACCGGGCGGTCGTGAAGCCCGGCGAACGCCTGCTGGTGCTCGGCGCGTCCGGCGGGGTCGGGCTGACGGCGGTGCAACTCGGCGTGGCGCTGGGCGCGGAGGTGGTCGCGGCGGCGTCCACGCCCGCGAAACGCGCGCTGTGCACGGCTTTCGGCGCGCACCAGGCGCTCGACTACGCCGAGCTCGCGGGCGCGTTCGACGTGGTCTACGACCCGGTCGGCGGCGCGGTCGCGGAGACGGCGGTGCGGCTGCTCGCCTGGGGCGGCCGGTACCTGACCGTCGGGTACGCCTCCGGCACGATCCCGAAGGTCGGGCTGAACCGGGTGCTGCTCAAGGAAGCCGGCGTGCTCGGCGTGCTGTGGGGCGAGTGGGCCCGGCGCAACCCGGCGCACAATGCGGCCAACGTGGCCCGGCTGCTGGAGCTCTACACCGAGGGGCGGCTGCGTCCGCACGTGAGCGCGACGTTCCCGCTCGCGGACGCCGCCGCCGCGCTGGACTCCGTGATGAGCCGGACCGCGGTGGGCAAGGTCGTGCTGACGGTGGGGGAGGACTGACGTGGATCTCGGACCGTCGCCGCGGGCGACCGAACTGCTGGGCGTGCTGCGGGAGTTCCTGCGCGAGCACGTGTACCCGGCCGAGCCGGTGTACGCGGCGCAGCTCGCGCCCGGCAGCCACGTGCTGCCGCCCGTCGTGGAGGAGCTGAAGAGCCGGGCCCGCGCGCTCGGCCTGTGGAACCTGTTCCTGCCGGCCATCTCCGGACTGTCCACTCTGGAGTACGCCTACCTGGCCGAGGAGACCGGCCGGTCGCCCTACCTCGCGCCCGAGGCGCTCAACTGCTCCGCGCCGGACACCGGCAACATGGAGCTGCTGCACCTGTTCGGCACCGACGAGCAGCGGTCGCGGTGGCTGGAGCCGCTGCTGGACGGGGTCACGCGGTCCGGCTTCTCGATGACCGAGCCGGACGTGGCGTCCTCCGACGCGCGCAACATCGCCACCTCGATCGTCCGCGACGGCGACGAGTACGTGGTGAACGGCCGCAAGTGGTGGACCACGGGCGCGGCCGACCCCCGGTGCGCGCTTCTGGTCGTGATGGGTCGCACGAACCCGGACGCGCCCGCGCACCGGCAGCAGTCGATGCTGCTCGTGCCGACGGACACGCCCGGCGTGGAGATCGTCCGGTCGCTGCCGATCTACGGCTACCAGGACCAGCACGGCCACTGCGAGATCCGGTTCACCGACGCGCGGGTGCCGGCGTCGAACCTGCTCGGCGGCGAGGGCGAGGGTTTCGCGATCGCCCAGGCCAGACTCGGCCCCGGCCGGGTGCACCACGCGATGCGCACGCTCGGCATGGCCGAACGCGGGCTGGAGCTGATGGTCCGCCGGGTCACGAGCCGGCACGCGTTCGGCGGGCCGCTGTCCGACCAGGGCGTGGTGCGCACGTGGATCGCGGAATCGCGGATGGAGCTGGAACAGGCCCGGCTGCTGGTGCTCAAGACGGCGTGGCTGATCGACCGGGTCGGCGCGAAGGGCGCGGCGACCGAGATCGCCGCGATCAAGGTGATCGCGCCGAGGGTGGCGCGGGCGGTGCTGGACCGGGCCGTGCAGGCGCACGGCGGGGGTGGCGTCACCGACGACTTCCCGATCGCCCGGATGTGGGCCAGTGCCCGCATCCTCGGCATCGCGGACGGCCCGGACGAGGTGCACATCAGGACGGTGGCGCGGCAGGAGCTGCGCCGGCACGCGGTGACGGGGTGACGGGGTGGACCTGACCTGGAGCGACGCCGAGGAGGCGTTCCGCGCGGAGGCCCGCGAGTGGCTGACGGCGCACGTGCCGGCCGGGCTGCCCTCGGGCGACACCCGCGAGGGCTTCGCCGCGCACGTCGAGTGGGAGCGCGAGCTGCACGCCGCCCGGTGGTCGGTCGTGTCGTGGCCGCGCGAGTACGGCGGGCGCGGCGCGTCGCTGTGGGAGTGGCTGATCTTCGAGGAGGAGTACTACCGGGCCGGGGCGCCCCAGCGGGTGACCCAGAACGGGATCTTCCTGCTCGCGCCGACCCTCTTCGAGTTCGGCACCCGGGAACAGCGGGACCGCTGGCTGCCCAGGATGGCGGCGGCCCAGGACCTGTGGTGCCAGGGCTGGTCCGAACCGGGCGCGGGCAGCGACCTCGCGGGCATCCGCAGCCGGGCCGAGCGGGTCGACGGCGGGTGGCGGCTGTCCGGGCAGAAGACGTGGACCACGCGCGGCGCGTTCTGCACGCACCTGTTCGGGCTGTTCCGGACCGACCCGAGCGCCGAGCGGCACCGCGGGCTCACCTACTTCCTCGTGCCGCTGGACAGCCCGGGCGTGACGGTGCGCGGGTTCGAGCGGCTCGACGGCGACGAGGGTTTCGCCGAGGTGTTCCTCGAGGACGTGCTCGTGCCCGACGACGCGGTGCTCGGCGGGGTGGACCAGGGCTGGTCGGTCGCGATGGCCACGACCGGCTCCGAGCGCGGCCTGACGCTGCGCTCGCCCGGCCGGTTCCTGCACGCCGCCGAACGCCTGCTCGCCGAGGCCCGCCGCCGGGGCGCGCCGGACGCGCTGGTCGAGCGGATCACCGACGTGTGGCTGGGCGCGCAGTCCTACCAGCTGTTCACCCTCGCCCAGGTCACCGACGTCGTGGAGGGCCGCACGCCGGGCGCGCGGTCCAGTCTCAACAAGGTGTTCTGGTCCGAACTGGACATCGCGCTGCACGAGGCGGCGCTGGAGCTGCTCGGACCGGAGGCGCAGCTGGACTCGCCGTGGACGCGCGGCTTCCTGTTCGCGCTGGCCGGACCGATCTACGCGGGCACCAACGAGGTGCAGCGCAACATCGTCGCCGAGCGCGTGCTCGGCCTGCCGAGGAGGTGACCGGTGCGGTTCGCGGCGTCCGAGGAGCAGCGCGACCTGCGTGCCCTGGTGCACGACGTGGTGGCGCGGTCGGCCGACCCGCACGGGTCGTTGGCGCAGGTGGGTGTCTACGGCACGCTCCTCGCCGAGGAGCACGGCGGCCTGGGCCTTGACGAGACGTGCCTGGTCGCGGTGGCGACCGAAACCGGGTGGGGCGCGGTGGCGCTGCCGGTCGTGGAGACGGTGGGCGTCGCGCCCGGCGTGCTCGCGGCCGCCGGGTCGACCGGTGACCTCGCCTCCGGCGCGCTGCTGGTGGGCGTCGGCGACCCGGTCCGGTTCGGCTCCCGGGCGGACCTGGTGCTGCGCGGCGGTTTCGGCGGTGTCGGGTCCATCGAGGTCGTGCGCCCGACGGGCCGGGAACCGGTGGCGGCCGTCGACCCGCGCGCCGACCTGTGCCGGGTCGACGGCGAGGTGCTGGCCGAGGTGCGCGACCCGGACGTGGTCGAGCAGGCCTGGGCGCGCGGGGTGCTCGGCACGGCGGCGCAGCTGACCGGGCTTGCCAGGCGGATGCTGGAGATGACCGTCGAGCACGTCCGCGCCCGCACCCAGTTCGGCGTGCCGGTGGGCAGCTTCCAGGCGGTGAAGCACCACCTGGCGTCCGCGACGATCAAGCTCGAGTTCGCCGAACCGGCCGTGGCGCGGGCCGGGTGGTCGCTGGCCACCGGCGCGCCGGACCGGCGGCGGGACGTGGCGATGGCCAAGGTGCTGGCGTCGGAGGCGGCCACCGCGATGGCCCGCACGGCGATCCAGTGCCACGGCGCCATCGCCTACACCACCGAGTACGACCTGCACCTGTTCGCCAAGCGCGCCTGGGCGCTGGCCGCGGACTGGGGCACCGCCGCGTGGCACCGCGCGGTCGTCGCCGACGAGTTGGGCCTGCCGCGCACCGGCGCGCGCCCGGCCGCCTAGAGAGGAGAACGCCGTGGTGGTCCGCTACGACACGCGCGACGAGGTCGCCGTGGTGACCATGAACCGCCCGGAGTACCGCAACGCGCAGAACTCCGCGATGACCTACGCGCTGGACGAGGCGTTCTACCGGGCCGCCGCCGACGACGCGGTGAAGGTGGTGGTCCTCGCCGGCGCGGGCGACCACTTCTCCGCCGGGCACGACATCGGCACGCCCGGGCGGGACGTGGACACCTCGTTCGACCGGCGGGCCGGGTTGTGGTGGGACCACGTCGGCAAGGAGGGCGTGGACAGCCGGTTCGCCCGCGAGTCCGAGGTGTACCTGGGCATGTGCCGGCGCTGGCGCGAACTGCCCAAGCCGGTGATCGCCATGGTGCAGGGCGCGTGCGTGGCGGGCGGGTTGATGCTGGCGTGGTGCTGCGACCTGATCGTGGCCGCCGACGACGCGTTCTTCGCCGATCCCGTGGTGCGGATGGGCATCCCGGGCGTGGAGTACTTCGCGCACCCGTGGGTGATGGGCCCGCGGTTCGCCAAGGAGTTCCTGTTCACCGGCGACCGGGTGCCCGCGGCCCGCGCGCGGGAACTGGGCATGGTGAACCACGTCGTGCCGCGCGCGGACCTGGAGACCGAGACGTTCGCCCTCGCCGCGCGGATCGCCCGGATGCCCAGGCTGGGGTTGGCGCTGACGAAGAAGGCGGTGAACCAGGCCGAGGACCTGATGGGCCTGCGTGCCGGCATGGACTCGGTGTTCGGCCTGCACCACGCCGCGCACGCGCACAACGCCGAGGTGGGCGCGGACTCGCTGGCCGGGATGACCGCGAGGTCGATGAAGTCGAAGGCCTGACAGCGCACCCCGAATCCCGTCGACCCGGTCCACCGCGGACCGGGTCGACGCGCACGCGCACCAGTTGCCGCGCGCCCCCGGCGAACCCGACACCCGGCGTTCGAGTGAGGACTGTGTCGCCGGTCAACCACGAACGGCAGCGGTCGCGGTGCGTGGCGCGGGAGCCGTCGTGGCGCGGGCCGGGTGACGGACGCTCGACTTGTCACGGTCCGTGGTCGAGAACTGGTAACGCTCCGCAGTCGTTTCGGGCGATCCGTGCTGCGAGGTGATCGTCCTCAGTGGACCCGTTGCGCCGTTCGAGGGCGTGTGGCAAAAGGATTTCCAGGCCACGTCGGCCGGAAAATCATGCTTCCGTGTCCACTTCCGGTGCTCAACCTATCGGGTGCTTGAGCGCCACTCGGGGGCCTCGTATCGTCTAATCAGTAATTCGAGGTGCCGGTGAAAAGTTCGGCTGCCGATCCGCTGCGGAGACGGTCCTCGACCGTGTCGACGCGATCGCCGCCCGATCATTTTTCGACGACCTCGACATCCGGGCTGCCCGGAAATCGGTTGGCCGGGTCGACGGCGTGCGAACGCCCGGGGACAAAGGGGGATCCGGTGGTTGCTTCACGTGTGGGCGCATCCGGCGGGCTATTGCCCGCGGTGGCGCGCGGAGCCGCGTACCCGGTCCTCCTCGCGGCCGTCGTCGGCACCGCCGCGGCCACGATCGTCCTGCACTGGGACCCCGGCGTGATCAGCCCCCTCTTCGTCGCGGGCGTCATCCCGTACTTCGTGTTACTCGAACGGGTGATCCCGTTCAACCCGGACTGGCACCCGGACGCCCGGGAATGGGGCTGGTACGGCGTCTATTTCCTGATCACCGCGCTCGGGGCCGCGATCGCGCAGGCGCTGGTCACCGCAGTGGTCGGCGCGCTGGCCCCGGCAACACCGCAGTGGCCGCTCTGGGCGGAGGTTCCGGCGGCATTGTTGCTCGGTTCGCTCGGCAGTTATGTCGTGCACCGACTGGGGCACACGAACAGTTTCCTGTGGAGATTCCACGGCGTTCACCACGTGCCGGAAAAGGTGAACGTCGGCAACAACGGGGTCAACCACGTCCTCGACATCGTGCTGGCGCAGGGCGTGGTGCAGGCCTCGCTCGCGCTGGCCGGCTTCTCGCTCCAGTCCGTCTTCGTCGTCGGGTTGTTCGTGACCGCGCAGGGTTACTTCACCCATGCGAACATCGACATCACCATCGGCCCGCTCAACCACGTGCTGGCCGGTCCCGAGCAGCACCGCCTGCACCACAGCACCGACCTGTCCGAGGCCGGCCACTACGGCTCCGACCTCGCGATCTGGGACCACCTGTTCCGCAGCTACACCTGGGTTCCCGGCCGCAGCCCCCGCGCGGTCGGACTCGGCGACCCGGCGTCGTTCCCCCGGACGAACGCCGTCGTCGCGTCGTTCCTGCACCCGCTGCGCCCCCGCGCGGCCAGGCGCTGACCCCCGTCCGCGCCCTCCACACCGGCCCCCGCCGGTTTCGCGTCACCCCCTCAAGGACCTGCGCTCCGCGCCCCCGCGCGGCGTGGGGCCATGCCGCTCCCGCAAAGGACTTCCACTCCCATGCGACCAAGCACAGCCATGCCGCCGCCCGACGACCGCTTCGCCGTCATCGGCATCGGGTGCCGCCTTCCCGGCGGCGCGTCGGACCACCGCACGTACTGGCAGAACCTCCTGGACGGGAAGGACTGCATCACCGACACACCGGCCGACCGCTACGACGTGACCACGCTCGCCAGCCGGGACAAGGCCAAACCCGGCCGGCTGGTCGGCGGGCGCGGTGGCTACATCGAGGGCTTCGACGAGTTCGACCCGGCGTTCTTCGGCATCAGCCCGCGCGAGGCCGAGCACATGGACCCCCAGCAGCGGAAGCTGCTCGAGGTCGCCTGGGAGGCGCTGGAGGACGGCGGGCAGCGCCCGGCCGAGCTGGCCGGCACCGACGTCGGCGTGTTCGTCGGCGCGTTCACGCTGGACTACAAGATCCTCCAGTTCGCCGACCTCGGCTTCGAGACGCTGGCCGCGCACACCGCCACCGGCACGATGATGACGATGGTGTCGAACCGGATCTCCTACTGCTTCGACTTCCGCGGACCCAGCGTCTCGATCGACACCGCGTGCAGCTCCTCGCTCGTGGCGGTGCACCTGGCGTGCCAGAGCCTGCGCCGCGGCGAGACCGGCTTGGCGCTGGCCGGCGGCACGCTGCTGCACCTCACCCCGCAGTACACGATCGCCGAGACCAAGGGCGGCTTTCTGTCGCCGGACGGCCTCTCGCGCACCTTCGACGCCGCGGCCGACGGCTACGTGCGCGCCGAGGGCGTCGGCGTGGTGGCGATCAAGCGGCTGGCCGACGCCCAGCGTGACGGCGACCCGATCCACGCGGTGATCATCGGCACCGGCGTGAACCAGGACGGCCGCACCAACGGCATCACCGTGCCCAACGGCGACGCCCAGGTGACGTTGATCCGCAAGGTGTGCGCGGAGGCCGGCATCACGCCGGGCGACCTCCAGTACGTCGAGGCGCACGGCACGTCCACCCCGGTGGGTGACCCGATCGAGGCGAACGCGCTCGGTCGGGTGCTCGCCGAGGGCCGCGCACCGGACGCGCCCTGCTACGTCGGGTCGGTCAAGACCAACATCGGCCACACCGAGTCGGCCGCCGGCATCGCCGGCCTGATCAAGACCGCGCTGGCGCTCGAGCACCGGGTGATCCCGCCGCACATCAACCTCCACGAGGTGAACCCGGCGATCGACCTGGCCGCCCAGCCCTACGACATCCCGACCGAGGTCACCCCGTGGCCGCGGCACGAGGGCCCGGCCCGGGCGGGGGTGAACTCGTTCGGGTTCGGCGGCACCAACGCGCACGTGCTGCTGGAGGAGCCGCCCCGGCGCGCGGTGAACACCGCCGCGCCACCCGCCCGGACCGTGCTGCCGCTGTCCGCCCGCGACCCCCGCGCGCTCACCGCGCTGGTCACCGGCATCCGCGCGGAACTCGGCGCCGGCGCGTCGGTCGCCGACGTCGGCCGCACCCTCGCCCGCCGCCAGCACCACGAGCACCGGCTGGCGATCGCCTACACCGACCGCGCCGACCTGGACGCCGCCTTGGCCGCCCGGGAACGCGGCGAGGCGCACCCGGACGTGCTGGAGCACCACGCGCCCGAGCACCGCGACCCGGTGTGGGTGTTCACCGGCATGGGCCCGCAGTGGTGGGCCATGGGCCGGGGCCTGCTCGCCGCCGAGCCGGTGTACCGGGAGGTGGTGGAACGGGTCGACGCGGAGATCCGCCGCCAGGCCGGGTGGTCGCTGGTCGAGCTGATGGCGGCCGACGAGGCCGACTCGGCGATGGCCGAGACCTGGCTCGCCCAACCCGCGAACTTCGCCGTGCAGGTCGGGTTGGCCGCGCTGTGGCGTTCCCGGGGCGTCCGGCCGGCCGCGATCGTCGGCCACAGCACCGGTGAGGTCGCCGCCTTCCACGAAGCGGGCGTGTACACGTTGGCGGACGCGGTCGACGTGGTCCTGCACCGCAGCCGGTTGCAGCAGAAGCTCGTCGGCACCGGCACGATGCTCGCCGCCGGCCTCACCGAGGACGCGGCGTCCGCGCTGGTCGAGCCGTACGGCGACCGGATGTCGGTGGCCGCGGTCAACTCGCCGGGCGCGGTCACGCTGGCGGGCGACGAGGACGCGCTCGCCGAGGTGCGCGACCGGCTCACCGCCGACGGCGTGTTCGCCAAGTTCCTCACCGTCCGGGTGCCCTACCACAGCCCCCGGATGGACCTGATCAAGGACGAGCTGCTCACCGCGCTGGCCGACCTGAAGGGCGCCGAGGCCACCGTGCCGCTGTACCTGACCGGACGCGCGGGCCGCGCGGTCGGGCCGGAGCTCGACGGCGCGTACTGGTGGGACAACGTGCGGCTGCGGGTCCGGTTCCGGGCCGCCGTCGAGCAGCTCGCGGCCGACGGCCACCGGCTGTTCCTGGAGATCGGGCCGCACCCGGTGCTCGCCCACTCCATCGCGGAAACCCTGGCCGCGCGAGGGCTCGAGGGCGCCACGGTGCCGTCGGTCCGGCGCGACGAGGACGAGCCCGCCCGGCTCAACCGGTCGGTCGCCGCGCTGCACGCCCTGGGCGCGACCGTCGACTGGGACGCGCTCCAGCCGGCCGGCGACACCGTGCCGCTGCCGCGCTACCCGTGGCGGCGCGACCGGTACTGGGTCGAACCCGAGTCGGTCGCTCAGGTCCGGCTCGGCCGCCGCGACCACCCGCTGCTCGGCCGCCGGGTCGAGGGCTCCGAGCCCACCTGGGAGGCCACGCTCGACGTGGAGGACCTGCCGTACCTGACCGACCACCGGATCGAGGGCAACGCCCTGTTCCCGGCCGCCGGGTACGTCGAGATGGTCGTGCAGGCGGTGCGCGCGATGACCGGCGGCCACTCGGCCGCGATCGCCGACCTCGACCTGCGCAAGGCGCTGTTCGTGTCCGACACCGAGTCGCGCCGGGTGCGCCTCGCGTTCTCCGGCGAGGACGCGGCGTTCACCGTCGCGTCGGTCGCGGACGTCGCGGCGGAACGCGTGGTGCACGCGGCGGGCGTGGTGCGCGCCGGCCAACGTCCCGCGACCGCGCCGCTCGACGGTGACGCGGTGCGGGCCGGGTGCCGCCTGCTGTCCGCCGAGGAGGTCTACGCGGGGCTGGGCGAGCTCGGCTACCACTACGGCCCGGCGTTCCGGGGCATCGCCGAGGTGTGGATCTCCGAGAACGAGGCGCTGGCCCGGATCCGACCGCCGGAGGGCGTCGACCCGACCGGCCACCACGTGCACCCGGTGCTGCTGGACGCGTGCTTCCAAACCCTGCTCACCCCGCTGCTCGCGGGCGCGGGTGAGCCGGGTGGCGTGCGACTGCCGGTGTCGGTCGGCGAGATCCGGCTCGACCCGGTCGTCGGCGAGATCTGGGCGCACGGCGTGATCACCGGCCGCGACGACGGCGACCTGGTCGGCGACCTGCGGGTGTACGCGGCCGACGGCACGCCGCTCGGCCACGTGCTGGACTTCCGCGCGGCGGACGTGGAGAAGGCCGCGACGGCGGTCGGCCGCGCCACCATCGACGGCTGGCTCGCCGAGCTGTCCTGGCCCGAGTGCCCGGCCGCGCCGCCGGCCGAGCAGGCGCCCGGCCGGTGGCTGCTGTTCGCCGACCGGTCCGGCGTCGCCGAGGAACTCGCGTCCGCGTTGCGCGCCAAGGGCAAGCACTGCCACCTGGTGCGCGCGGGCCACGACTACCGGCGCGGTCGCTGGGAGTCCACCGTGGTGCCCGGCGAGGACGCCGACCTGTCCCGGCTCGCGGCCGACCTGGCCGCCGAGGACGGCGAGCCGTTCGAGGCCGTGGTGCACCTGTGGAACCTGGACCTGCCCGACGTCGACGACCTGGCCCGCGCCGACCTGGACCGCGGCACGGCCGCCGGCGCGTACTCGCTCGTCGCGCTGGCCAGGGCGCTGCTCGCGGGCGAGCTGTCCGGTCGGCTGCACGTCGTCACCCGCGCCGCGCAGGCGGTCGCGCCGGGGGAGCGGGTCGCGCCGCTGGGCGCCCGCGCCTGGGGCGTCGGTCGCGTGCTGTGGCACCAGGAGCTCACCGCGCACCGCGGCAAGCTGATCGACCTGGACGAGCACACCGACCTCGACGCCCTGGTGCGGGAACTGCTCGCGCCGGTCGACGCCGAGGTGGGCGACCTCGGCCGGGTGGACGAGATCGCGCTGCACGGCGACCGCCGGCACACCAGCAGGCTCGTCTCCGCCGCGCCGAACCTCACCCGCCCGCTGCCCCTTCGGTTGCGCGAGGACGGCGCGTACCTGGTCACCGGCGCGTTCGGCGCGCTGGGCAGGCTGCTGTGCCGAACCCTCGCGGCCCGCGGCGCGCGGCGGCTGATCCTGGTCGGCCGCACCCGGCTGCCCGAGCGGGCCTGGTGGAGCATGCTCGACCGGGAGACGCCGGTCGGTCAGGCCGTGCGGTTCGTGCGGGACCTGGAGGCGCACGGCGCGCAGGTGGTGCTGGCGCCGGTCGACGTGACCGACGAACGCGCGTTCGCCGGTTGGCTCGCCGACTACCGGCGCGACCACGGCCGGCCGATCCGCGGCGCGTTCCACCTGGCGGGCCACGTCCGGGACACGCTCGTGCCGGAGATGGACCGCGCCACGTTCGACGCGGTGCACGACCCCAAGGTGGTCGGCGCGCTGCTGCTGCACCGGCTGCTGCGCGACGAGCCGCTGGACCACTTCGTGCTGTTCGCGTCGATCGCCTCGCTGCTCACCACGGCCGGCCAGGCGAACTACGCGGCGGGCAACGCGTTCCTGGACGCGCTGGCCCACCACCGGCGCGCGCTGGGGTTGCCCGCGCTCAGCGTCGACTGGGGACCGTGGGCCACCGGCATGATCGAGGAACTCGGCCTGGTCGACCACTACCGGCTCAGCCGCGGCATGAGCTCGCTGTCGCCGGAGGCCGGGATGGCCGCGTTGGAGCGGGTGATCGGGCAGGAGCGGGCGCAGCTGCTGGTCGCGACCGTCGTGGACTGGCCGGTGTTCCTGTCCTGGTACGGCTCGCCGCCGCCGCTGGTGACCGCGCTGGCCGCCGACGCCGCGGACGCCGCGCCCGCCGAGACGGGCAGCTTCCTCGACGCGTTCCGGGCCGCCGACCGCGCCACCCGGCACGACCTGGCCGCGCAGCGGTTCACCGCGGTGGTCGCCTCCGTGCTCCGGGTGCCCGCCGAGGGCGTCGACCCGACCGCCGGGCTCACCGCGGCGGGCCTCGACTCGTTGCTGGCCATGGAGTTGCGCGCCCGCGTGACCACCGAGTTCGGCGTGGCGCTGCCGGTGGTGGCGCTGCTCAGCGGCACCCCGGTGGCCGAGCTGGTCGAGCAGGTGCACGCGGGCCTGGTCGCGAACGCGCTGGGCGAGGCGGGCGAGGAGACCGAGGTCGAGGTGTTCACCGACGAGCACCGCTTCCCGCTGACCCAGAACCAGAAGGCGCTGTGGTTCCTCAAGCAGCTCAACCCCGACGGCTTCGCCTACAACATCGGCGGCGCGGTCGAGGTGGCGGTGGACCTGGACCCGGAGCTGATGTTCGCCGCCGTGCGCACGCTGGTGGCCCGGCACCCGTTGCTGCGGGCCAACTTCGTGGTGGAGAAGGGTCAGGCGGTGCAGCTGGTCCGGGACACCGCGGAGGCCGACGTCGCCTGGTACGACGTCGAGGGCGTCGAGTGGGACGAGGTGTACCGGCGGATCATCGCCGAGTACCGCGCGCCCTACGACCTCGCGACCGACCCGCTGGTGCGGTTCCGGCTGTTCCGCCGGGGCGAGGGCCGCTGGGTGATCATGAAGGCGGTGCACCACATCGTCTCCGACGCGATCTCCACGTTCACCTTCATCGAGGAGCTGCTGGCCGTCTACGAGGGCCTGCGCGCCGGTGAGCGGGTCGAGCTGCCCGAGCGGGGCGCGCGCTACCTGGACTTCCTCAACTGGCAGAACAGGTTCCTGGCGAGCCCGGACGCGGACCGGATGCTCGCGTACTGGCGCGACCACCTGCCCGAGCGGGTGCCGGTGCTCGACCTGCCGACGGACAAGCCGCGCCCGGTCGTGCAGACCGACAACGGCGCGTCGGAGTTCCTGGTGCTGGACGCGGACCTCAGCGCCCGGGTGCACGAGCTGGCCCGCGCGCACGACGTCACCGTGTTCGTGGTCCTGATGGCGGCGTACTACCTGCTGCTGAGCCGCTACTCCGGCCAGGACGACGTGATCGTCGGCAGCCCGGTGACCGGGCGCACGGAGAAGGAGTTCGGCTCGGTCTACGGCTACTTCGTCAACCCGCTGCCGCTGCGCGTGTCGCTGGCGGGTGAGCCGGGCGTCGGCGAGCTGCTGGACCGGGTGCGCACGACCGTCCTCAACGGACTGGACAACCAGGAGTACCCGTTCGTGCTGCTGGTCGACCGGCTGGGGCTCAAGCACGACCCGAGCCGGTCCGCGGTGTTCCAGGCGATGTTCATCCTGTTGTCGCACAAGGTGTCCACCGAGAAGTACGGCTACCGGCTCGAGTACGTCGAGCTGCCGGAGGAGGAGGGGCAGTTCGACCTGACCCTCTCGGTCTACGAGGACGAGGCCGACCGCCGGTTCCACTGCGCGTTCAAGTACAACACCGACCTGTTCCTGGCCTCGACCGTGCGCCGGATGGCCGGGCACTACACGACGCTGCTGGACAGCCTCACCCGCGCGCCGGCCACCGCCGTCGCCACCGGGTTGCCCATGCTGTCGCCGAGCGAGCGGGACACCATCCTCGACGAGTGGAGCGGCGCGACCGACGTGGTGCGCGTCGACGCGCCGGTGACCGAGCTGGTGTCGGCCGCCGCGCTCGCCGCCCCGGACGCGATCGCGGTCGTGCTGCCCGGCGCGGACCGGCTCACCTACGCCGAGCTGGAGCATCGGGCCGCCGGGCTCGCGGGTCGACTGCGCGCGGACGGCGTCGGCGCGGGCTCGGTCGTCGGGCTGTGCCTGGCGAAGTCGACCGACCTGGTCGTGGCGGTGCTGGCGGTGCTCAAGTCGGGCGCCGCGTACCTGCCGCTGGACCCGGACCACCCGGTCGACCGGCTGCGCGACCTGGTCGCCGCGGCCGGTGCCTCCCTGGTGCTGGCCGACGCGGACCCGGTGCTCGCCGGGCTGGGCGCGGTGGACCTCGCGTCGCTGAGTCCACTGTGGACCGAACTGCCGCCGGTCGCGCTGGACAGCCCGGCCTACGTGGTGTTCACCTCCGGCTCCACCGGCACGCCCAAGGGCGTCGTGGTCGAGCACCGCAACCTCGCCTCCGCGTTCGCCGCGTGGCGCGAGGAGTACCGGCTGGACACCGAGGCCCGCGTGCACCTGCAACTCGCGGGGTTCGCGTTCGACGTGTTCACCGGCGACCTGGTGCGGGCGCTGGCGTCGGGCGGCACGCTCGTGCTGGTGCCGCGCGACCTGCTGTTCGACACCGCCGCGCTGTACGACACGATGGTCGCCGAACGGGTCGACACGGCCGAGTTCGTGCCCGCCGTGGTGCGCGGCCTGATGGCGCACTGCGAGCGCACCGGCTCCCGGCTGGACTTCCTGCGGCTGCTGGTCGTCGGCTCGGACGTGTGGAAGGTCGAGGAGTACCGCCGGCTGAAGGCGTTGTGCGGGCCGCGGACCAGGGTGCTCAACTCCTACGGCCTCACCGAGGCCACCGTGGACAGCGCGTGCTTCGAGGGTCCGGTGGACGACCTGGAGCCCGGTCGGGTGGTGCCGATCGGCCGCCCGCTGCCCGGTTCCGCGCTGTACGTGCTGGACGAGCGCGGCGAACCGGTGCCCGCCGGTGTCGTCGGCGAACTGTGGATCGGCGGCTCCGGCGTGGCCGCCGGCTACGTCGGCGACCCGGAGCAGACCGCGCTGCGGTTCGTGACCAGGGACTTCGACGGACGCGCGGTCCGGCTCTACCGCAGCGGCGACCTGGCGCGGTGGACCGCGTCCGGGCGGGTCGAGCTGCTCGGCCGGGCCGACGGCCAGGTCAAGGTGCGCGGCCACCGGGTCGAGGTCGGCGAGGTGGAGAGCCACCTGCGCCGGGTGCCCGGCGTCGCGCACGCGGTGGTGCTGGTGCGGCCCGACGCCCGGGGCGAGGACGCGCTGGTCGCGTACTGCGTGCCGGCGCGGGACGCGGAGTTCGACGGCCGGGCGGCGCGCGCCCACCTCGGCGAGTACCTGCCGACGTTCATGATCCCGGCGCACCTGGTCGCGGTGCCCGCGCTGCCGCTGACGGCCAACGGCAAGGTCGACGTGGCCGCGCTGCCGCTGCCGACCGCGCCGGAGGTCGCGGTGCACGAACCGCCGACCACGCTGTACGAGGTGCGCACGGCCAAGCACTGGCAGGCGCTGCTCGGCGTCGACCAGGTGGGCCTGGAGCAGGACTTCTTCGACTCGGGCGGCAGCTCGATCACGTTGATCGAGCTGATCCACCACCTCCAGTCGGAGTTCGCGATCACCATCCCGGTGAGCCTGCTGTTCCGGGTGACCACGTTGCGCGGCATGGCGAAGACGGTCGAGCACATCGTCACCGGCGCGATCGCGGGCGCCAAGCCGTACCTGCTGTTCAACCCCGACCGGGAGCCGACGGTGTTCTGCTTCCCGCCGGCCGGCGGCCACGGCCTGGTGTACCGGCTGCTGGCCGGGCACCTGCCGGAGTACCGGCTGGCCGCGTTCAACTACGTGCCGGGCGAGGACAAGGTGGTCGAGTACGCGGATCTCGTGCAGTCGCTGCAACCGGTCGGGCCCTACCGGCTGTTCGGCTACTCGCTCGGCGGCAACCTCGCCTTCGAGGTCGCCAAGGAGCTGGAACGGCGCGGGCACGCGGCCGCGCACGTGGTGATCATGGACTCCTACCGGGTGCCCGAGCGGTTCACCCTGGCCGACGAGCACGTGGCCGAGTTCGAGCACGAGCTGGCCGAGCACCTGCACCGGCACACCGGGTCCGCCGCGGTGGCCGAGGAAACCCTCCGGCAGGCGCGCGAGTACCTGCACTTCTCCAGCCGCACCCCGAACCTGGGCACGGTGTCCGGCCCGGTCACGGTGATCTCCGACGAGCACAAGGCGGAGTTCTACGCGGCGTCCGCGCACGGCACGTGGTGCGCCAGCTCGCAGCAGGGCGCCGCGGTGCTGACCGGCTCGGGCGCGCACGCGGAGATGCTCAGCGGCGAGCACCTCGCCCGCAACGCGGAACTGCTGCGCGGCGCGCTCACGGCGGGAGGCGCGCGGGATGTCGCGTAGCACGCGCCACGTCTGGGACCGGCGGCCGCGCGCCGCCGGTTCCCGGCCCCGGGTCATCGTCGTCGGCGCGGGCGTGGCCGGCATGTCCGCGGCCTGCTACGGCCAGATGAGCGGCCTGGAGACCAGGATCTTCGAGATGCACGTGCTGCCGGGCGGCTGCTGCACGGCGTGGTCGCGCGGCGGGTACCTGCTGGACTACTGCATCGACTGGCTCAACGGCACCGCGCCGGGCAACGAGGCCAACCAGGTGTGGCGGGAACTCGGCGCCCTGGACGGCAAAACCGTCACCACCTTCGACATGTTCAACCGGGTGGTCGCGCCGGACGGCCGCCAGGTCACCTTCCACACCGACCCGGACCGGTTGCAGGCCGAGCTGGAGGCGTGCTCGCCCGCCGACGCGGACGCGATCCGGGCCTACTGCGCGGACTACCGCCGGTTCACCAAGGTCGAGCTGCACCCGTTCCTCACCCCGCCGCCGCTGATGACGCTGCGGGAGAAGCTCGCCATGGCGCGCAAGGTCGTGCCGCTGCTGCGGTTGTTCGCCCGCACCGCCGGGCGGCAGATGGCCGACTTCGCCGACGGGCTGCGCGACGAGTTCCTCGGCGTCGCGTTCCGCAACATGTTCTTCCAGGACCCGCGCAACTTCGCGATCCTGCCCTACCACTACACGATGGCCGCCGCGCACAACGGCAACGTCGGTGTGCCGCAAGGGGGTTCGCTCGGCCTGGCCCGCTCGGTCGAGGAGCGCTACCTCGGACTCGGTGGCCGGATCGACTACCGGGCCAAGGTCACCCGGATCCTGGTCGAGGAGGGCCGCGCGGTCGGCGTCGAGCTGCGCAACGGCGAACGCCACTACGCCGACCACGTGATCGCCGCGTGCGACACGCCGTCCACCGTCGCGACGCTGCTGGAGGGCCGCTACACCAACCCCCGGCTGCACGAGCTGCTGACCGAGGTGCTGCCCGACACCGAGCAGCTCTACCCGTCGGTGGTGTCGGTGTTCGTGGGCTACCGCGGCGACGTGCCGGCCGACGAGCCGCACAGCACCACCTACCTGCTCGAAGACCACGACGCGGCCCGGCTGCCCGGCGCGCTCCAGAAGAGCATGGTGGTGCACCTGCGGTCCCGCTTCATGTCCGGACTCGCGCCGGAGGGCAGCTCGCTGATCCACTGCAACTACTTCGCCGACTACGACCTGTGGAAGTCGTTGCGCACCAAGGACCGCAGGGCCTACTGGGCGTTGAAGAAGGACCTGGAGGCGTTCGTCCGGGAGTTCCTGGAACGCCGGTTCCCCGGTATCGGCGACCGGATCGAGCTGGTGCAGATCGCCACGCCCGCGACCACCGAGCGCTACACCGGCAACCACCGCGGCGCGATCCTGGCGTGGAAGTCGCCGCGCGCGGACGACCTGCTCGACGCGCTGGTGGCCAAGGACCGGCTCGCGCTGCCGGGACTGGCCGGGTTCCACCTGGCGGGCCACTGGGTCGGCGGCGGCAGCCTGATCAAGGCCGCCTCGTCCGGCCGGTTCGCGACCCAGTTCGCGTGCCGGGAACTGGGCGTCCCGTTCCGCGCCTGGGAGAGCACCGGCTCCGCGCCGTGGCACCCCGGCAAGCTCGGCGAGCTGCCCCAGCTCGACCACGCCGAGCGACGCGCGGCCACCCGACCGACAGCGAGGACGGCAGGCTCATGACCCGATCCCGACGCAAGACGGTGCTGGTCATCGGCGCGGGCCTCGGTGGCCTCTCCACCGCCTGCTACGCGCAGATGAACGGCTACGACAGCCACGTCGTGGAGATGCACGAGATCCCCGGCGGCTGCTGCACGGCCTGGGACCGCGGCGACTTCACCTTCGACTGCTGCGTGAGCTGGCTGCTCGGCAACGGCCCGGGCAACGAGATGCACCAGATCTGGCTCGAGCTGGGCGCGTTGCAGGGCAAGCAGATGCGGCACTTCGACGTGTTCAACATCGTGCGCGCCACCGACGGCCGGAAGGTCTACTTCTACTCCGACCCGGACCGGCTGGAGGCGCACCTGCTCGACCTGGCGCCGCAGGACGCCGGGCCGATCCGGGACTTCTGCGACGGGTTGCGCAAGTTCCGCCGCGCGCTCGGCGTCTACCCGTTCCTGAAACCGTTGGGCCTCATGGGTTTCCTGGAGAAGACCCGGATGCTCGCCTCGTTCGTGCCGTACTTCAACGTGGTCCGCAAGTCCATCGGCACGCTGATGACCGACTACTCGACCCGGTTCCGCTCGCCGCTGCTGCGCGAGGCGTTCAACTACGTGCTGTACGAGAAGCACGCGAACTTCCCGGTGCTGCCGTTCTACTTCCAGCTCGCCGCGCACGCCAACCGGTCGGCCGGCGTGCCCGAGGGCGGCTCGCTGGGCCTGGCCCGGTCCATCGAGCAGCGCTACCTGCGACTGGGCGGGAAGGTCACCTACAACGCCAAGGTCGAGGAGATCATCGTCGAGGACGACCGGGCGGCGGGCGTGCGGCTGGACGACGGCCGCGAGTTCCGCGCCGACGTCGTGGTGTCCGCCGCCGACGGCCACACCACGGTGATGAAGTTCCTCAAGGGCCGCTACCTCACCGAGGAGTACCGCAAGCTCTACACCCGGACCATCGAGGAGCCGGGCATGGTGTTCCCCGGCTACGTGTGCCTGTTCCTCGGCCTCGACCGGCCGGTGCCCGAGGGCGAACCGTGCACCACGCACCTGCTGACCGACGAGGAGGCCGCCGACCTGGTCGGCATCCGGCACGGCAGCATCAACGTCCAGTTCCGCAGCAGGCACTTCCCGGAGCTCTCGCCCAGCGGGTCCACGGTGGTCTACATGACCTACTTCGCGGACATCGCGCCGTGGCGCGAGGTGGACGAGGGTCCGGAGCAGGTCACCCGCAAGAAGGCGGGCGAGGTGCTGCACACGCTGCCGGTGCGCCACGGCCGCGGCTACTACCAGGCCAAGCGCCGCACCCGGGAGGCGCTGGTCCGGTACCTGGAGAAGCGCTACCCGGGCATTTCCGAGTCCATCGTGGTCCGCGACCTGTCCACGCCGGTGACCCAGGTGCGCTACACCGGCAACTACGACGGCACGGTGCTCGGCTGGCAGCCGTTCGTGGAGAGCGGCGAGACGCTGGAGGAGCTGGTCAAGAAGTACGGACCCGGCCTGCCCGGGTTGCGCGACTTCTACCAGTCCGGCGTGTGGGCCACGACCGGTGGACTGATCCGCGCCGCCGCCGCGGGTCGTCAGGTGATGCAGTTCGTGTGCCGGGACGACGGGGTCCCGTTCACCGCACACGTGGACGACCACGGGCCTCCGCCCACCCACCTGGTGATCCCGGTGGGACCGTCCGCGCCGCCGGTCGGACGACCGCGTCGGCTCGAACTCCAGAGGGGTCGTTTGTGAAGATCGAGAAATGGGTGGTCCGAGAGCACCTGCCCGGACTGCCCGACGTCGACCGGATCTACGAGAAGGTGGTGGAGGACGTCGACGTCCGCCTCGCGCCGGACGAGATGCTGCTGGAAACCCTGTTCGTGTCGGTCGACCCGTACCAGCAGGGCCTGGCCCTGGACACGCCGTTGGGCGACCACATGGGCGCGGACTCGGTGATGCGGGTGCTGGAGTCCGGGCCGGACGCCGCGCACCGGCCGGGCGAGGTGGTGCAGGGCTTCGGCGGCTGGCGCAGCCACGTGATCGCGACCGGCGGCCCGCAACCGTGGCGGTCGACGTGGCACACCGCCGAGAACGCGCCGCTGGTCTTCCCGGCCTACCGCCCGCTCGACCCGGCGGGCTACGACGACGCGTTGCCGCTCTACACCGCGATCAGCGTGCTCGGCGGGCCGGGCATGACGGCGTGGGGCGCGATGACCAAGGCGCTCACCGTCCGGCCGGGGCACGAGGTGCTGGTCAGCGGTGCCAGCGGCGCGGTCGGGACGCTCGCGGGCCAGCTCGCCCGGCGGGCGGGTGGTCGGGTGGTCGGCACCACGGCCTACCCGGAGAAGGCCGACCACCTGCGGTCGCTCGGGTTCGACGACGTGCTGGTGTACCGACCGGGCGACCGGCCCGAGGACGTGCGGGCGGCGCTGGAGAAGGCGTTCCCGACCGGCGTCGACCGGTACCTGGACACCGTGGGCGGCGCGTTGACCGACGAGGTGTTCGGGATGCTCGCGATCGAGGCCGAGGTGGCGGTGTGCGCCCAGTTCGAAACCCAGGCGGGCGGTGATCCGCTCGGGCCGCGGCTGCTGCCGATGCTGATGCGGCCGCGCGCGACGGTCCGGGGCATCTTCTCCGTGGCGTGGATGGAGGACCCGGTCTGCTGGGCCGAGCTGGAACGCGACCTCGGCGACCTGGTGCGGTCCGGCGAGCTGGTCTACGACCACACCATCCACTACGGCTTCGACGCGATCCCGACCGCCTACCGCAGCCTGTTCGCCGACCGGGCGGGCAAACGCGGGAAGGTGCTCGTGGAACTGTGAACGAGCGGTGAGGAAAGGCGCCCGGTGCCCGCCGGGCGCCTTTCCGACTATTCCCGCTATTCCCGCGCGCGCAGCACCTCCAGGGCCCGGTCGGCGTGCGCGACCATGTTCACCTCGCTTTTCACCACGTCCAGCAGCACGTGGTCGGACCCGATGACGAACGTCCACCGGCGGGTTTTCAGCGCGGCCAGCGGACCGGGCAGCGGCACCTTGCGGCGCACTCCGAACAGGGTCGCCACGGCACCGTCCGGATCGGACAGCAGCGGGTAGTCGAAGCCGTTCGTCTCGGCGAACTCCCGTTGCCGCGCAACGGAATCCGCGCTGATGCCGACCCGCTGGGCGCCGAGCCGGGCGAACTCCGCGGCGAGGTCGCGGAAGTGGCAGCTCTCCATCGTGCAGCCCGGCGTCAGCGCGGCCGGGTAGAAGAACAGCACCACCGGGCCGGAACCGGTGAACTCGGTGAGCGACCGCGGCTGGTCCTTGTGGTCGGACAGCGTGAAATCGGGGACCAGGTCACCTTTTTCCATTCGCCAAGGCTAGCCGGGCGCGGCGCCCGCACAGGTCCACCAGAATGGTGAAAAGCGGTGGTCACTCGGCGCGTTCGAGCAGTGTCCGCACCGCGGGCGCGAGCAGTCGCACCACCTCGTCGGGGTCGGCGCCGCGCAACGGCTCGGCGCCCGCGACCTCGCGGACCAACCCCAGCCCGAGCACCCACGCCAGCACCAGTTCGGCGCGCAGCTCCGCGTCCGGCGCGTCGGTCAGCGTCGCGAGCACCCGGGTGTAGTCGTCGCCGAGCCTGGCCCGGACCTCCGCGGCCGCGCGGTCGCTGTGCGCGGCGCGCAGGAACACCGCGATCGACTGGCCGTCGCCGGTCAGCAGTCGGCGGATCATCGCGGCCGGCAGCGCGGCGGCGGGCGTCGACTCGAGCTGCTCGCGCCCGCCGCGCGCGACGACCTCCTCGAACAGCGCCTCCTTCGAGCCGAAGTACCGGAACAGCAGCGCCTGGTTCGCGCCCGCGCGGGCCGCGATGTCGCGCACCGTCGTCCGGTCGAACCCGCGTTCGGCGAACAGGACCGCCGCGGCGTCCAGGATCAGGGCCTTCGTCGCGGTGGCGTCCCGCTTGCGGACCGGCGGTTCGGACGTCATGGCGGCCGAGGGTAGTGCGTCGCGCTGAGTGCGCGCGTTGACGCGCTGCGTCACCGTCGCTAGCTTGTAAGCAACCGCTTACAAAGTGGAGGGGTTCCCGGATGACCACCACGCGCGTCGAGCCCGTCTCCTACCCGTTCAACGAGGAGGAGGGACTCGACCTCAACGAGGCCTACGCCGCGGCGCGCGACGCCGACGGCATGATCAGGGTCCGGATGCCGCACGGCGAACCGGCCTGGCTCGCCACCCGGTACGCCGACGTGCGCCTGGTCCTGGGCGACCGCCGGTTCTCCCGCGCCGCGTCGGTCGACCACGACGAGCCGCGGATGTCACCGGGCAGGCGTCCCGGCGGGATCCTGGCCATGGACCCGCCCGACCACACCCGGCTGCGCACCCTGGTCGCCAAGGCGTTCACCGGCCGTCGCGTCGAACTGCTCCGCCCGCGCGTCGCCGACCTGGCCACCGGGTTGATCCGCGACATGAAGGCCGCCGGTCAACCCGCCGACCTGGTCGAGGACTACGCCCTGCCGATACCGGTCGCGGTGATCTGCGAGCTGCTGGGCGTGCCGGCCGCCGACCGGCCGCGCTTCCGGGTGTGGAGCGACGCCGCGCTGTCCACCAGCGGGTTGACCGCCGAGGAGTTCGGGCGCAACCGCACCGAACTGCTCGACTACATGGGCGGCCTGATCGCGCGGCACCGCGAGGAACCCGCCGACGACCTGATGACCGCGTTGATCGAGGCCCGCGACGTCCGCGACCGGCTCAGCGAGGAGGAGCTGGTCGACCTGTGCGTCGGCATCCTCATCGCGGGCCACGAGACGACCGCGAGCCAAATCCCCAACTTCGTCTACACGCTGCTCGAGCAGCCGCGCCGGTGGCGGCGGCTGGTGGAGAACCCGGACCTGGTGCCGGCCGCGGTGGAGGAGCTGCTGCGGTTCGTGCCGCTGGGCGCGGGCGCCGGGTTCGCCCGCTACGCCACCGAGGACGTCGAGGTCGGCGGCGTGCTGGTGCGCGCGGGGGAGCCCGTGCTGGTCGCGATCGGCGCGGCCAACCGGGACGGGCTGCGGTTCGACTCGGCCGACGAGCTGGTGCTCGACCGCGCCGACAACCACCACGTCGGCTTCGGCCACGGCGTGCACCACTGCCTCGGCGCGCCGCTGGCCAGGCTCGAACTCCAGGAGGCGCTCCTCGCGCTGCTGCGCGACCTGCCGGACCTGCGGATCGCGGGCGACATCACGTGGAAGACGCAGATGCTGGTGCGCGGTCCGCGGTCGATGCCGATCGGCTGGTGAGCACCGTGACCTGGCACGTGTCGGTGGACGGGCACACCTGCATCGGCTCGGGCATGTGCGCCGCGCTGCTGCCGGAGCTGTTCGCGCTGCGCGGCGCCACCGCGACCGCGCTGCGCGACGAGGTGGCGCCGGACGAGGAGGTGCTCGACGCCGCGGACTCGTGCCCGGCGTCGGCGATCCTCGTGACGGAGGAGGGCCGGGAGATCGGTCCCCGGCCCTGACCCCGCGGCTAGAACGGGTAGTGCGGGCGGTCGGTGGCGACGGTGATCCAGCGCGTGTTGCTGAACGCCTCCACGCCCCACCGCCCGCCGAACCGCCCGTAGCCGCTGGAGCCGACGCCGCCGAACGGCGCCTGCGGCTCGTCGCCGACCGTCTGGTCGTTCACGTGCACGATGCCGGTCCGGATCCGCCGGGCGAGCGCCAGCCCGCGCACGCCGTTCTCGGTCAGGATCCCGCAGGTCAGCCCGTGCTCGGTGTCGTTGGCCAGCGCGGCGGCGTGGTCGTCGTCGGTGAACGTGGCCAGCACGCACAGCGGCCCGAACGCCTCGCCGTGGTGCAGGTCCATGTCCGGCGTGACGTCGGTCAGCACGGTCGCCGGGTGCAGCGCGCCGGTCGGCTCGTCGCCACCGGTCAGCACCGTCGCGCCCTTGGCCCGCGCGTCGGCCACCAGCGCGGCGACCCGCTTCGCCGACCGCGCGTCGACCAGCGGTCCGATGATCGTTCCCGGCGCGGTCGGGTCGCCGGTCGGCAGCGAGGCGACCTTGGCGGTGAACCGCGCGGTGAACTCGTCGGCGATCGCCTCGTGCACCAGCACCCGGTCGCCGGACATGCAGATCTGCCCGGCGTTGTGGAACACCCCGAACACCGCAGCGGCCACCGCGTGGTCCAGGTCGGCGTCGTCCAGCACCACGATCGCGTTCTTGCCGCCGAGCTCCAGCACGGCCGGCTTGAGGTGCCGCGCGGCCAGCTCGCCGATGATCCGGCCGACACCCGTCGACCCGGTGAAGTTGACCGCCCGCACCCGAGGGTCGGCGACCAGCGCCTGCGCCACCTCGGCGGCGTCCGCCGGATCGTTGGTCACCACGTTCAGCACGCCGTCGGGCAACCCGGCGTCGCGCAGCACGTCGGCGATGAAGTACCCGCACGCCAACGGCGCGGCCTCGCTCGGCTTGAGCACCACGGTGTTCCCGGCGGCCAGCGGCGCGGCCACGGCCCGGGTGCCCAGGATCAGCGGCGCGTTCCACGGCGCGAACGCCGCCACCACCCCGACCGGCTCCCGCACGCCGAGGCTGAGCCCGCCGTGCTGCGTCGCCAGCACGTCGCCCTGCGGCGCCGTCACCGCGGCCGCGGCCTCGCGCAGCACCTCGGCGGCCAACCCCACGTTGAACAGCGCCCAACCGCGCACCCCGCCGACCTCGCGGGCGACCAGCTCCACGGCCTCCTCGGCCCGCGACTCGAGCAGGTCCGCCGCGCCCAGCAACAACTTCCGCCGCGCGAACGGACTCACCCCGGCCCACTCGGCGAACGCCGCCTGCGCCGCGTCGACCGCGCGCGTGACGTCCTCGACCCCACCGGCCGCGAGCACGGCGTGCACCTCGCCGGTGAACGGGTTGTGGTCCTCTACCTCGCGCCCGGACAGCGCGGGCGCCTCAACGCCGCCGATCACGAGTCCGCGTCGGGTGGTCATCGTCGTCCTCCCCAGGGTTTCCGGTCCGGAGACGATACGTCCCCCATTCCCCGTCTTCTAGCACGACTGTGTGGACCAGTTGTCGACACGCGAACGGCCGCGGCCCGTCCGGCCCAACGTTCACCCGGTAGGACCGGCGTCGACGCGCAATCCTGCGGCTCGACGGCGTGTCGGTTGCAACACGCCGCAACCCGAGAGGGGCTCGGTCTCCCGGCAATCGGCGATGCCGGACGGGCCCGCCGCGGTGGTGACGGGGAGTGGTCGTCGGCGCGGCGGACCGAGCCCGATGAGCCGGCCTCCCCGGCGGCCCGGCGCCCGCCGCGAGCGTCCCCGGCCCGGCGGACACCGCCGCACTCCGCTGCCGCTGTTCGCGCCGGCCGGGCTCACGGCCGCTTTCGGCGGTGGCGTCCAGGGCGGTGACTTCGTCGTGGGGCGACGCGCGGGGGCGGGCACGGCCCGCCCCCGTCGGGATTCAGGCGCGTACGACCGCCAGCGGTCCCGGGGTGTTGTGCAGCAGCGCGTGGCTCACCGAGCCCAGAAGGGCGCGGCGGACCAGGCCTCGGCCGTGGCTGCCGACGACCACCAGCGACGCCCGGTCGGCGTGCTCCAGCAGCGCCTCCGCCGGGCGCGCCGACACCGTCACCCGCTCGACGGCCACCTCCGGGTGCCGCTGCTCCGGCCCGGCCAGGGCCTCCCGCAGCAACGCCTCCGACGAGGACCGGAACAGCTCCGGGTCGTACTCCCAACCCGGCACCGGGCTCAGCGCCTCCAGCGGGAGGGCGGTCCACGCGTGCACGGCGACCAGGCCGAGACCGTGGCGCGCGGCGAAGTCGAACGCGAAGTCGATCGCCTTCGCGCTGGTCTCCGAGCCGTCGACGCCGACGACCACCGGGCCGTCCTCGACACCGCCGTCCCGCACCACCACGACCGGCGCGGGCGCGTGCGTCACCACGTCCGCGGCCACCGAACCGACCGAGCGGGCCAGGGCGCCCGACCCGGAGGCACCGACCACCAGCAGGTCCGCGCCCTCGGTCACCTTCTCCAGCACCTGCGCCGGGTGGCCGTCCAGCACGTACGCCTCGACCTGCCCGCCGACCTCGGTCGCCACCTCGGCGACCTTGTCGTGCGCGTACTCCCGCACCGTCTCCTCGCTCACCACCTGCGGCAGCGGTGACACGGTCGGCGTGAACACCACCTCGGGCAGCGCGCCGCGCACCGCGTACACCACCACGAGCCGCCGCCCGGTGGCCCGCGCCTCCCGCGCCGCCCACCGCACCGCCGCGCGGGACCGGTCCGTCCCGTCGAACCCGGCGACCACCGCGCCCTCGCCGACCACCTCGTCCGTACCCGCCACCGGCGAACCTCCTTGAGCGACACCTGCGGAAAAGCCCGGGGTGCCCACCAGACCACAGGTCCAACCACGACGCGCCCGCACCACTCGATCAGGTGGCCGGGGAGTCCGAAGTGGACGGTGCGCTCTTACCACAGCGGCACCGCTCCCGCACCGCTTCCCACCATGCGGTTGAGCCGAACGGCGGCGCGCCGGCGCGGCATCCTGACCGGGAGTTCCCCCTCACCCCCGGGAGGCCGCCATGACCACCGAAGTGCAGAGCCCGCTCAACGACGTCGACATCAAGGCGGTCGGCGACCTGGTCGCCGCCGTGCAGACCGACCCCGCCAACGCCCGCACGACGTGGGCCGCGCGCGTCCGCTGGAAGGGCGCGTTCCGGTCCGAGGCCGCGGTCCGCTCCTTCGACCCGACCCCGTCCGACGAACCGACCGCGCTCGGCGGCGGCGACACCGCGGCCAACCCGGTCGAGCAGCTGCTCGGCGCGCTCGGCAACTGCCTCGCGGTCGGCTACGCGGCCAACGCCACGGTGGCCGGCATCGCGCTGGACTCGCTGACCGTCGAGGTCAAGGGCAACGTCGACCTGCACGTGTTCCTCGGCCTCGCGGACGGCCACGCCGGCTTCGACTCGATCACCGCCACCGTCCGGGTGGAGTCCGACGCGCCGCGCGCGGACCTGGAGTCGTTGCACGAGAAGGTGATCCGGTCGTCCCCGGTCGGCCACACGCTCGCCGCCGCGGTGCCGGTGGACATCCGCTTGGCCTGACCGCCCGGCGGGTGGGGCGGTGCTCGGCCGCCGCCGCACCCGCCGTTCGGCCACGCCCGACCGCACCCCGGCCGGGTGCGCGAGATCGTCGTCGGCCGGAATCCGCGAGGGGCTCGGCGCGTTCTCTTGATCACACCGGGTGGCTTCGCAAAGTAACATTCCTGCCCTATTCACTCGCCCAAACGATCAGCGGCTACCCGGAACAGGGGATCTTCTGGGTACGGTGCGTGTCGGAATCGGCCGGTGCACTGGGGTGGAGGTCCCGCGGGTGAACATCGAAGAGGCGTTGCGCGAGGCGATGTCGGTGGAGGGCGCGATGGGCGTCGCGCTGGTCGACTACGACAGCGGCATGACGCTGGGCGCGCTGGGCGGCAACGCGCTGCTCGACCTCGAGGCCGCGGGCGCGGGCAACACGGAGGTGGTGCGGGCCAAGCTGCGCACGATCGCCTCGCTCCAGCTGGACGACACGATCGAGGACATGCTGATCACGTTGACCAGGCAGTACCACATCATCCGGCCGCTGGCCGAGCTCAAGGGCAGCAGGCTGTTCCTGTACCTGGTCCTCGACCGCGCGCGGTCCAACCTGGCCCTGGCCCGGCTGCACCTGCGGCGCGTCGAGCAGGCCCTGACCGTATGACCGGCAACCGCGTCCAGATCAGGCTCACCGACCCGGACGCGCTCGGCCCGCTGCTGGCCAGGGTGCGCGCCGAGGTCGACGGTGTCGACGGCCTCGCGGTGACCAGCCGGGACGGCATCGTGGTCGCCGCCGACCTCGCGCCGGGCACCCCGCACCCGGACGACGCGGCGGCGCAGGCCTCCGCGATGGGCGCCGCCTCCGCCGGCGTCGGTCAGCGCTTCGTCCAGTTCTCCGGACTCGGCAGGCTCCAGTCGGTGCTGCTGGAGGGCGACCGGGGGTGCATCGCCGTGCAGCCGTTGAGCGGCACGCTGCTGCTGGTCGTCCTCGGCACGCCGGGCACGGCCATGGGCCTGTTCACGCTGGCCGTCCGCCGGGCGACCGCGATCCTGCTCGCGCCCGAGTAGCCGGAAACCGGTGGTCGTCGCACCGTCCGCGAGGGACGATGGCCCGGTGATCGACTCGCTCCTCATCCGCAAGACGCTGCGCGTGCCCGCCGACCCCGCGCCGGCGGGCGACGGCGCCGCGGTGGCACGCCAGTTCGACGCCGCCCTGATGGCGGTGGGGTTCAAGGGATCCGGCCCGCTGCTCGCGCACCTGGCCGCGCTCGCGCCGGACGTCGCGCTCGACCGCGCGGTCGTGGCACTGGACGCGGTGCGCGCGCTGGTCGGCGACCACGTGCGGCACAACCCGTACTTCGTGGACTTCCCGGCCGGCGTGCCGAGCACGGTCGAGCACTGGTTGTCCTGCCTCGGTGTCCGCTGGGGCAACGACGCCCTGTTCCACACCGCCGTCTACGGGCGGTACCGGCACGACTTCGCCGAACTCGTGCGCGCGCACGAGGAGTTCCTGCCCGCCGTGACCGACCGGCTGACCGTCCTGCACCTCGGCGACACGTCCGCGGTCGAGACGGTCCGGCTCTACCGCGCCCTCGCGGGCTCGACGGTGCCGGGCAACGAGGAGGACCTGCGGCTGTTCGCGGGCCTCGCCGAGCTGTGCGCGGGCGAGGACGTGCCGGTGCCGCCGATCCGGGAGGTCCGCGCCGTGCTGAACGGCGTCCGGTTCGGCCGCGGCCTGCCGGTGGTCGGCGTCGACACGGTCACCGACGTGCTCCGCCTGGCGTGCCAGGTCTCCGGCGGCGACCCGACCCTGCTCACGCCCACCCGGTTCCGCGCGTTCCGCCGTCCCGAGCGGCGCGCGCTGATGGCCGTGCTGGACGACGTGGTGGCGGCGGACGAGACCAGGCTCGGCGACGTGGCGCGGTTCGCCCGGCGCTGGCAGCGGCTCGGCGAACGACTGCACCCGCACGAGTACCCGGACCGCCCGCACGCGCGCCGGGTCTTCGCGGTCGCCCGGGGCGACGAGGAGTTCCGGTCGCCCGCGTCCCACGTGGAGCGCGCCTTCCGGTCCGGCGACGCGACCCGCGCGGTCGAGTTGCTGTCCGCCTCGCCCGGCGCGTTCGCGCGGTCGCTCGACCGGCTGCTGCGCGTGGCCGACCCGGACGTGGTGCAGCGCGCGCTGGAACGGGTCGTGGGCCGGGTGTCCGGTCGGGTGCTGCTGTCGGTGCGCGAGCACCTGCTCAACCGGACCGAACCGGGCGGTTCCCGGGTGTTCGTCAACCGGTTCGGCCGCGGCTGGGCCACGACGGACGAGCGGCCGCCGTTCGACCGGGCGCGGCTCGCGGCGATCGAGGCCACTGTGGACGCGGAGATCCGCTCCCGGTTGCCCGACCGCGGCGCGGTGGTGGTCGACCCGGCGGTACTCGACGTCGCGCTCCCGTTGTCCGGCAAGACGACCGCCGACGGGTTCGGCGTGCTGCCGCGCGGTTCGGTGACCCCGGCCGACGGCGAACTGCTGCGGTTCTTCACCTACTGGCGGGAGAGCGCCCGGACCACCGACCACGACCTGTCGGTGATGCTGCTGCACGAGGACTTCACCTTCGCCGGCCAGGTGTCGTGGACCAACCACCACGCGCTCGGCGCGTACTACTCCGGCGACGTGACGGAGTCCGAGCACGGCGCGACCGAGTTCATCGACGTGCCGCTGGAGGGTCTGCGCGGGCACTACGTCGTGCCGCAGGTCAACGTGTACTCGGGTGAGGGGTTCGACCAGGTCGCCGAGTCGCAGTTCGGGTACATGCTGCGCTCGCTCGACCAGCGCGGCCTGCCCTTCGAACCGGCGACGGTGCGCCTCAGGTCGAGCACCCGGGGGCCGGGCCGGATCGCGCTGCCGGTGGTGTTCCACCGCGGTCCCGCCGGCTGGGTGGCCACCTGGACCCAGCTGTACGGCCGGGGCTTGGACCAGCACAACCGGGTCGAGGACAACCGGTTCGGCACCGCGCTGCTGGCGCGCCAGGTGTTGCGGCGCCGGTACTTCACGGTCCGGGACCTGCTGACCCTGGCGGGGGAGTACACGGTGGACGACGGCCGGACGACGTGGACCGGGCCGGTCACCTACGTCGGTCTCGCCGCGCCGGACGGGCTGCCCGCCGGGTCGGACGTGATCACCACCGCGCGGTTGACCGAGCTGGTGCCGGCGTAACCGGGTTGATCACCCGGGAGCGGGGTCGCTACTGTGGCGCGGTGAGGCCATGAGGGCGCTTCCTCCCACACTCCCAGGCTCTAGTGCCTTCCTTCTCCTCACCTCGGCATCGCGAAGGCCCCCGGGACCAGGTGGTCACCGGGGGCCTTCGTCGCGGGCCGGTCAGCCCTTCCAGACCACCGGCGCCTTGTCGTAGCCGTCGCCCTTGTCGAAGCTCGCGGCGACGATCTTCGCGCCCTCGCGGGTCGCGGTGAGCACGCAGGTCTCGTACTTGACGCCCGCGGTGGTGAAGTCCTTGCCGGCGGTCTCGGACTCGCACTTCGCGGTCTCGCCGGAGATGATCACGCCGCTGCTCTTGCCGTCCTCGCCCAGGCCGCGCAGGCTCACCGAGCTGTAGGCGAGGTCCGTGCCGCCGAGGTTCTCCACGGTCACCCGCACGTAGAACGGCGTGATGCCCTTGGCCTTGTCGCCGAACTTCGCCAGGTCCGCGTTGTCGCCCTGCTCGATCGCGGTGACGGTGATCGCGATCGTGCCGCTCTTGTCGGTGCCGTACTTGAAGGGCACCACGGCCCGGTCGCCGACCTTCAGTTCCGTGCCGGGCGCGGTGGCGTCCGCCGAGGACGTCTGCGGTGTGCCGGACTTGGTGGCGCTGGGCTTGGTCGCGCTGCTCGTGGTCGACTCGGCGGCGCTCGTGGTCTCCCGCGCGGTGGTGCCGGCGTCGGCGGTGGTCGCGGTGCCGGACGTCGTGCCGCCGCACGCGGACAGCAGCAGGGCGGCGGCTGCGATGAGCAGGGGTCCACGGACGTGCGTCAACACGGATCTCCTTCACGAGAGGGGTTGCCCGCGACGCTAGCGGCCCGGCGCGGTCGGTGCTGTCGGTCGTTCGCACCACAGTGGCCGGTCGGTCAGAGGTCGTCGATGTCGATCAGTCCGTCCTGGATCGCCCGCGCCACCAGGGCCGCCTTCGTCGGCGCCTCCCGGCCGATGAGCGCGTACTTGATCCGGATGCGCTCGAGGTGCGAGTTGACCGTGCTGAGCGAAATCCCGAGCCGCTGCGCGACGAAGTCCTTGGACTCCGACTGGAACCACTCCACCAGCACCTCGGTCTCCCGGGCGGACAGCGCGGGCCGGTGGTCGGACCGGTCGCCCGCGAGGGCGCCCGCCAACGACGGCGGCGTGTACGGCGCGCCCTCGGCCGCCGCCCGCGTCGCCTGCACGAGGTGCTCCTCGCCCTCGGCCTTGGTGAGGTAGCACAGCGCGCCGGACTCCAGGCACTGCAACGCGATCGCGTCGTCGGCCCGCATCGAGTACACCACCACCCGCCGCCCGGCCTCGACCAGCCGCCGCAGGTCGCCGAGCACCGGCGTCGGTCCGCCCAGGTGCAGGTCGAGGATCACCACGTCCGCGTCCGCGCCGGGTCCGACCCACGCGTGCCGCACGTCGTCACCGGCCGCGGCCACCCGGATCGGCGGCTCGCCGGTCGACAACCAGTACGCCACCCCGGCCCGCACGGCCGGGTGGTCGTCCACCACGACCGCGCTCACCTCACGCGCCATCTCGCCTCCGTCCGCGTCCGGCCACCGTACGTGTCGGTCTCCACGGCGACCGCCCGGCCGCCGGCCGGCTCGACGCCGTTCGACGGGTCGGGCGGTGTCGCGGTGGTCGGGCCGCCGGTCGCGACGACCGCCACCCGCACCTCGTCGGGGGTGCGCAGCAGGCTCACCCGGGCCTTGCCGTGCGCGGCCGACAGCGCGGTGGCCAGGGGAGTGGTGAGGGCGCGGCGGACGTCCTTCGGCACCGGCACCGGCGCGCCGCCGACCGCGAGCGACACCGCCACGCCCCGTCGCTCGGCCACGTCCACGCACGCCGCCACCTCGTGCACCAGCGGGTCCGGCACGTCGTCGTTCTCGGCGAACAGCCGGCGCAGCTGGGTCGCGGCCAGGGCGCACCGCCGCCGGGTCTCCTCGTCGCGCGGGTCGAGCACCCCGTCCGCGAGGTCGGCCAGCAGCGGCAGCGTGGCGCCGAGCTGACCCGCGAAGCCGGTGCGCAGGTCCTGCTCCCACTGCCTGGCCAGCGCCACCCGCGTCTCGGCCCGCTGCTGCGCGGCGGCGGCGAGTTCGGCCTGGCGGGCACCGCGCCGCAGCACCCGGATGATCACGAACATGCCGAGCTGGAAGCTCGTCACGCTCAGCACGACCACACCCGCCCGACCCACGTCGGCGCGGTCGGGCGCGCCGGCCGACAGGAACTGCGCGATGCTCACCACCACGTGCAGGCCCAGGGCGCCCACCAGCGGACCGGACCGCTCGGTCAGCAACAGCAGCAGGTGCCACCCGACCAACCCGAACGACCAGTGCGCCGGGCCGAAGAACCCGTCGGCGGGCAGCGCCGCGTTCGCCGCGACCGACGCGCCCAGCACCGCGACCGCGCCGCACGCCTCGACCCACCCCGGCAGCGGCCGCCGCCGGGCGACCCACGGCGCGCACCCGGCCGTGACCAGCGCGAACACCCCGAAAGCGATACCGGCGGCCGGCGCGTGGTCGTACCGGAGGAGCGGCACGAGGCTCAAGCCCGGCTGGATCGTCGCCACCACGCCCAGCAGCACCAGGCGCATGGTGGCGGTCACGTGCGCCTCACCCACGCCACACCAGCCGGACCGTCGTGCCCCCGCCCGGCCGCGACGTCACCTCGGCGTGCCCGCCCACCGCCGCCATCCGCTCGACGATCGACCCCCGGACACCCCGTCGGTGATCGGGCACGGCGTCCGGGTCGAAGCCCACCCCGGTGTCGGACACCGTCACGACCACGCCGTCCCCGGCCGCCACCTCGACCCGCGCGGTCGACACGCCCGCGTGCCGGCGCACGTTGCGCAGCGCCTCCCGCACCGCGCGGACCAGCGCCAGTGCCACCGAGGTCGGCACCAGCGCGGTCGCCCACACCGCGTCCACCCGCAGCGGCACCCGGTCCAGCACCGGGCGCAGCGAGGACGCCAGGTCGACCGGGGTGTCGCCGGGCACGCCCGACCCGCCGGTCAGCACGGCCAGGTCCCGCCGCGCGTACCCGGCGACCTCGTCCGGGTCGGTGTCGCGCACCGCGACCGCCAGGAACGTCGCCGCCGCCGTGTCGTGCAGCAGCGCCAGGTACTCGCGCTCCCGCCGCCGGGTCGCCACGGCCACCGCCTCGGCCCGTTCCAGCGCGGCCCGCCCGGCCTGGAGTTCGTCCACCTGCCTGCTCGACCGGCGCAGCAGCGCGAACGCGAGCCAGGCCAGCGAGCACTCGACCACCACCCGGGCGACGGTCGTGGGGACGTCGTGGAACCCCGACCCGACCAGCGCGACCGCGACGAGCCCTGCGGTCACCGGCACGGTGACCTTCGGCGACCACTCCCACTGGAGGGTGATCGCGGTCGTGGTCAGCACGTTGAGCGCCCACTGGTCCGCGTCGCCGAGCCACCCCTGCGCCGCGCACACCGCGACCACGCGGGCCACCGCCGCCACCAGCGCCCAGCGCCGGGGCCCGAGGTCCGCGACCGCGCCCACCAGCATCAACGCCAGCAGCGCGACGCCGAGCGGCAGGGCGTCGGCCGGCACGCCCAGCACGCCGAACGCACTGATCGACAGCACCCCGACGCCGCGGACCGGTCCGGCGAAGCGGCCGAGCGCCGCCTGGAAGCCCGCCTCCACCCGCCCTACCTGCGCGAGCGGGGGAGAGGCGGTCATGGGATGACCCTATCCGGCCGGGTTCACCCGTAAGGGTCACTATTCCTTCAGTGTTGACTAAAGATCAGCGTCGGGCGTGCACCAGGCTCGACACCCGCGCCGGACGCAGCGAGTCCGACCGCTCCCACAACGCCGCGTCGACGGACTCGCGCTGCCCCACGGACGCGACCGACCCGAACCCGTGCCGGCGGACCAGGGCCGTCGCCTCGGCGACGCCCGGGAAACTGCGCCAGGGCTCACCGCCCGCGGCCACCACCGGACCGACCGCCCGCACGTAGAGGTCGCCGACGTCGTCCCGCTCGCCCTCGGGCAGCAGGTGGTCGAACACCAGTTCCGACCCCGGCGCGAGCCGGCCCAGTTCGCCCAGCACCCGGTCGACGGTGGCCGCGTCGAGGTACATGCTCACGCCCAGCCACGCGACGACGGCCGGCCGGTCGAGATCGAACCCCACCGCCGCCAACCCGTCGGCGAGGGATTCGCGGGTGAGGTCGACCGGGGTCGACACCGCGGGTGATCGCATTCCCGCCGCCTTTTCCCGGTCGGCCTTCCAGGCCCGGGCGGCCGGGTGGTCGACCTCGAAAACGCGGACGGCGGTCGGATTCCGCAGCGCGAAGGTGTCGAGTCCCGCGCCGAGCACCACGTATTGGTCGACGCCCCGTCGCACGGCGGCCAGGACGGCGGTCTCGGCGTAGCGGGCCCGGCACACGACCTCGGCGCGGGCGGTGGCCAGGATCGGGTTCGCGCCGTGTTCCCGGTGGTAGGAGAGCAGTGCGTCGGCCTGGTCACCGAGCAGCGGCGCGGCGAGGTCGTCGGCGAACACGATCGGGGCGTGGTCGACCAGGAGGTGCGCGGCGCGCGCGGCGGCGGCGGTCAGCGCGGTTCTACCGGGGGAGGGAGTCACGCCACGACAATAGGCGGATGATTTCGGATTATATCACAAAAAGAAATCTTCCACGAGTGGGTAAAAGGTTGCGAAGGTGTTCCGGTCGACGCGGGGGTCGTGCGCGTGGCCGCCGGCTGATTGACTGTGCGGCATGACGACAGCCCAGGTCGCCCGCCCTTCGATCCTGACCGTGGACGACGATCCGTCGGTGTCCCGCGCCGTCGCGCGCGACCTGCGCCGCCAGTACGGCGAGGCGTACCGGATCGTGCGCGCGGAGTCGGGCGCGCAGGCGCTGGAGGCGTTGCGGGAGATCAAGCTGCGCGGCGAGGAGGTCGCCGTGCTGCTGGCGGACTACCGGATGCCGGGCATGAGCGGCATCGAGTTCCTGGAAGCGGCGATGGACCTGTTCCCGGTGGCGCGGCGGGTGCTGCTGACCGCGTACGCGGACACCGACGCGGCGATCCAGGCGATCAACGTCGTGGACCTGGACCACTACCTGCTCAAGCCGTGGGACCCGCCGGAGGAGAAGCTGTACCCGGTGCTGGACGAGCTGCTGCGGGCGTGGGGCGAGACCGACCGCAAGCCCGCCAGGCAGGTGCGGGTGGTGGGGCACCGGTGGTCGCCGCGCTCCTACGAGGTGCGGGACTTCCTGGCGCGCAACTCGGTGCCGTTCCGCTGGCACGCGCTGGACGACGCGGACCAGGAGGCGGCGCGGCTGCTGGCGGCGGCGGACCTGGACGGGTCGCGGCTGCCGGTGGTGGTGACGGCGCAGGGCGAGGCGCTGGTGCAGCCGTCGGACGGGGAGCTCGCCGACCGGGTGGGCCTGAGCACGACGCCGTCGACCGACTTCTACGACCTGATCGTGGTCGGTGGCGGTCCGGCGGGGTTGGGCGCGGCGGTGTACGGCGGTTCCGAGGGGTTGCGGACCGTGCTGGTGGAACGGCGGGCGACCGGCGGTCAGGCGGGCACGAGCAGCCGGATCGAGAACTACCTGGGTTTCCCGGACGGGGTGTCCGGTGAGCAGTTGACCGGGCGGGCGCGCCGGCAGGCGGCCAAGTTCGGGGTGGAGATGCTGACCACCCGGGACGTGGTGGCGCTGGAGGCGCGGGGCGCGGCGCGGGTGGTGCGGTTCGCGGACGGCACGGAGTTGGCCGCGCACACGGTGATCCTGGCGACGGGCGTGTCCTACCGGATGCTGGAGGCGCCGGGTCTGGGCGGGTTGACCGGTCGGGGCGTGTTCTACGGTGCGGCGACGACCGAGGGTCCGGGGTGCGCGGGTCAGGATGTGTACCTGGTGGGCGGCGCGAACTCGGCGGGTCAGGCGGCGCTGTACTTCGCGGGGCACGCGCGGCGGGTGGTGCTGGTGGTGCGGGGCGACTCGCTGGAGCGGTCGATGTCGCACTACCTGATCGAGCAGTTGGCGCGGGTGCCGAACATCGAGGTGTCCTGCTGCACGGAGGTCGTGGGCGGTTCCGGGGAATCCCACCTGGAGTCGCTGACGTTGGTGCACAACAAGACCGGTGACACCAGGACGGTCGAGGCGTCGTGGTTGTTCGCGTTCATCGGTGCGGCGCCGCACACGGACTGGTTGGCGGGCACGGTGGCGCGCGACGAGCGCGGTTTCGTGCTGGCCGGTCCGGACCTGGTGGCCGACGGGGCGCCTCCGGCGGGTTGGGAGCCCGCCCGGCCGCCGTACCACCTGGAGACGAGCCTGCCGGGCGTGTTCGTGGCGGGCGACGTGCGGGCGGAGTCGGTGAAGAGGGTCGCGTCGGCGGTCGGTGACGGCGCGATGGCGGTGTCGTTGGTCCATCGTTACCTGGAGAAGTCGTGATCGAGAACCTGACCGCGGACGACCTGCGCGACCTGTTCCTGTTCGAGCACCTGGACGAGGACAGGTTGGCGTGGCTGGTGGAGCACGGCCAGGTGGAGACCAGGGTCGCGGGCTCGCGGGTGCTGTCCGAGGGCGAGGAGGCGACGTGCTTCTTCGTGCTGCTGGACGGCGAGGTGGCGTTGAGCCGCACGGTGGGCGGTGAGCGGGTCGAGGTGATCCGGAGCAGCCACCGGGGTTCGTACTTCGGCGCGACCCAGTCGTTCGTGAGCGCCGGTGGCGTGGCGACGCGGTTGTACGGGGCGACGGTGGACGCGGTGGTGGACACCCGGATGTACCAGTTGCCCGCGGACGAGTTCGGGGCGATCTTCCGGGAGTGGTTCCCGATGGCGGTGCACCTGCTGGAGGGCCTGTTCCTGGGCATGCAGAACACGAACCGGGTGGTGGCGCAGCGGGAGCGGCTGCTGGCGCTGGGTTCGCTGTCGGCGGGGTTGACCCACGAGTTGAACAACCCGGCCGCGGCGGCGGTGCGGGCGACGGCGGCGTTGCGCGAGCGGGTGGCGGGCATGCGGCACAAGCTCGCGATGCTGGCGAAGGGGAAGTTGGACCCGGCGGTGCTGCCGGCGCTGGTGAGGTTGCAGGAGGAGGCGGTCGAGCGGGTGGCGAAGGCGCCCAGGCTCAGCCCGATGGAGACCGCGGACCGCGAGGACGAGGTGTCGGACTGGCTCGACGCGCGCGGCATCGAGGGCGGGTGGGACCTGGCGCCCCGGTTGGTGGCGGGTGGCCTGGACGTGGAGTGGTTGGAGAAGGCGGTCGGGTTGTGCCCGCAGACCGCGTCGGAGCCCGCGGTGCGGTGGCTGGGGTACACGGTCGAGACCGAGAGCCTGATGAACGAGATCGAGGACGCGACGACGCGGGTGTCGACGCTGGTGGGCGCGGCGAAGCAGTACTCGCAGATGGACCGCGCGCCGTTCCAGGTGGTGGACGTGCACGAGTTGCTGGACTCGACGTTGGTGATGCTGGGTGGGAAGTTGGGCGACGGCGTCGAGGTGGTGCGGGAGTACGACCGGTCGCTGCCGGCGCTGCCCGCGTACGCGGCGGAGTTGAACCAGGTGTGGACGAACCTGGTGGACAACGCGGTGGCGGCGATGGGTGGTCGCGGCACGTTGACGGTGCGGACGTGGCGGGACGGCGACTGCGCGGTGGTGGAGGTCGGCGACACGGGCGCGGGTATCGCGCCGGAGGTGAAGTCGCGGATCTTCGAGCCGTTCTTCACCACGAAGGCGGTGGGCGAGGGCACCGGGCTGGGGTTGGACATCTCGTGGCGGATCGTGGTGAAGAAGCACCACGGCGACATCCGGGTGGAGTCGAGGCCGGGTGACACGCGGTTCTCGGTGTGGTTGCCGCTGACCGTCGAGGCGCCGCGCGAGGGGTTGGCCGCGGTGGCCGACCTGCTGGACGGCGCGGACCCGGCGGTGCTCGGCGACCCGGCCTGACGGGCGTCCGTTTTCCGCCATTCGGGGCGGGTGTCGGAAAAAGGTTGCATTTGCGCGGCCCGGCCGCGAAGGTATTTCCGGGTACTGGTTTCCCGGGTAGCGGCATTATCACGCGTACGAGTTACCTCAAGCGGGTGAATTCGTGCCTGGAACCGGCAATTCGGTGACAGTTTTAGTGGAATAAATCATGCGCTCCGCCCGGTTCGGGTGATCTTGCCTGAATAAGTTGCGAGGAGGCGTGAAACTTCGCCAGAATCGGTCGAGGAACTCGGCACCGGAGTATGGCCTGTGAGTTCCTGGATGCTCTTTTTCCCGACGATTCGTCGGTCACCGAGAAAGCGATAGCGCATGGCACACGAACACGAGTACCCCGAACCCGTCGCGATCGTGGGGATGGCCTGCCGGCTGCCCGGTGGCATCGCCTCGCCCGAGCGGCTGTGGGATTTCGTGTCGGCGCGCCGCAACGCGGTCGACGGCTTCCCCGTCGACCGGGGCTGGGACCTGGCCGACCTGTTCGACCCCGACCCGGACCGACCGGGCAAGTCCTACGCGCGGGAGGGTGCGTTCGTCTACGACGCGGGCGCGTTCGACCCGGCGTTCTTCGGCATCAGCCCGGCCGAGGCGCGCGCGATGGACCCGCAGCAGCGGCTGACCCTGGAGACCACGTGGGAGGCGCTGGAGCGCTCGGGCGTGGACCCGACGAGCCTGCGGCGCACCCGCACCGGCGTGTTCGTCGGCGCGATGCCGCCCGAGTACGGGCCGCGGCTGCACGAGGCGGTCGGCGAGGGCGACGGCCACCTGATGGCGGGCACCTCGCCGAGCGTGATCTCCGGCCGGGTCGCCTACACGCTGGGCCTGGAGGGTCCGGCGATCACCGTGGACACCGCGTGCTCGGCCTCGCTCGTGGCGCTGCACCTGGCCTGCCGGTCGGTGCGGTCGGGCGAGTCGGACCTGGCGGTCGCGGGCGGCGTCACGATCATGTCCTCGCCCGCGGTGTTCGTGCAGTTCAGCAGGCAGCGGGCGATGGCGCCGGACGGCCGGTGCAAGCCGTTCGCGGCGATCGCCGACGGCACGTCCTGGGGCGAGGGCGCGGCGGTGGTCGTGCTGGAGCGGCTGTCCGACGCGCGCCGCAACGGGCACCCCGTGCTGGCCGTGCTGCGCGGCACGGCGGTCAACCAGGACGGCGCCAGCAACGGGCTGCTCGCGCCGAGCGAGGCCGCGCAGCGGCAGGTCATCCGGCTGGCGCTGGCCGACGCGGGCCTGCGGCCGGCGGACGTGGACGCGGTCGAGGCGCACGGCACCGGCACCCGGATCGGCGACCCGGTCGAGGCGCACGCGATCCTCGCCACCTACGGCCAGGACCGGGCCGAGCCGCTGCGGCTGGGGTCGGTGAAGTCCAACGTCGGCCACACCCAGGCGGCGGCGGGCGTCGTCGGGGTGATCAAGATGGTGCTCGCGCTGCGGCACCACGAGCTGCCCGCGACGTTGCGCGCCGAGGTGCCCTCGCCGCTGATCGACTGGTCGAGCGGCGCGGTGGAGCTGCTGGTCGACCCGCGCCCGTGGCCCTCGGGCGGTCGGCCGCGGCGGGCCGGGGTGTCGTCGTTCGGCATCTCCGGCACGAACGCGCACGTGATCGTCGAGGAGTCGCCGGACCGGGACACCCCGGCCACGCCGGACCGGTCGGGCGCGCTGCCGTGGGTGCTGTCCGCGCGCACCGACCAGGCGTTGCGCGACCAGGCCCGGCGGCTGCGCGAGCACCTGCGGTCCGGCGCGCCCGGCGGCACCGGCGACATCGGCTTCTCGCTCGCCACCACCCGGACCCCGTTCGCGCACCGCGCGGTCGTCGTCGGCCGGGACCGGGAGCGGCTGCTGGCGGGCCTGGACGCGGTGGCGTGCGGCGGCGAGTCGGCGGACGTGGTGCGCGGCCGGGCGGTGGAGCAGCCCGGTCCGGTGCTGGTGTTCCCCGGCCAGGGCGCGGAGTGGGCGGGCATGGGCCGGGAGCTGCTGCGGCACTCGCCGGTGTTCGCCCGGGTGGTCCGCGAGTGCGACGAGGCGTTCCGGCCGTACGTGACCTTCCGGATCGCACACGTGCTGGCCGCCGGGTTGCCGGTGGACCGGGTCGAGGTGGTCCAGCCGGTGCTGTTCACGCTGATGGTGGGCCTGGCGGCGGTGTGGCGCTCGCACGGGTTGCGGCCGGCCGCGGTCGTCGGCCACTCGCAGGGCGAGATCGCGGCGGCGCACGTCGCCGGCGTGCTGACCCTGGCGGACGCGGCGCGGATCACCGCCGTGCGGTCGCGGCTGGTGCGGACGCTGGACCGGGACGGCGCGATGCTGTCGGTCGGGCTGCCCGCCGACCGGGTCCGCGAGCTGCTGGCGCGGTGGGCCGGGCGGCTGGAGGTGGCCGTGGTCAACGGGCCGGGCTCGACGGTGGTGTCCGGCGACGCGGACGCGGTCGAGGAGCTGCGGGCGGTGCTCGGCGGGAGCGGGGTGCGGACCAAGCGGATCGTGGACTTCGCGTCGCACTCGCACCACCTCGACGTGCTGCGGGCGCCGATGCTGGAGGAGCTGGCCGACGTCAGCCCGCGCGAGGCGCGGATCCCGTTCCACTCCACGGTCACCGGCGGGCGCGAGTCCGGCGCCGGGCTCGACGCCGGCTACTGGTACCGCAACCTGCGCCGCACGGTGCGGTTCGAGTCGGCGGTGCGGGGGCTGCTCGACGCCGGGCACACCGCGTTCGTGGAGGTCGGCGCGCACCCGTTGCTGATCATGAGCGTGCAGGAGGTCGCGGGGCAGCGGGACGTCACCGCCGTCGGGTCGCTGGCGCGCGGGCAGGACGACGTGACCGCGCTGCACCGGTCGATGGGGGAGTGGTGGGCGCACGGCGGCGTGGTCGACTGGACGCCCGCGTTCCCCGGCGCGCGCCGCGCCGACCTGCCGACCTACCCGTTCCAGCGGCAGCACCTGTGGCTCGACTCGCCCACCGCGCCCCGGCTCGGGCTCGACCTGGCCGACGAGAACGCGGTGGCGCGGGCGCTGGGCATCACCGACGCCGTCCGCCGCGAGGCGCTGCGGGCCGTGCTGCCGGCGTTGCAGGCGTGGCAGGGAGGGACGTCGCTGACCGCCCGCGCCGACGCCGCCCGGCACCGCGTCGTGTGGCGCCCGGCCCGGCCCGGTCACGGCGTCGGCCGGCCGTTCGCGCTGGTCGTGCCGGGGTCGGCGGTCGAGCACCCGTGGACCCGGGCGCTGGCCGGTCGGGCCGAGTCGGTGCTGGTGGACCCGGACGCGGAGGCCTTGCGGCGGCTGTCGCACGACGTCGCGGTGGTGTCGCTGCTGGCGCTGGGCGCCGAGGCGTCGGCGACCGCCGCGCTGCTGGCCCAGGTGACCGGGCCGGTGTGGTGCCTCACCAGCGGCGCGGTGTCGACCGGTGTCGGCGACCCGGTGTCCACGCCGGCACAGGCGTTGGTGTGGGGGCTGCGGCAGACGTCGCGGGCGCCCGGTGGCGCGGTGGACGTGCCGGCGCGGGTGGACGAGGCGAGCGTGGCGCGGGTGCTGGACGTGCTCGCGGGCCGGGTGGACGAGGACGAGGTGGCGGTGCGGCCGACCGGGACGAGCGCCCGCAGGCTGGTGCCCGCGCCGCCCGCGCTGGAGGAGTGGCGGCCGCGCGGGACGGTGCTCGTCACCGACGGGTTCAGCCCGGTGGGTCGGGACGTGGTGAGCCTGCTCGCGGCCCGGGGCGCGGCGCGGGTCGTGGTGCTGCGGCCGCCGACCGCGGACCGGACCGAGGACGTGGCGTTGGAGGCCGAACTCGCCGCGCAGGGCGTGGACGCCACGATCGTCGGCTGCGACCCGGCGGACCGGTCGGCGCTGGCCGACCTGCTGGCCGGGATGGACCTGACCGCCGTGCTGCACACCGCGCCGCTGGGCGCGGACACCCCGGCCGCGGACCTGATCGCCGCGGCGACCCACCTGCACGAGCTGACCGCGGACCGGGCGCTCGACGCGTTCGTGCTGTTCTCGCCCGCGCCGGGTGTCTGGGACCCGGCGTGCGAGCGGCGGTTCCTGCCGATGGCGGCGTACTTCGACGCGCTGGCCGCGCACCGGCCGGGCGCGACGTCGATCGGCTGGCAGCCGATGGGCGCGGACGTGCTGGGCGCGGTGCTGCCGCGCGCGGTCCGCGAGACGACGCTGACGTGCTTCACCCCGCACTGGACGGCGCTGCCCGCGTCGACCCTGGCCCGGCCGCTGCTGGCCGAGCTGTCCGGCCGTCCCGGTCGGTCCGACCTGGCGGGCCGGCTGGCCGACCTGCCACCCCGGGAGGCGTTGCGCGCGCTGGAGGACCTGGTCCGCAAGCACGCGGCGGCGGTGCTCCAGTTCACCTCGGCGACCGAGCTCGAGGGCGCGACCACGTTCCAGGAATGGGGTTTCACGTCGCTGTCGGCCCTGCAACTGCGCAACCGCCTGAACACCGCGACGGGGTTGAAGCTGCCCGCGAACCTGCTGTTCGACCACCCCACCCCGGCCGCCCTGGCGCGCGAGCTGCACACCGGCATCCTGCGCGCGGCGACCGCGCCGGTGCCCGCCGAACGCCCGATCGGCGACGGCGCGGGCTGCGGAGCCTGACCCGAGGGCATCGCGGAAGTGGTCCACTGTGGACGGAGGGATGCCGTGCCGGCACCCGACGACCACCGGGCCTTCCAGGGGAGTGCGCTCGCAGTGCGGCTCGCGGCCGCGAGCGCCATGCCCGACGAGCGCTGGGGTTCCCGCCGGGAGGGATTCCGCTCGCCGGTCGGTTCGCGGCGAGCGCGGTATCCGGTGACCGTCGAGCCCTCGGCCGGAGGGAGTGCGCTCGCCGGTCGGTTCGCGGCGGCGACCACCGGGTCCGGCCCGCCGGGCGGCGTTCGCGGGGATCGCCCGTGCCGGCGCCACGTGCCGCGTCCCGCCCACCGGTCGTAAGCGGTCGGAGCGGCCTGGGTTTGGTCCACTGTGGACTCACGGTGTGACTCGTCCGGCGCCCGCACCCCGCCGCCCGAACGCCCTGGAGGTGCGCGACCGCCACGAACGCGAAGGCCAGGCAGTACACTCGGACCGGCGCCAC
>NZ_JBFAEO010000030.1:0-101942 GCF_040642015.1 Actinosynnema sp. NPDC020468
TCCAGTAACAATCTCAAAGGAAAACCTCTTGACGAGGTTCATACAATTTACTGGCTATTCGGCACGCTGTTGAGTTCTCAAAGAACACGCGCTCATCGTCACTCACCGTTTGCACGGCTCGATCGGAGGCTTGTGCATTCATGAAGCTTGTTTGGTGAAACTAGACGCCCTGGTCGTGAAGGCCTTCAAGGCCCCGACTGGGTCTTCCTGTTTCGCAGGTCACCCACTCTACCACACTGGGTGGGAGCTTGGTTCGTGACCCTTGTCGCGTTCCGGCCCGGTTTTCGCGGCCCGTTCTCGCTGACATGGAGAAAGTTACACGCACCCGAACCAGAGGTCAAATCGGGGGCACAGGAACCCGGCACGGGCTGAAACCGCAGGTCAGCCACCCCGTGCCGCTCTCACCGACACGCTATCCGACCCGCCCACGCCACAACAGTGTGACTGCGATCACACCAACGAATGACGAAGGCCGCCGACCCCACCGGGTCGACGGCCTCCTGCACAGGTCGAAAACGCTGGTCAGGGCGTCACGCGCACACCCGCGGTGGTCCGCTTGCCGCGCCGCGTCACGAGCCACCGGCCGTGCAGCAGGTCGGCCTCGGTCGGGACCCACTCCTCGTCGGCGACCTTCACGTTGTTCACGTAGGCGCCGCCCTCCTTGACCGCGCGCCGGGCCGCGCCGCGGCTGTCCGCGAGCCCCGAGGCCACCAGCAGGTCCACGATCGTCGGCGCTTCGGCCAGCCGCACCTCGCCGGTCGGCGCCTCGGCCATCGCGGCCTCCAGGGTCGACAGGTCGAGGTCGCGCAGCTCGCCCCGGCCGAACAGCGCCTGGCTGGCCGCGATCACCTGCCGCGTCTGGTGCTCGCCGTGCACCAGGTCGGTGAACTCCTGGGCCAGCCTCTTCTGCGCGGCGCGCAGGTGCGGCGCGGACTCGGTCTGCGCGGCCAGGTCCTCGATCTCCTCCCGGGAGAGGAAGGTGAACAGCCGCAGGTACCGCAGCACGTCGGCGTCGCCCACGTTCACGAAGTACTGGTACCAGGCGTAGGGCGAGGTCATCGCCGGGTCGAGCCAGACGTTGCCGCCGCCGGTGGACTTGCCGAACTTGCGGCCCTCCGCGTCGGTCACCAGGGGCGCGGTCAGCGCGTGCGCGGAGCCGCCGTCGACCTTCCGGATCAGGTCGACGCCGCCGACGATGTTGCCCCACTGGTCCGAGCCGCCGACCTGGAGCCGGGTGCCGAAGCGGCGGTGCAGCTGGAGGTAGTCGTGCGACTGGAGCAGGAGGTAGCTGAACTCCGTGTAGGACATGCCGTCGCCGTCGAGCCGGCGCTTCACCGTCTCGCGGGCGAGCATGACGTTGATCGAGAAGTGCTTGCCGACGTCCCGGAGGAAGTCGAGCACCGGCACGTTCCCGGTCCAGTCCAGGTTGTTCACCACGACCGCGCCGGTCGGCCCGTCGTCGAACTCCACGAACCGCTCCAGCTGGCCCCGGATGCGCGACGCCCAGTCGGCGACCGTGTCCAGGGAGTTCAGCGAGCGCTCGGCGGTGTCGCGCGGGTCGCCGATCATGCCCGTCGCGCCGCCCGCGAGGACGATCGGCCGGTGCCCGGCGCGTTGGAAGCGGCGCAGCATGAGCAGCGGGACGAGGTTGCCGGCGTGCAGGCTGGGCGCGGTCGGGTCGAAGCCCGCGTAGAGGGTGAGCGGGCCGGAGTCCAGGTCCTCCCGCAGGGCGTCGAGGTCGGTCGACTGCGCGATCAGGCCGCGCCAGGACAGTTCGTCCAGGATGTGCTCGCTCACGTCGCCGATTGTCCCCCACCCGGTCCACCGGGTTTGTCCCGGCACCGGTCGCGGGTAATCCGATCGGGGTCGAGTGAGAGGACAACGCTGATGAGCCATCCCCGTCGCGACCTGCGGCCCACCGAGGTCGTGCGCCCCGTGGAACCGCGGGAAGACGTTGTGGCCCAACCCGTTCGGCCCGTGCCGGTGCGGGAGGAGCTGGTCACCCGCGCGCCGGTGCGCGAGGAGGAGGTGGTCGAGCGCGGCGACTCGCGGGTGCGCGGCGTGCGGATCGCCTGCGTGGTGATCGACGTCGTCTGCTGGCTGTTCGCGGTGGTGCTGGCGATCCACATCTTCCTGGTGGTCGCGGGCGCCAACCCGGCGAACGCGTTCGCGCAGCTGATCGACGGCTGGTCGGCCGGTGTCTCGCTGGGGCTGCGCGACCTGTTCACCCCGGCGAACGAGGGCGCGCGGACGCTGCTGAACGACGGTGTCGCCGCGCTGCTGTGGCTGGCGATCGGCGCGCTGCTGACCACCGTGATCACCCGGGTCGCGCTGCCCTCGGGCGAGCGCCGCGTGTGGTACCGCAGGACGGTGCGCTAGTCGTGTCCGGTGGCCGGGCTCCGCGGAGCCCGGCCACTCTGCGTGATCGACCGGTTCACCCCTGTGGTCGGTCGGATGACTCGTCCGGCCAATTGCCCGCCGTGCCGGGACACGCCAGGTTTGCTCACGTGGCCAGCGAGTTGCAGCGGCGGAAGACCTCGGTCGTGTTCGAGGCGATGGACGTGAACGGGGACGGGTTCCTCGAGCGCGCCGACTTCGAGGCGCTGACCGAGCGGTGGCTGGTGCTGCGCGGCGGGCCCGACCACGAGAACGACCCGCGGCTGGGCGAGATCATGATGTCCTGGTGGGAGGCCCTGCGGGCGGCGTCGGACGAGGACCGGGACGACCGGGTGACCTTCGCCGAGGTGCTGTCCGTGGTGGACCGGCTCGGCACGATGCTGGACCTGGTGGTCGCGACGGCCGAGTCGATGTTCGAGGCGGTGGACGAGGACGGCGACGGCCGGGTCACCGCGGCCGAGTACCACCGGATGATCCGGGCGTGGACCGGGTCGGACGTGCCGACCGACGAGGTGTTCGCGCTGCTCGACCGGGACGGCAGCGGCGCGCTGTCCAAGTCGGAGTTCGCGCGGGCCTGGGTGGAGTTCTGGGCGGGCGACGACGAGGACGCGCCGGGCACGCACGTGTTCGGGAAGGTCTGACCGGGGGTCGGACGAGGACCGGATCGCCCCCGGGTCACGGTCGGTGATCAACAAGTTCACCCCTGTGCGGCGCGCTATGCCCCGTGTGGTCAATTGCACCGGGTGCGGCGGGCGGCCAGGTTTGCTCACGTGGCCAGCGACTTGCAGCGGAAGAAGATCGCGCTCGTGTTCGACGCGATGGACGTGAACGGTGACGGGTTCCTCGAGCGCAAGGACTTCGAGGCGCTCACCGACCGGTGGGTCGCGTTGCGCGGCACCGGGGACGCGAAGGAGTTGCGCGAGGTCCTGACCAGCTGGTGGTACGCGCTCCAGATGGTGTCCGACCAGGACGGCGACCGGCGCGTGACGCGGGACGAGGCGCAGTCCGTCCCGGACCGGCTCGGCGCCAAGGTCGGTCTGGTGATGGCCACCGCCCGGTCGATCTTCGACGCGGTGGACGAGGACGGCGACGGCCAGGTCACCGCGGCCGAGTACAACCGGATGATCCAGGCGTGGACCGGGCGGCGCGCGTTCACCGACGACGTGTTCCGGCTGCTGGACCTGGACGGCAACGGCACCCTGTCGAAGGCCGAGTTCTCCCGGCACTGGGTGGAGTTCTGGACCGGCGACAACCCGGACGCGCCGGGCACGCACGTGTTCGGCCGGATCTAGCGATCGGACCTCGGGCCCGGTCTCGCCGCGCGAGGCCGGGCCTTCGCGCGCGTCAACGCCGGCGGGTGCCCTGGCGGTAGGTGCTGACCGCCGGCGAGGGCAGCCAGAAGCGCCACGGCACGTCGACCGCGACGGCCACGCCCACCCGGGGTCCGGTGTGGATCTCCGGCGGCTCGTCGGCCGGCGGCCCGGCGAGCAGCCGGATCGCGGCGGTGGGGCTGGTCAGGTCGGTGCCGTTGTGCGACCGGTCGAGGCCGAGCACGGTGGTGAGCTTGGCCGGGCCCTTGGCCAGGTCGGCGTCGGAGCGCGCGGCCGGGCGGCGGACGTGGGCCAGGTCGAGGCCCTCGGTGACCTCGCCGGCGCGCAGCAGCACGGCTCCGGGCACGCCGTCGGTGAGCGACACGACGTTGGCGCAGAAGTGCATGCCGTAGACGAAGTACACGTAGAGGCGGCCGGCGGGGCCGAACATGACGTCGTTGCGCGGTGTCCGGCCGCGGTAGCAGTGCGACGCGGGGTCGTCGCCGCCGCGGTAGGCCTCGACCTCGACGATCCGGACCGCGACCACGCCCTCCGGGGTGGTGCTCTCCAAGCTCGCGCCGAGGAGGAGCCTGGCCGCGTCGACGGGGTCGACGGCCAGCTCCTCCTCGGTGAGCTGCCTAGGCGTTGCGGGCAACGGAGATCTTGTCCCGCAGCCTCTTGAGCTGCTCGGCCACCCGGTCGGGCGCCGTGCCGCCGTGCGCGTCGCGCGACGCGATGGAACCTTCCACGGTCAACACGCTACGCACTTCCGGCGTGAGCGACGGCGAGATCGCGGCGAACTCGTCGTCGGTCAGGTCGGCCAGGCCGACGCCGCGCGACTCGGCGGCGCGGACGCACTCCCCCGCCGCCTCGTGCGCGACCCGGAACGGCACGCCCTGGCGGACGAGCCACTCCGCGATGTCGGTCGCCAGGGTGAAGCCCGCGGGCGCCACGGCCGCCATCCGCTCGGTGTCGAACGTCAGCGTGCCGATCATCCCGGCGATCGCGGGCAGCAGGAGCTCCAGCTGCTCGACCGAGTCGAACAGCGGTTCCTTGTCCTCCTGGAGGTCCCGGTTGTAGGCCAGCGGCTGGGCCTTCAGGGTCGCGAGCAGACCCGTCAGGTTGCCGATGAGCCGGCCGGACTTGCCCCGGGTCAGCTCGGCCACGTCCGGGTTCTTCTTCTGCGGCATGATCGAGCTGCCGGTTGCCCAGGCGTCGTCCAGGACGGCGAAGTGGAACTCCGCCGTGGTCCAGATGATGATCTCCTCGGCGATCCGGGACAGGTCGACCCCGATCATGGCCAGCACGAACGCGATCTCGGCCGCGAAGTCGCGGGACGCGGTGCCGTCGATGGAGTTCTCCACCGGCGCGTCGAAGCCGAGGTCGGCCGCCACCGCCGCCGGGTCCAGACCCAGCGACGAGCCGGCCAGCGCGCCCGAGCCGTAGGGCGAGAACGCGGCCCGCTTGTCCCAGTCGTGGATCCGGTCGATGTCGCGCAGCAGCGCCTGGCCGTGCGCCAGGAGGTGGTGGGCGAGCAGGACCGGTTGCGCGGACTGGAGGTGCGTGCGCCCGGGCATGACCGCGGTCGGGTGCGCCGCGGCCTGGTCGGCCAGCGCGTCGACCACGTCGAGCACGCCGGAGGCGACCCGGCGCGCGGCGTCCCGCAGCCACATCCGGAACAGCGTGGCCACCTGGTCGTTGCGGGACCGGCCGGCGCGCAGCCTGCCGCCCAGCTCGGCGCCCGCGCGGTCGATCAGACCCCGCTCGAGCGCGGTGTGCACGTCCTCGTCGGCGAGGGTGGGGGTGAACGCCCCGGAGGCCACGTCGGCCTCCAGGACGTCCAGCGCCTCGTGCATGCGGGTCAGCTCGTCGGCCGACAGCAGGCCCGCGCGGTGCAGCACGCGGGCGTGCGCGCGGGAACCCGCGATGTCGTAGGGGGCCAGTCGCCAGTCGAAGTGCGTGGACGCCGAGAGCAGCGCCATGGCCTCCGCCGGTCCGCCGGCGAACCGCCCGCCCCAGAGGGAACTCACTTGTTCAGGTCCCTCTTCGCGGCGATCTTGCTCGGCAGGCCCCACAGCTGCACGAAGCCCTTGGCCAGGGTCTGGTCGAACGCGTCGCCCTCGTCGTAGGTGGCGAGGTTGAAGTCGTACAGCGACTCGTCGGAGCGCCGGCCGTTGACCACCGCGCGACCGCCGTGCAGGACGATCCGGATCTCGCCGGACACGTGCTTCTGGGTGTCCTCGATGAACGCGTCCAGGGCGTACTTGAGCGGCGAGAACCAGAGGCCGTCGTACACCAGCTCGCCCCAGCGCTGCTCGACCTGCCGCTTGAAGCGGGCCAGGTCGCGCTCCAGGGTGACGTTCTCCAGCTCCTGGTGCGCGGTGATCAGCGCGAGCGCGCCCGGCGCCTCGTAGATCTCGCGGCTCTTGATGCCCACGAGCCGGTCCTCGACCATGTCCAGCCGGCCGACGCCCTGCGCGCCCGCCCGCCGGTTCAGCTCCTGCACGGCCTGGAGCACGGTCACCGTCTCGCCGTCGATGGCGACCGGGACGCCCTTGTCGAAGGTGATGACCAGCTCGTCGGCGTCGCGCGGGACGGCCGGGTCCTCGGTGTAGGAGTAGATGTCCTCGATCGGGGCGTTCCAGATGTCCTCGAGGAAGCCCGTCTCGACGGCGCGGCCCCACACGTTCTGGTCGACCGAGTACGGCGAGCGCTTGCTGACGTCGATGGGCAGGTTGCGGTCCTCCGCCCACGCGATGGCCTTCTCGCGGGTCCACGCGAAGTCGCGGACCGGCGCGAGGACCTTGAGCTCCGGAGCGAGGGCGCCGATGCCGACCTCGAAGCGGACCTGGTCGTTGCCCTTGCCGGTGCAGCCGTGCGCCACGACGGACGCGCCGTGGTACTTGGCGGCCTCGGCGAGGTGCTTGACGATCACCGGCCGGGACAGCGCGGACACCAGCGGGTAGCGGTCCTGGTAGAGCGCGTTCGCCTTGAGCGCCGGGAGGCAGTACTCGTCGGCGAACTCGTCCCGCGCGTCGGCGACGACGGCTTCCACCGCGCCGCATTCGAGCGCCCGCTTGCGGATGGTGTCGAGGTCCTCGCCACCCTGGCCGAGGTCGACCGCGACCGCCACGACCTCCGCGCCGGTCTCCTCGGCGATCCAGCCGATGGCGACCGAGGTGTCCAGCCCGCCGGAGTACGCGAGAACAACCCGCTCACTCATGACCTTCTCCTTGTTGTGCTTGGTTCTGACCCGCGGCGAGCGCGCTGACGCGTGCCGCCAGATCCGCTCCGGAGAGCGGTTCCCTCGCCACGGCGAGGATGGTGTCGTCGCCGGCGATGGTGCCGACGATGTCGTTGAGCGCCGCCCGGTCCAGCGCGCTGGCCAGGAACGAGGCCGCGCCGGGTGGGGTGCGCAGGACCGCCAGGTTGCCCGAGTGGTCCACCGAGACGAGCAGTTCCGCGAGGACCCGGACGAGCCGGGAGGTGCCGCCCTCGATGCCGCGCACCGGGCTGCCGTCCTCGGGGATGACGTAGACCGGCGCGCCGCCGTCCGCACCGCGCAGCTTGACCGCGCCCAACTCGTCCAGGTCGCGGGACAGCGTGGCCTGGGTGACCTCGATGCCCTCGACCGCGAGCGTCTTGGCCAGTTCGGACTGGCTGCGGATCGCGCGCTGGGTGACGAGTTCGACGATGCGGGCCTGCCGCGCGGTGCGACTCACCTCGAGCGCTCCAGCAGCCAGACCAGCAGCGCCTTCTGGGCGTGCAGGCGGTTCTCCGCCTCGTCCCACACGGCGCTGTCCGGGCCGTCCAGGACCTCGTCGGTGATCTCCCAGCCGCGGTGCGCGGGCAGGCAGTGCAGGACGGTGGTCTTGACGCCGGTGGACTCGACGAGGTCGGCGTTGACCTGGTAGGGCCGGAACGGGCCGACCCGGTCGCGGCCGTCGTTCTCCTGGCCCATCGACGTCCACGTGTCGGTGACCAGCACGTCCGCGCCGTCCACCGCCTCCCGCGGGTCGACCACCACGGAGATCGTGCCGCCGGTGTCCGCGGCGCGCTTGCGGGCGTCGTCCAGGATCCACGGCGCCGGCGCGAAGTTCTCCGGCGCGGCGACGCGGACGTTCATGCCCGCCGTGACGCCGCCGAGCAGCAGCGAGTTGGACATGTTGTTCGCGCCGTCGCCGAGGTAGGTGACGGTGAGGCCGGCGAGCTTGCCGTGCACCCGGCGGATGGTCTGGAGGTCCGCCAGCACCTGGCACGGGTGGAACTCGTCGGTCAGCGCGTTGATCACCGGGATGCGGGCGGTGGAGGCCATGGCCTCGATCCGCTTCTGGGCGAACGTGCGCCACACGACCGCGTCGACGTAGCCGGACAGGATGCGCGCGGTGTCCTCGATCGTCTCCTCGCGGCCGAGCTGCATCGAGCGGCCGTCGATGATCACCGGGTTGCCGCCGAGCTGGGCGATGCCCACCTCGAACGACAGGCGCGTGCGGGTGGAGTTCTTCTCGAAGATGACCGCGACGGACTTCGGTCCGGCCAACGGCTTGGTGCCGAGTCGGTCGAACTTGTAGAGGTCGGCGAGGTCGAGGATCTCGGTCTGCTCGGCGGGTGTCAGGTCGTCGTCACGCAGGAAGTGGCGGACCATGGCTAGGGCTCCAAACAGGACGGCAGGTCGGCGATGAGCCGCTGGGCGTCGGCTTCCTCGAGGACCAGCGGCGGGGCGAGCCTGATGACGTCGGGCTGGATCGGGTTGATCAGGTAGCCGGCGCGCTGGGCGGCCGCGGCGACCCGGGCGGAGACCGGTTCGCGCAGGGTGACGCCGATCAGCAGGCCGGCGCCGCGGACACCGGACACGAGCGGGTGGTTCAGCGCCTCCACGCCGGCCGCGATCTCCTTGCCCACCGCGGCGACGTGCTCCAGCAGGCCGTCGGCGGCGATCGTGTCGAGCACCGCGAGCGCGGCGGCGCAGCACACCGCGTTGCCGCCGAACGTGGTGCCGTGGTGGCCGGGCTCGAAGAGGTCCTTGGCCGGGCCGATCGCGATGCACGCGCCCAGCGGCAGGCCGCCGCCGAGGCCCTTGGCCAGCGTGACCACGTCCGGCACCACGCCGACCTGCTGGAAGGCGAACCAGCTGCCGAGCCGGCCGATGCCGGTCTGCACCTCGTCCAGGATCAGCAGGGCACCGTGCTCGGCGGTGATCCGGCGCGCGGCCTGGAGGTAGCCCTCCGGCGCGACGACCACGCCCTGCTCGCCCTGCACCGGCTCCACGATGAACGCGGCGGTCTCGTCGTCGATCGCCGCCTCCAGCGCCGCGACGTCGCCGAACGGGACGTGCACGACGCCGGGCACCAGCGGCTCGAACGGCGCGCGCTTGCCGGGCTGACCGGTCAGCGCGAGCGAACCCATGGTGCGGCCGTGGAAACCGCCGTCGGTGGCGACGACCTTGGTGCGGCCGGTGCGCCTGCTCAGCTTGAACGCGGCCTCGTTGGCCTCGGCGCCGGAGTTGCACAGCAGCACGCGGCCGTCGCCGTCGACGCCCGCCAGGTCGAGCAGCCGCTCGGCCAGCTCCAGCGCGCGCTCGTTGATGTACAGGTTGGACGTGTGCGCGAGCTTGCCGATCTGGTCGGTCACCGCCGCGACGACGGCCGGGTGCGCGTGGCCGAGCGCGTTGACCGCGATGCCGGTCAGCAGGTCCAGGTAGCGGTTGCCCTCGGAGTCCCAGACGTGCGCGCCCTCGCCGCGGACCAGGGTCAGGGAGGGGGTGCCGTAGTTGTTCATCATCGCGGCCTGCCACCGCTGCTGGTCGCTCATGCCTCGTCCTTCAACACCATCGTTCCGACACCTTCGGACGTGAAAACCTCGAGCAGCACCGAGTGCGCGAGGCGGCCGTCGATCACGTGCGCCTCGGGGACACCGCCGCGCACGGCGCGCAGGCACGCCTCCATCTTCGGGACCATGCCCGCGTCCAGCTCCGGCAGCAGCTTCTCCAGCTGCGACTCGCGGACCTGGTGCAACAACGAACCCCGGTCGGGCCAGTCGGCGTAGAGGCCCTCGACGTCGGTGAGGACGACGAGCTTCTCCGCCTTCAGGGCCACCGCCACGGCGCCGGCCGCGGTGTCCGCGTTGACGTTGTGCACCACGCCGTCCGCGTCCGGCGCGACCGTGGACACCACCGGGATGCGACCGGCGCGCACGATGTCCAGCACCGCCTCCGGGCGCACGTTCACGATGTCGCCGACCAGGCCGATGTCGACCGGCTCGCCGTCGACCACGGCCGGGCGGCGGGTCGCGGTCAGCAGGTGGGCGTCCTCGCCGGACAGGCCCACCGCGTACGGGCCGTGCTCGTTGATCAGGCCGACGAGCTCCCGCTGGACCTGGCCGACGAGCACCATCCGGACCACGTCCATCGCCTCGGGCGTGGTGACCCGCAGCCCGCCGCGGAACTCGCTGTGGATGCCGAGCCGGTCGAGCATCGCGGCGATCTGCGGTCCGCCGCCGTGCACCACCACGGGGTGCAGGCCGGCGAGCTTGAGGAACACCATGTCCTGCGCGAAGGCGCGCTTCAGCTCGTCGTCGACCATGGCGTTGCCGCCGTACTTGACCACGATCGTGGCGCCCTTGAAGCGCTGCAACCAGGGCAGTGCCTCGATCAGGATGGCGGCCTTGTCACCCGGTGTGCTCATGAGGAGTACGCGCTGTTCTCTTCGACGTAGTCGTGCGAGAGGTCGGTGGTGAGCACCGTCGCCCCGCCGTCGCCCAGGTTCAAGTCGATCACGATGGCGACGTCCCGGCCGGACAGGTCCGCCTCGCTCCGGTCGGCCGCCTTGTGGCCCTTCTCGAACAGCGTGACGCCGTTGATCGTGATGCCGAGCAGGTCCTGGTCGACCGTCGCCTTCGAGCGGCCGACGGCCATCGCGATGCGGCCCCAGTTGGGGTCCGAGCCGAACAGCGCGGTCTTGACCAGGTTGTCCTCGGCGACGGTTTTGGCCACCACCACGGCCTCGTCCTCGCTGAGCGCGCCGTTGACCGTGATCGAGACCTCCTTGGTCACGCCCTCGGCGTCGCCCTGGAGCTGCTTGACGAGGTCCGCCGCGACCTGCGTGAGCACGGCGCGGAAGTCCTCGTCGGACGGGGTGACGCCGGAGGCGCCGGAGGCCAGCAGCAGCACGGTGTCGTTGGTGGACGTGCCGCCGTCGACGTCGAGCCGGTCGTAGGTGCGGGCGGTGACCGCGCGCAGTGCCGCGTCCAGCGCCGCGCCGTCGACCACCGCGTCGGTGGTGATGACGCTGAGCATCGTGGCCATGTTCGGCGAGAGCATCCCGGCGCCCTTGACGAAACCGCCGACCGACCAGCCGTCGGCGTGCACGGCGTGCGACTGCTTGGGCCGGGTGTCGGTGGTCATCACGGCGGTGGCGGCGTTCAGGCCGGCCTGGTCGCCGGTCGCCAGTTCCGCGACGGCCTTGTCCACGCCCGCCTTGAGGTTGTCCATCGGCAGCCGTTCGCCGATCAGCCCGGTGGAGCACACCGCGACCTCGATCGCGCCGACCGCCAGCACGTCGGCGACCTTCTCCGCGGTGGCGTGGGTGTCCTGGAAGCCCTCGGGACCGGTGCACGCGTTCGCGCCGCCCGAGTTCAGCACGACGGCGCGGAGCCTGCGCTCCTTGACGACCTGCTGCGACCACAGCACGGGCGCGGCCTTGACCTGGTTGGTGGTGAACACGCCCGCGGCGTCCTGGCGCGGGCCCTCGTTGACCACCAGCGCGAGGTCGAGCGCGCCGGACTCCTTGATGCCGGCGGCGACGCCCGCGGCCTGGAAGCCCTTGGGACCGGTGACGCCCTTGTTGCGGTTCACGGTGCTACTCCCACGGTGGACAGGCCGGTGGTCTCCGGCAGGCCGAGTGCCAGGTTCATGCACTGCACCGCGGCGCCCGCGGTGCCCTTCGCCAGGTTGTCGACCGCGGCGACCACCACGAGGCGGTTCAGGTCGCGGTCGACGGTGACCTGGAGCTGGACGGCGTTCGAGCCGAGCACCGCGCCCGTGGTCGGCCAGTGGCCTTCCGGCAGCAGGTGCACGAACGGCTCGTCGGCGTAGGCCTTCTCGTAGACCGCGCGGACGTCGGTGTCCGCGTCGCGCAGGGTGGCCGTGCAGGTGGCGAGGATGCCGCGGGGCAGCGGCGCGAGCACCGGCGTGAACGACACCCCGACCGGCGCGCCGGCCGCCTTGGACAGGTTCTGGGTGATCTCGGGGGTGTGCCGGTGCGCGCCGCCGACGCCGTAGGCGGACAGCGAGCCCATCACCTCGGAGCCGAGCAGGTTCGGCTTGAGCGAGCGGCCCGCGCCGGACGTGCCGGAGACCGCGACCACGGTGACCTCGGGCTCGATCAGGTCGACGGCGGGCGCGAGCGCGAGCGACGACACCGTCGGGTAGCAGCCGGGCACCGCGACCCGCTTCGTGCCGCGCAGCTCGTCGCGCTGCCCCGGCAGCTCGGGCAGGCCGTAGGGCCAGCTGCCCGCGTGCTCGCCGCCGTACCAGCGCTCCCACGCGGCCGCGTCGGTGAGCCGGTGGTCCGCGCCGCAGTCCACGACCAGCACGTCGTCGCCCAGCTGCGCGGCGATCTCGGCGGAGCGGCCGTGCGGGAGGGCGAGGAAGACGACGTCGTGGCCGCGGAGGGTGTCGGCGGTGGTTTCGGCCAGCACCCGGTCGGCCAGCGGCAGCAGGTGCGGCTGGTGCGCGAGCAGCTTCGTGCCGGCGTTGCCACCGGCCGTGAGCGCGCCGATCTCCACCTCGGGGTGCCCCAGCAGGAGCCTCAGCAACTCACCGCCGGCGTACCCGCTCGCCCCGGCCACCGCGATCCGCACCGTCATGCGCATAAGTATGCGTTCGGATGCAAGGTCACTCAACTCGGTTTGCCGAACTGCGGTCCGGGTCACCCGAAGGGGTTGTACTTCGGTGCACAAAACCCGTGGCCCGTCCAGGTCTCCCACATCGTGAGTGGACTTCGACCGTGGTCCTAGTGTCGAGGTCAGGACGGCATTGGGAGGACCGGATGGGGTTGCTCGTCGCGTTGGAGACCGATCGGGCCGGTGCCCGGTTCGGCGAGGTCGTGAAGGCCGCCGAGGAGGTGGGGGTCGCTTTCGTCACGTTCGCCGACTCGCCCCTGCCGCCCGCGGGCGGGTTCAGGTTGGAGGCGGTGGGGCGGGCCGCGTTCCTGGCCACCCGGACCTCGGGCGTCGGGTTGGCGCCCGGCGTGCCGACGGCCACCACCGAGCCGTTCCACCTCGCCGCGCAGATCGCGAGCCTCGACCACGCCACGCACGGTCGCGCCGGGTGGGTCGTGCAGCGGTCCACCGCGGCGGAGCTCGCGACCGTGGGCGGCGGCGACGGGGAAAGCCCGGCCGAGGTCGTGCGGGTGGTGCGGGCGCTGTGGGACTCGTGGGAGGACGACGCGGTGGTCAAGGACGTGGCGACCGGCCGCTACCTCGACCCCGACCGGGTGCACCACGTGGACTTCGTCGGGACCGCGTTCACCGTCAAGGGACCGCTGATCACGCCGCGGCCGCCGCAGGGTCAGCCGGTGGTGATCGCGCCCGCCGACCTCGGCGTGGACGCGGATGTGGTGCTGGTCGACGAGCCGGTCGACCGGGACGGGCCGTTGGTGTTCCTCGAACTGGCCGTGACGCCGGACCTGCCGGCGGTGCTGCGCGACCTCGACGGTCGGGTCGACGGCGTGCGGCTGCACCCGGCCGAGGACGACTTCGGGACGCTGTTCGCCGACGTGCTGCCCGCGCTCGACCTGCCGCCGCGCGGCGCCACGCTGCGCGCCACCCTCGGCCTGACCAGGCCCGCCAACCGCTTCGCCACCGGAGGAGTGCGATGAGCCCGCGGCTGCACCTGGGCGTGTTCTACACCGGCGTCGGCAACAACTACCTCTGGCAGGACCCGTCCGTCACCGACCACACCACCATCGAGGCCTTCGTGCGGATCGCCCGCACCCTCGAGCGCGGCCTGTTCGACGCGTTCTTCCTCGGCGAGGGCCTGCGCGTGCGGGAGAACCGCGGTCGGCCGTTCGCGCTGGACGTCGCCGGGCGGCCGGACGCGATCACCCAGCTGTCCGCGCTCGCGGGTGCCACCACGCACATCGGGCTGGTGGCGACCCAGAACACCACGTACAACTTCCCCGCCGACCTGGCGCGCCGGCTCGCCACCCTGGACTCGCTGTCCGGCGGTCGGGCCGGGTGGAACGTCGTGACCACCGACAACGCGTGGACCGGCGAGAACTTCCGGCACGGCGGGTGGCTCGCGCACGAGCGGCGCTACGAGCGGGCGACCCAGTTCGTGGAGGCGGCCAAGGCGATCTGGGCCGGCGGCGAGGTCGAGCGGCACACCGACCTGGTCGACCTGAGCACGGCCGCGACCGTGCCGCCGTCGCCCCAGGGCCGGCCCGTGGTGTTCCAGGCGGGCGACTCGGCGGGCGGGCGCGACCTGGCCGCGCGGCACGCGGACGTGGTGTTCTCCGCGAACGCCACCTACGACAAGGCCGTGGCGTACGCGGCGGACCTGCGCGAGCGGCTCGCGACCTACGGCCGGTCCCCCGACTCGCTGCGGATCCTGCCCGGCGCGTCGGTCGTCCTCGGCGACACCGACGCGGAGGCGATCGAGAAGGCCGAGCACCACCGGCGGATCCAGATCAACCCGCAGCGGGCGATCGCGTTCCTGGAGCAGTACTGGGGAACGGACCTGTCGGGCTACGACCCGGACGGGCCGCTGCCCGACGTCGAGCCGGTGGACGGCGAGCTCGACCCGTCGCGCGGCACGCTCTCCGTCGCCGACCGCACCGGCAAGCTCGACCGGATCCGGGAGTGGCGGGAACTGGCCCGGGACAAGAACCTCTCGATCCACCAGCTGGTGCTGGAGGTCCAGCCGCGGCACTCGTCGTTCATCGGCACGCCGTCGCGGATCGCCGACGAGTGGGCGCGGTTCGTCCGCGACCGCGCGGTGGACGGGTTCAACCTCTCACCGCAGCTGCTTCCGTCCACTGTGGACGAAGTGGTGGACCGGCTGGTGCCCGAGCTCCAGGAGCGCGGCGTGTACCGGACCTCCTACGAGGGCACCACGTTGCGCGAGCACCTGGAGCTGCCGCCGCTGTAGGGTCGGGCACGTGGCGCTGTTCACCCACCTGACGTCGGAGAAGCTCGCGCGGTCGGTGGTGCGCACCGGGATCCGGTCCACCGCCCGCGGCGTGTTCTGCCTGCCCGTGCTGCCGTCGTACACCCTCTCGCACCAGTGGGCGCGGGAGTTGCGGCGGCGCGGGCAGCGCACGATCGTCGCGGTGGACTTCCGGCTGCCCGACGACGAACCGGTCGAGGTCGGCCACTACGGCGCGCCCCGGGTCGCGCTCACCGCGGCGGGCGCGGTGGCGCTGATCCGCGACCACGAGGACCCGCGCGGGTACGAGGTAGTGCTGGCGCGCGGCGTGTCCCGGCGGGAGATCCACCGGGTGCGACCGGTGAGCCGGGTCGTCGGGTGGCGGTACCGACCGGACGCGCACGGCCGCACACCGTGCCCGTGCCCGGTGTGCTGCTTCGGCGACTACGGCTCGGCCAGGATCCGCGCCCGGCTCGGCGATCCGGACGACACGCGGGTCGAGACGAAACCCGAGCTGATGGCGATGCTCGCGGAGGCGGACTCGGTGTCGGACCTGACGATCGCGCTGTTCCAGCTGGGCACCCGCAGTCGCGGCAACCCCGAGGAGCTGGCCCACCTGCTCGACCACCCGTCCGCCGAGGTGCGCGAGCAGCTGGCGAAAACGCTTGCGGCGTACCGGGGTCCGCGGGCCGCGGCGATGCTGCGGGTGCTCGCCGAGGACCCGGAGGCCGCGGTGCGCGACACCGCGGCCGACCGGCTCGCCGCCCGGCGGACCTAGGCGCCGAAGCGGTCCAGGGCGCGGATCTTGTTCGTGACGTCCAGGGCGGCCACCTTGTACGCCTCGGACAGGGTCGGGTAGTTGAAGACCGTGTCCACCAGGTAGTCCACCGTGCCGCCGCACGCCATGACCGCCTGGCCGATGTGCACCAGGTCCGTCGCGCCGGTGCCGAACAGGTGCACGCCGAGCAGCTTGCGGTCCACAGTGGACACCAGCAGCTTCAGCATGCCGTAGGCGTCGCCGACGATCGCGCCGCGCGCCAGCTCCCGGTACCGCGCGAGCCCCACCTCGTAGGGCACCGCGGACGAGGTCAGCTCGGCCTCCGTGGCGCCGCAGTAGGAGATCTCCGGGATCGTGTAGATCCCGATGGGCTGCAACGCGGACAGCTCGCGCGCCTGCTCGCCGAACGCGTGGTACGCGGCGAGCCGGCCCTGGTCCATCGACGTCGCGGCGAGCGCCGGGAACCCGATCACGTCGCCGACCGCGTAGATGTGCTCCACCGGGGTGCGGTAGTGCTCGTCCACCGACAGCCGGCCGCGCCGGTCCGCCTCCAGGCCCGCGTTCGCGAGCTCCAGCGCCTCGGTCGCGCCCTGCCTGCCCGCCGAGTACATGACCGCGGCGGCCGGGATCCGCTTGCCGCTGGCCAACGTCGTCACGGTGCCCTTCTCGGACACGGCGACGTCGACCACCTTCTCCCCGAACCGGAACGTCACGGCCAGGTCCCGCAGGTGGAACTTGAGCGACTCCACGATCTCCGGGTCGCAGAAGTCGAGCATCCGGTCACGCTGCTCGACCACCGTGACCCGGCTGCCCAGCGCGGCGAACATGGAGGCGTACTCGATGCCGATCACGCCCGCGCCGACGACCACGAGCGAGGACGGGATCTCCTCCAGCGCGAGCACCTCGTCCGAGTCGAGCACCCGCTCCTCGTCGAAGTCGACCTGGTCGGGCCGGGCCGGTCGGGTGCCGACCGCGATCACGATCTTCTCGGCGGTCACCGTGTGGTGCTCGCCGCGGTGCGCGCCCTGCACGGCGATCGTGTGCGGGTCGACGAAACTCGCGGTGCCGGTGAGCAGCTCGACCTGGTTGCGGTGCAGCTGCGCCCGCACGACCTGGACCTCACGCCCGATCACGTGCTGGGTGCGCGCCAGCAGGTCGGTGATGGTGATGTCCTCCTTGACCTGGTAGCTCGCGCCGTAGAGGTCGCGCTGGCTCAGGCCGGTGAGGTACATGACCGCTTCGCGCAGCGTCTTGGACGGGATGGTGCCCGTGTTGACGCAGACACCGCCCACCATGTCCTGCTTGTCCACGACGGCGACCTTCTTGCCCAGCTTGGCGCCCGCGATCGCGGCCTTCTGCCCACCGGGACCCGACCCGATGACGACCAAGTCGTAGTCGTACTCGCTCATGGCCCGAAGCGTGTCACACGAAGGCGACCTACGGTGGTGCCGTGGATGGACTCGTGGTCACGATCCGGCGGGCGCTCGCCGACGCGGCGGACCCCGCCAAGGCGCCGGAGATGCAGCGGTACATGAAGTCGGAGATGCCGTTCCGGGGTGTGCCGAAACCCGAGCGGGCCGCGGTGTTGCGCGCCGTGTTCGCCGCGCACCCGCTCGCCACGCCCGCCGAGGTGGTCGACGTGGTGTCGACGCTGTGGCGCGACGCGGCGTACCGGGAGGAGCGCTACGCGGCGACCGCCCTGCTGGACCGGTACGCGCGGTGGCGGGAACCCGGGCTGGTGCCGCTGCTGGAGGAGCTGATCACGACCGGCGCGTGGTGGGACCACGTGGACGAGTTGGCGTCCCGGCACGTCGGCCCGCTGCTGCGCGGGTGGCCGGACGAACTCGTGCCGGTGGTGCGGGCGTGGTCGCGGCACGAGGACCGGTGGTTGCGGCGCACGTCGGTGATCTGCCAGCTGGGGTCCAAAGGCGACACCGACACCGACCTGCTGGCCGAGTGCGTCGAGGCCAACCAGGACGACCCGGACTTCTTCCTGCGCAAGGGGATCGGCTGGGCGCTGCGCCAACACGCCCGGGTCGACCCGGGCTGGGTGCTGGCGTTCGTCGACGCGCACCCGGGGCTCTCGCCGCTGTCCCGCCGCGAGGCGCTCAAGCACCTCTAGCCGCGGGTGGCCCGACCCGAGTAGGTCAGCGGGAAGACCAGGTCCTTGCACGCCGCCGGCACGTCCGCCGCGATCTGCACGACCATGTCCACCTCGACCGCGCCGTCCGGCGGGATCTCCACCGGCGCCGCCATCGGCGACACGGTGAGCACGCCGGACGGGCAGCCCTCGACCTGGTTGTGCGCCTCGTCCAGCGGGCGGCCGGGCACGGCCTGGAGGGTGATCACGATGATGCCGACGCTGTTCGGGTTCGACAGCCGGACCTTGCGGGCGCCCTCGCTGCCGGGGGTCAGCTCGACCGGCGCGCCGGAGATGTCGTTGATCTCGAACGGCTTCAGGTCGCCGACGCCGGACTCACCGTTGCTGATCGAGTAGGCCATGGCGGGCACTTCGGGTTCGGGCCACGTGAGGTGCATGGCCGCGACCACGGCGGCGCCGACGCCCAGGATCGTCATGGCGACGGCGACTTCCATCCGCGGTCCCAAGCTACGCATGAGGCAACCTCACTGAAGAACTGCTGCTCCAGGCGGTGGGTTCGCCGCTAGCTCCCCGTCGGACCGGCGACCAGACTCGCCCGGCGGTTCATCGCTTCGCCCCTCGGCCCCTCGGGCCGCGCAGCCAATCTTGAAGAAAGTTCAACCTGTGCGCAAGCACCAACCCGGCCCGGAAACACAGGTCCAAAGACCCCTTGACACCTCACTCTGCGTGCCCTGATCTGCGCTTCGACCACATATCGGCCGCGAAAGTTTCACCCTCAGGGGCTAACCCCGAGCCCGCACCAGTGCGGGCTCGGGACACAGCGTCAGCCCCTCAGAACCGCACCGAAGCGGTCGGCGGCGGCGGACACGGCCGCGTCACGCGCGACGGTGGCCTCCTCGACGGTGAGCGTGCGGTCCGGCGCGCGAAAGCGCAACGAGTACGCGAGCGACCGCTTGCCCTCGCCGACCTGCTCGCCGGTGAAGTCGTCGAACAGCCGGATGTCCTCCAGCAGCCCGCCGCCACCGGTCCGCAGCACCCGCGCCACCTGCTCGGCCGGCACGTCCGCGCCGACCACGACGGCCACGTCCAGCAGCACCGGCGGGTACGCCGACACCACGGGCGCCGGCCGGTCGTCGGTCAGCGGCAGCGCGTCCAGGTCGATCTCGAACGCCACCGCGCGCTTGGGCAGACCCAGCGCGTCGACCACCTTCGGGTGCAGCTCGCCCGCGTGGCCGACGGGCCAGTCGCCGACCCGCAGCTGCGCGCACCGGCCCGGGTGCCACGGCGCCAGCTCGGCCTTCACCGCGGTCAGCTCCACGCCGTAGGCCTGGCCGACCAGCCGCGCGGCGTGCACCGCGTCCGCCCAGTCCGCCGCGCGGCCCTTGCCCCACCAGCCGGCCCGCTCGCGCTGACCCACCAGCACGCCGGCCACGTGCTCCGGCTGCTGCGGCAGCGCCGCGAACAGCGACGCCACCTGGGCGTCGTCCGGGCGCACGCCCACGCCGACCTCGGGCACCGGCACCGGCTGCGCGCGCGGCAGCGTCACCTGGGCCACCGCGTAGACCGCGAAGTCCTTCGCGCCGCGGGCCAGGTTGCGCTGCACGGCCTCCAGCAGACCCGGCACGAGCGTGGTGGCCAGCGCGTGCTTGTCCGACTCCAGCGGGTTCAGCACGCTCACGAACTCGCGGCGCACGTCGTCCGCGGGCAGGCCCAGCGTGTCGAACACCTCCGGCGCGACGAACGGGAACGGCTTCACCTCCACGAAGCCGTTCTCGGCCAGCGCGCGGGACACCGTGCGCCGGCGGCGCTGCCGCTCGGTCAGGCCGCGACCGGCGGGCGCGGGCGGCAGCGTGGACGGGATCGTGTCGAACCCCTCCAGCCGCAGCACCTCCTCCACCAGGTCGGCGGGCTGGGTCAGGTCCGAACGCCACGTCGGCGGCACCGCGGTGACGAAGGTCGTGCCGTCGTCACCGGTGGTCACCTCGACCCGGCAGCCGATCTGGCCGAGCCTGCGCGCGGTCGCGCCACGCGCGTAGCGGACACCCGCCACCCGGTCCGGCAGGTCGATCGGCATCGACACCGGCTCGGGCAGCTCCGGCACGCCCACGTCCGTGCGGCCGGGCTTGATGCTGCCCTCGCCGAACATGTGCAGCAGCCGGGCCGCGCGCTCCAGCGCCACCGGGGCGAGCGCCGGGTCCACGGTGCGCTCGAACCGCTTCGCCGCCTCGCTGGGCAGCTTGTGCCTGCGCACCGCGCGGGCGATCGAGGGCGGGTCCCAGTTGGCCGCCTCCAACAGGATGTCCGTGCTGTCGTCGCGGACCTCGGTGGACGCGCCGCCCATCACGCCGGCCAGCGAGATCACGCCGCTGTCGTCGGAGATCACGATGTCGTCCGGGTCCAGCGGGCGGGCCGACCCGTCGAGCGTGGTCAGCTTCTCGCCGGTCCCGGCCCGGCGCACCACCAGCCGGCCCTTGACCGCGGACGCGTCGAAGGCGTGCAGCGGCTGACCCAGTTCCAGCATCACGTAGTTGGTGATGTCGACCGGCAGCGAGATCGAGCGGATGCCCGCGAGCATCAGCCGCCGGCGCATCCACCACGGGGTGGGCGCGGTCGGGTCGACACCGGTGACGCGCCGCGCCACGAACCGCGAGCAGGCGGTGCGGTCCTCGATGTGCACCGGCCAGACCTCGCCCTCGGCCTCCGGCACCTCGGCCAGGCCGGGGTCGCCGAACGGCACGTCGAACGCGCAGGCGATCTCCCGGGCCAGACCGCGCACCGAGAACGCGTACCCGCGGTCCGGCGTCGGCGCGACCTCGATCACCGTGTCGTCCAGGCCGAGCAGCTCGAGCGCGTTGTCACCGGGCCGCGCGGTGCCGCTGGGCAGCACCAGGATGCCGGTGTGGTCCTCGCCGAGGCCCAGCTCCTTGGCCGAGCAGATCATGCCCTCGCTGGTGCGGCCGTAGGTCTTGCGCGCGGCGATGGTGAAGTCGCCGGGCAGCACCGCGCCGGGCAGCGCCACCACGACCGTGTCGCCCTCGCGGAAGTTCCGCGCGCCGCACACGATGCCGTTGACCTGCTCGGGACCGACCTCCACCCGGCAGAACCGGATGGGCTTCTTGAACTCGGTCAGCTCCTCGATCTCGACCACGCGGCCCGCGACGAGCGGACCGGTGACGCCGGCGAGGGGCAGGACCTCCTCCACCTCGATGCCGATCCGCACGAAGGCCTCGGCGAGCTGGTCCGGCGTGGGGGTTTCGGGGAACTCGAGGTTCTCCACCAGCCAGGTAACCGGGATACGCACCGGTCAGGCCTCCGTTCCGAAGGGCAGGGTGAAGCGGACGTCGCCCTCGACCATGTCGCGCATGTCGGGAAGGCCGTTGCGGAACTGGAGCGTGCGCTCCAGGCCCATGCCGAACGCGAAGCCCGAGTAGACCTCGGGGTCCACACCGCAGTTGCGCAGCACGTTGGGGTTGACCATGCCGCAGCCGCCCCACTCGACCCAGCCCGCGCCGCCCTTGCGCTCCGGGAACCACACGTCCACCTCGGCCGACGGCTCGGTGAACGGGAAGAAGCTCGGCCGCAGCCGGGTCGTGGAGTCCTCGCCGAACATCGCGCGGGCGAACGCGTCGAGCGTGCCCTTGAGGTGCCCGAGCGTCAGGCCCTTGTCCACGGCCAGCCCCTCGACCTGGTGGAACACCGGGGTGTGGGTCGCGTCCAGCTCGTCGGTGCGGAACGTCCGGCCGGGGCACACCACGTAGACCGGCGGCTCGCGGTCGAGCAGCGTCCGCGCCTGCACCGGGCTGGTGTGCGTGCGCAGCACCAGGCCCGAGTCGGCGGGCGCCACGTAGAACGTGTCCTGCATGCTGCGCGCCGGGTGGTCCTTGCCGAAGTTCAGCGCGTCGAAGTTGAACCACTCCGTCTCCAGCTCGGGGCCCTCGGCGACCTCGTAGCCCATGGCCACGAACACGTCGGCGATGCGCTCGGCGAGGGTGCTGATGGGGTGGCGCGCGCCGCGCGGCACGCGGTCCCACGGCAGCGTGACGTCGACCGCCTCGTCGCGCAGCACCCGCTCGTCGCGCTCGGCCTGGAGCTCGGTGCGGCGCTCCTCGAACGCGAACTTGACCGCGTTCTGCGCCTCGTTCACCCGCTTGCCGGCCTCCGCCTTCGCGGCGGGCGGCAGCGCGCCGATCTCGCGGCGGGCCAGCGGCACCGGCGCGCGGTCGCCCAGGTGGCTCGGCTTGACGGCGGCCAGCTCGTCGAGGTCGACCGCTTTCGCGAACGCCTCCCGAGCCTGCTCCACCGCCGCCTCCAGCGCCTCCGGGGAGAGCGCCGCGACCTGCTTGGGGTCGTACGGGTCGTTGGCTCCGGACATGGTTGGTGGACAGCTCCCGTCGCGGACACGATGTGGAATACCGCCCCCGTGTGCACGCGGGACGGCGAACCGATCCTAGGTGATCCGCCCGAATCGTTGCCCACCGGCGGCCCGGCGCGCTCTAGGATCGGCGGTTCGGCGTCGGCCGGTGGATCACGCCGCGTGCCCGCCTCGTGCCCCGGTGTCGTCGGGCGGCGGCGAAAACCCCGGTCGGCGGCCCGTTCACGCGGAACTGTCGGTGGACCGTGGCATCGTGGTGTCGGGTGTGCGACACCCGGCGGGCCACTCCGCGCAAAACCGGATCGGCCGCCGGCGCGAAGACCCTAGAATCGACCGTCCTCCAGATCTGACCCCGAGGTGGCTTCCTCTCCCATGGCACACACCTTCGGTGTCGACCTGCGCGGGATCATCGACCTGCTCAGCCACCACCTCTACAGCAGTCCGCGGGTGTACGTGCGGGAGCTGTTGCAGAACGCGGTGGACGCGATCACCGCCCGTCGCGCGCTCCAGCCGGACGCGCCGGGCGAGGTGGTCGTGGAGCCGGTCGGGTCCGGCGGGGTCGGCGCCCTGCGCATCTCCGACACCGGGATCGGGCTCACCGAGCGCGAGGTGCACGACCTGCTGTCCACGCTCGGCCGCACGTCCAAGCGCGACGAGCTCGGCTTCGCCAGGCAGGGCTTCCTCGGCCAGTTCGGCGTCGGCCTGCTGTCCGCGTTCCTGGTCGCCTCGGAGATCAGGCTCACCAGCCGCAGCGCGAAGGGCGGTCCGGCGGTGCGCTGGACCGCGGACGCGGCGGGCAACTACGAGGTCGAGGTCGACGACTCGGCGCGGGCCGAGGTCGGCACCACGATCGAACTGGTGCCGCACCGGGACTCCGAGCACTGGCTCGAGACCGACGTGGTGCGCGCGCTGGTGGTCGAGTACGGCGAGCTGCTGCCGGTGTCCGTGCTGGTCGCGGGCGAGCGGGTGACGGCGGAGGAACTGCCGTGGACCGCCGGCGACGTGCTGGAGTACGGCGAGCGGGTGCTGGGCGTCGAGCCGTTCGACGCGATCCCCGTCGAGGTGCCCGCCGTCGGGCTGACCGGCGTGGCGTACGTGCTGCCGGCGGGTGTGCACCCCGGCGCGCGCCAGTCGCACCGGGTGTACCTCAAGCGGATGCTGGTCGGCGACGCCATCGAGGGCCTGCTGCCCGAGTGGGCGTACTTCGTGCGGTGCGTGGTCGACTCGTCGTCGCTGCGCCCCACCGCGTCCCGCGAGGCGCTCTACCAGGACGAGACGCTGCTCGCGGTGCGCGAGGAGCTCGGCCGCCAGGTGCGGGACTGGCTGGTGCGGCTGGACGCGACCGACCCGGGCCGCACCGCCGCGCTGCTGGACGCGCACCACCTCGGCATCAAGTCGCTGGCCAGGGTGGACGACGAGATGCTGCGGCTGGTCGAGCGGTGGCTGCCGTACGAGACCACCGAGGGCGGCCAGACGCTGCGCCAGTTCAAGCGCAAGCACGGCACCGTGCTGTTCCTGCCGGACGTGGACGAGTTCCGCCAGCTCGCGCCGGTCGCGCACGCCCAGGGCGTCGGCCTGGTCAACGCGGGTTACGCCTACGACCTGGAGATCATGGAGCGGCTGGTGGCGCTGGACGGGCCGTTCGCCGCGCGCCGGGTCGCGCCGACCGAGGTGCTGGCCGCGCTCGGCGACCCCGAGCCGGACGTGGAGCGCGCGCTGCGCGACCGGCTGGCGCTGGCCAAGGACGTGCTGGAGCGGCACGACTGCGAGGCGGTGCCGCGCGATTTCGACCCCGGTTCGCTGCCCGCGCTGCTGATGACCAACGTCGAGGGCGAGCGCAAGCGGGACGCGCAGCAGGCCTCCGAGCACGCGGACCCGCTGTGGGCCGAGCTGCTGGGCAGCCTCGTGGACACCTCCTCGGAGGCGTCCCAGCGGCTGGTGCTCAACTGCCGCAACCCGTTGGTGCGCAAGCTCGCCACGCTCACCGACACGGCGCTGGTCGAGCTGACCGTCGAGTCGCTGTACGTGCACGCGGTGCTCCAGTCGCGGCGACCGATGAGACCGAAGGACACGGCGGCGCTCAACTCGTCGTTCATGGAATTGCTCGACCGGGCGGTGGGTGGCCGATGAGCGAGCAGAAGCAGTTGGCGGAACAGCAGTTCGTGGACGCCTACCACCTGCCGGAGGGCATGCCGAGGCACGAGGCGCTGGAGCGGGCGGCCCGCGCGGCCGACGCGTGCGACCACCTGCCGCTGGCGGTGAGCTGCCGGATCGCGCTGCTGCGGTCGGCCTACGACCTGGCCCGCTACGACCTGATGCTGGCGCCGTTCGCCTGGTTGGGCGCGGCGGAGCGCAAGGACGCCTCCGCGTTCGACGAGTGGGAGACGCACAGCTTCGACTGGGCGCACAAGTGGATCGTGAACGGCCTGATGGCCGACCCGCGGTTCACCCTGGAGCAGGTCGCCTCGGTGGTGGACGCGCTGGAGGCGCGGTACCGGGCGCACGGCTTCTCGCTGCAACCGGTGCACGGCGCGCGCACCGATCTCGCCTACCACGTGGGCGACGAGCGCTCCTACCGCGAGCACTTCGCCCGCTACCTCGCGACCGACCGCGGCCCGATGAGCGACTGCGAGGCGTGCGTGGTCGAGGAGCAGGCCGGGCACCTGATCCGGCAGGGCAGGCACGCCGAGGCGGTCGCGCACGCGGAGCACCAGCTGGACCGGGACACCGGCTGCGCGACCCAGCCGCAGGGCATCCTCACGACGCTCGCGCCGGCGTTCGTCGTGCTGGGCGAGCCGGAGCGGGCCAGGGACGCGCACGTGGTGGCGTACCGGCTGGTCCGCGACGACCTGGTGAGCGGGTACCTGGACGACCACTTGGTGTTCTGCGCGACGTCGGGCAACGTGCGGCGCGGCGTCGAGCTGCTCCAGCGGCACCTGCACCGGGTGCACAACTCGACCAACCCCGCGCAGGCCATGCACTTCTCGGCAGGCGCGGCGCTGCTGCTGAGCCGGGTCGACTTCCCGGTGGAGTTCGCGGTGCCGCGCGACGGCACGACGACGACCCTGTCGGTGACGGCGCTGCGGGCGTTCCTGGAGGCGCAGGCGCTGGAGATCGCGGCCAGGTTCGACCACCGCAACTCCTCGACCGCGGTCGGCGACCGGATCCGCGCCACCCTCGCGTCGGAGGACACCGAGCCGGTGCCGCTGGCCGTGCCGACGCCGTCGCTGGTCGCGCCGGCCGAGGACGAGCCGGTGGTGGCGGACCCGGTGGAGCTGGCCGAGCGGCTGGTGGCGTCGTTCGACGACGGCGACTACTTCACCGGCGTGCGGCTGCTGCGGTCGCTGCCGGTCGAGCTGGAGGCCCTGCTGCCGGAGCGCTTGGCGGCGCTGGTCGGCGCGCGGCGGGTGCTGCTGGGCGACCGGCCGGTGACCGAGGAGGTGCTGGCCGAGGCGGACGCGGCGGTGGCGCGGCTGGTCGCGGCGGGCGAGCCGGACCAGGCGGTGCGGTTCCGGGCGCGGACGGCGCAGCTGCGCGAGGAGTTCCACGGGTACGACGCGTGCGTGGCCGAGATGCGGGTGTGTGTGGCGGAGGCGGACGCCTTCTGCGTGCCGCGGACGCGGGTGTCCACCCGGTTGATGCTGGCGGACGTGCTGGGCGCGGCGAACGACCTCGACGGGCAGGGCGCGCTGGTCGCGGAGGCGGCGGCGCTGGCCGAGGCCTCGGTGCCGGACATGGTGTCTCGCACCCGGTGCGACTCGGCCCAGCACCTGGCCGCGTCCGGCGAGCTGGACGCGGCGTACTCGGTGGTGGTGGAGGTGCTGGCGGGGTCGCCGAACCCGGCCGTGCGGTTCGACGCGCTGCGGTTGAAGGTCAAGATCGAGACGGTGCGCGGCGAGGAGGGCGCGGTCGACACGGCGGCGCTGTTCGTGTCGTCGTTCGCGACGCCGCGCGGCCCGTGGGTCGCCGAGACGCACCGGCAGCGCGCGAGCACGATCAGCCAGCTCGGCGTCGAGCAGGACCACCTGCCGGAGCTGCGCGACGCGGTGGCCGTGGCGCACGACCAGGGCACGCCGGACGACGTGGCCAAGGCCTGCTACACGCTGGCCGGCGGCTACCTGAAGTCGGGCCGCAACGTGGAGGCCGCGGAGGCGCTGGAGGAGGCGGTCCGCGCGGTCGAGTCCGACGAGGTCGACCCGGACGTGGTGGTGCCCGTGCGGTACCGGCTGGGTCAGGTGTGCGCGCGGCTGGGCGAGCTGGACGACGCGCACAAGCACCTGGAGATCGCGCTGGACCTGGTGACGGCGGACGAGCCGTGGCGGCGGGCCATGGTGCTCGACGTGCTGGGCGGCGTGCGCCGGCGGTTGGACCAGCCGGTGGCCGCGGCGGCCGCGTACCGCGAGGCGGCGCTGGCGTGGCACGAGGTGTCGGACCCGGCGGAGTCGGCCGGGTCGTGGGTGGAGGCGGCGTCCGCGCTGCCCGAGGAGGAGGGCGAGGCGTCCCTGGAGGCGCTCGTCGCGGCCGAGGAGCTGCTGCCGGGCGTCGAGGACACCGAGCACCGCACCCACCTGACGGCCCGGATCGCGGCGATCCGCGCGTTCGTGGCGATGCACGCCGGCGACCACGCGACGGCCGTGGAGCAGAACGCCCTGGCCGAGGAGCTGACCGCCCGCCTGGGCGACACCGACTGGCGCACCTTCCTGGTGGCCAGGGGTGCCCGCTTCCTGCTGACCTCGGGCGACGCCGCGGCCGCGGAGTCCGAAGCCCGCCGGGCGGCCACCCTGATCACCGACGACACCCCGCCGCAACTCCTGGGCGACACGGCGTCGGTGCTGGAGGAAGCCCTGCGCGCGCAGAACAAGCCGACGACCGACCCGCTCCTGCGCCTGCTGAACACCCGCCTGGAGTCCTAGCGCGGTCCCCGCCGGAGCCGATCCCCGCGAGGATCAGCTCCGGTGGGCCCGGGCGGAAGCGTAGAGACACACCGCGGCGGCGGTGGCGAGGTTCAAGCTCTCCGCCTCGCCGTAGATCGGCACCTTCACCGCAGCGTCCAACCCGGCGACGACGTCGTCGGGCAACCCGTGCGCCTCGCTGCCGAACACCCACGCCGTGGGCCGGTCCAACTCACCACGTCCCTCGGCCACGACCAGGTCGTCGGTCGCGTACCCGTCGGCCGCGACCAACCGCAACCCGACCTCCCGGCACGCCGAGAACACCGCGTCCGCGTCCCGCTCCCGCACCAGCGGCAGGTGGAACACGCTCCCGGTGGACGCCCGCACGCACTTGCCGTTGTGCGGGTCGACGGCGTCACCGGCGAACACCACGGCGTCCGCACCGGCCGCGTCGGCCACCCGCACCACCGTCCCGGCGTTGCCGGGATCCGCGACCCCGTACAACACCGCGACCAACCGAGCCCGCTCCAGCACACCTTCCAACGGCACGTCCACGAGATCGCACACCGCGACAACCCCTTGCGGCGTCACGGTCTCCGACAACGAGGCGGCAGCGGCGTCGGTCACCGGACTCACCCGCACCCCAGCGGCAGACGCCGCCTGCACCAGCTCGGGATTGCGGTCCACGGCAACAGCCGTCGCGTACAACTCATGAACCCGACCACGCCCCGCACCCGCCCAGGCCAACGCCTCACGCACGGCCTGCGCGCCCTCGGCCAGGAACCGACCGGCCTTGTCCCGCCCGGCACGCCTGGTCAACCGCCGAGCGGCAACGACCCGAGGAGTCCGTTCGGTGAACGGGACGTCCTCGGGTCGTCGTGGTGCGCTGTGCTGCTCGGTGCTCAGGCCTTGTCCCCGGCGGGAGCGTTCACGTCCGCCGGCAGACCGCCACGGGCCACCTCGACCAGGGCGGCGAACGCCACGGCGTCCGTCACGGCCAGGTCGGCGAGGATCTTGCGGTCGACCTCGACACCCGCGAGCCGGAGGCCCTGGATGAAGCGGTTGTAGGTCATCCCGTTGGCACGGACGCCCGCGTTGATGCGCTGGATCCACAGCTTCCGGAAGTCACCCTTGCGGGCACGACGGTCCCGGTAGGCGTAGTTCAGCGAGTGGAGCACCTGCTCCTTCGCCTTGCGGTACAGCCTCGAGCGCTGGCCGCGGTAGCCGCTGGCCAGCTCAAGGGTGGTACGGCGCTTCTTCTGGGCGTTCACAGCCCTTTTGACGCGTGCCACGGGTCCATCCTGTCGATCTCATGGGGCGGTGAGGCCCCGGGTGTTCAAGGGGGTGGGGTCTTAGAGGCCGAGCAGCTTCTTCAGCCGCGGCACGTCGTTCTTGGCGACCTCGGTGGTCCCCGAGAGGCGGCGGGTCAGCTTGCTGGACTTCTTCTCCAGCAGGTGGCGCTTGCCGGCCTTCTCGCGGACGAGCTTGCCGCTGCCGGTGACCTTGACGCGCTTGGAGGTCCCGCTGTGGCTCTTGTTCTTGGGCATTTCCGTCCTCGTCTCGTGCAGCCACCGCGGATGGGGCGGCCGTGCCTGCTCCCGGCCCCAGGGGGACCGGGAGGTCACTCCTCGACAGACTCCGCCGGGGCGTCCTCGCCCGATTCCTGCTTGATCGGTCGGGTCTTCGTGGTCTTGTGCGGCGCCAACACCATGATCATGTTGCGGCCGTCCTGCTTCGGGTTTGACTCGACGAACCCCAGCTCCGCGACGTCCTCGGCGAGCTTCTGGAGCAGCCGGTACCCCAGCTCGGGTCGTGACTGCTCACGACCGCGGAACATGATGGTCACCTTGACCTTGTTCCCGTGCGACAGGAAGCGGGCCACGTGGCCCTTCTTCGTCTGGTAGTCGTGCGGGTCGATCTTCGGGCGGAGCTTCTGCTCCTTGATGACCGTCAGCTGCTGGTTGCGGCGCGACTCACGGGCCTTCTGCGCGCTCTCGTACTTGAACTTGCCGTAGTCCATGAGCTTGCAGACCGGCGGCCGAGCCTGCGCGGCGACCTCGACGAGGTCGAGATCCGCTTCCTGGGCGAGTCGGAGCGCGTCCTCGATGCGAACGATCCCGACCTGCTCGCCGTTCGGCCCGACCAGTCGAACCTCGGGCACGCGGATGCGGTCGTTGATGCGCGGCTCGGTGCTCGCGGGAGCACCTCGGTTCGAGGGACTTGTCATTCACGTCCTTTGTGACTCGTTGTGCGCCAAAGACAAGAGGCCTCACACCTACCTGGTGTGAGGCCCGCTCTTCCGACCGATCGCACAACGAGGGGCGCACGTGCACCCGACGAGGGACCGGACCCGGCCACCTGAAGCGGCGGACGCGGGTGGGAGCGGGGCTCCACTTGCCGTCCCCACTGGTGCGGGGACTGGTCGCGCGGAGAATAGTAGCAGACGGCCTTGTCAACCCCCGAACCGGCGACCCGGAGCCGGGGCTTGCGAGAATGGGTCCCGTGACCGACCCCAGTGACAACGTGCGCGAACTGACCGATGTTCCCAGCGTGGAAGTGATCAGCAAGGCGGCGATCATGCTCCTGTCCGCCTCGGCGGAACGCCTGGGCCTGGCCGACCCGGACCCGGACACCAGCCCCCACCGAGACCTGGACGAGGCCCGCCGCCTGATCACCGCCCTGGCCGGCCTGGTAACCGCAAGCGCCGAATACCTGGGCCCCCACGCAGGCCCCCTACGCGAGGGCCTCCAGTCGGTACAACGAGCCTTCCGAGAAGCCTCGGCCTTCCCGGACGAGCCAGGCCAAGGCCCAGGCGAGAAGTACACCGGCCCGGTCTACTGACCGCTCCCCACCCCACGCACAACGGTCCGCGCCCCCACGCAACGGTCGCGCCGACCAAGCCGGCGGCCTCGTGTTCTCCCCGTATGGCCTGGGCGCAGCCCAACCGCATGTGTCAAGGGGGCACATTCAGCGCTACCGCCGCCCAAACTCGACAACGGCCCCCTTGACGCATGTGGTTGCCTCCGGCAGGCCATACGGGGAGAACACGACGCCCTAACCCCCGGAGGCGCTGCCCGTCCGGCGAGGACGCTCTCAATCCCTCAACAGCACCCACTCACGAGAGCACGCAACACCCACGAGCCCCTCACCCACGCAACCCCACAGCCGCCAACTGCCGCCCGGCCAACGCCTTGACCACCACCGGATCCCCCTCCCGCCACCCCACCACCGGATCCCCGGAAAACCCGCCCAAGGCCCGCAACGACAGGTTGTTCAACGCGTACAACGCCAACAGGTCGTACCGCCCAGCCGCCCGCAACCGGGCCGCCGCCCCGGCCCGCCGCGCATACCGCACCCGCAACGGCAACCAGGTGACCAGCAAAAACGCCACCGGCACCGCGATGAACGCCACCATCAACCACAACGCGGTCGTCTCCACCGCCGAAACCTGAGCCGCCCCGGCGGACACCAACGTCCCCCCGGCGTCACTCCCGTGCCCCAGCGCGTCGGCCAGACTCCCCCCGACCAGCGGCAGTTCCCGCGCCTTCCCGGCCGCGTCGGAGAACGTGTCCCGCAACGAGTTCCCCGCGGACACCAACCCGTCGCCCGGCGCCCGCAACGTCAACACCGCGTCGCGAACCCCCACCGCCAGCGACACCCAAAACCAGGTCCACCCGACCGCGACCAGGTCCGCCACCACCTGCCGCCCGAACCGCCCAGGCCGCTCCGCGTACCACTTCATGGTCAAAGAGGTACACCAAAGGGGGACCCCAGTCCCTCATCTCCACCCACACGCCGCCCCGTGGCGCACCCACCCATTCACCGCCACGGATTAACCTCATCCACGTGGGGATGACGTTCGGTGACTTACTCCGAGAACTCCGACTACACGCCGGTCTCACCCAGGAGGACCTGGCCGACGGTTCGGGCGTGAGCGTACGAGCCATCAGCGACATGGAACGGGGCCGAGCCCGAGGCCCGCAACGACGCACCGTGGAAGCCCTCGCCGGCGTCCTCTCCCTGGAGGACCAGGCACTGCGCGCCCTCCTGGACGCGGCCAAGCAGGGCCGGACCCGCCGCCAACCGGCCGTGGCCCAGTGCGCGCTCCCGCCCGACGTCGAGGACCTGACCGGGCGGGCGGACGAACTGGCCACCCTGGTCACGGCCGCCGACCACGACCGGGCGACCGAGGTCGTCGTGGTGCACGGCCCGCCGGGCGCGGGCAAGACGAGCCTCGCCGTGCGGGCGGGTTACGTGCTGACGCCCCGCTTCCCGGACGGCTGCTTCTTCTTCAACCTCCGGGGCATGGACGCCCGCCCGCTGCACCCCTCCGAGGTGATCCACCGGGTGCTGTCCGCGCTGGGCGTGGAGGACAAGCGGATGCCGGGCAGCGAGGCCGAGCGGTCCGACCTGTACCGCGACCTGCTGCGCACCCGCTCGACCCTGCTCCTGCTGGACAACGCCTCCGACGAGGCCCAGGTCCGCCCGCTGCTCGCGACCGGCGCGGGCTCCCTGGTCATCGTCACGTCCCGCCAGGTGCTCGGCGGTCTGGCGGCCAACACCAGGCTGGGCCTGGACGTGCTGGACCCGACCGAGTCGGTCGCACTGCTGGGCACCATCGCGGGCCGGCACCGGATCGCCGCCGAACCCGCCGCCGCGACCCGCGTGGCGACCCTGTGCGGCCGGCTGCCGCTGGCCCTGCGCATCGCGGGCAACCGCCTCGCCTCCCGTCCTAAATGGACACTGGAGCACTTCGCCAACCGCCTGGTGGACGAACGCCGTCGGCTGTCCGCCCTGACCTCGGGCGACCTCCAGGTCCGCACCGCGTTCGAGATGTCCTACCGCCAGCTCAGCGACAAGGCGGCCGTCCTGTTCCGCAGGCTTTCCCTGGTACCGGGCCGCGACTTCGCGCCGGACCTCGCCGCCGTGCTGGCCGACGTCGACCGCTTCGCCGCCGAGGACACCCTGGAGGAACTGGTCGACATGAGCCTCCTGGACACCGCCGAGGTGCCGGGCCGCTACGTGTTCCACGACCTGATCCGGGTGTTCGCGGGCGAACGCCTGGCCGACGAGGAGCCCGCCGCCGAGGACGTCCGCCGGCACATGGCGCGGTGGCTCCTGGCGACCGCGTCGCGGGCGGCAGGTCTTTACGGCCCGGACGCCCGCGACGGCGACCGGGCGGAGGCCGACGCCTGGCTGGCCGCGGAAACCCCGAACTGGCTGGGCGCGCTGCGCTGGGCGGCGACGGCGGGCCTGCACGACGAGGTCCTCGCGCTGGCCACGTCGATGCACTGGTACTCCGACCAACGGGGCCGCGGCGAGACGTGGACCGAGGTGTTCTCCGCCGGCGCGGCGGCCGCCCGCGCCCTGGGCAGCGTCCGGGACGTGGCCGTGCAGCTGAACTTCCTGACCTGGACCCTCGGCGTGCTGCTCCGCCGGTACGACGAGGCGCTGGCCCTGCACGACGAGGCGATGGCCGCGGCCGTCGCGGCGGGCGACCTGAGGGAACAGGCCTGGGCCACCCACTACCGGTCCGCCGCCGAACTGCGCTCGGGCCGGCTGGAGGAGTCCCGGGTCCACTCCGAGCGCGCCCAGGAGCTGTTCCGCGCGGCGGGCTACGTGCTGGGCGAGCAGATCGCGCTGTCCTGCCTGGCCCTGGTGCTGCACGAACTGCGCCGCTACGAGGAGTCCGTGGCGGCGAACGGCCGGCTGTTGGCGATCGTCGAGTCCGGCGAGCTCGACCTCGCCCCCGTGATGCGCCAGGACATGGTCGCGAGTCTCCTGATCCGCACCGCGGACAGCCTGTCGGAGCTCGGCCGCTGGCCGGACGTGCTGGAGAAGGCGGGCGGGGCGTTGACCGCGGCGGATTCGGCCAACGCCCCGAGCAGTCGGTGCGCCGCGCACTACCTCAAGGGCGTCGCGCTGCACCGCCTGGGCGACCCCGGTGCCGCCAGGACCGAACTCGAGCGGGCGTTGTCGGTGGCCGAGGAAACCGACCACCACCGGCTGGTCGACGTCCTGGACGCGCTGGCCCAGGTGTCGGACGAACTGGGCGACCCGGAGGCGGGTGGTCGGTTCCGCCGCCGGGTCACCGAGGCGCGATCATCCGATCGGTGACGCGTTCCGGCCCATCGCCGCTCGGTCCTTCCGGTCTGTGTGGGGGGTGCTTCCAGTCAACAGCCCGACACCCTCCGACACCACGCAGAACGACCGGCAGAAGTACGCCGGGTCACTCGAACGAGAGGACCGGACGCGTCAGTCCAGCACCGCGAGGGCGTCGATCTCGACCAGGAGACCCTCGGGCAGCCCCACGTAGACGGTCGTGCGCGCGGACAGCGGCGGCACGGTCAGGAACTCGCCGTAGGCCTCGTTCATCTCGGCGAAGTGCGCCGTGTCGGTCAGGTAGACGCGCAGCATCACGACGTCCTCCAGCGACGCGCCGCCCGCCTCCAGCACGGCGATGACGTTCTTGAACGCCTGCCGGGTCTGCTCGGCCACGGTCGTGCCGACGACGGCGCCGGTGGCCGCGTCGAACGCGACCTGGCCCGCCACCTGGAGGATGTTGCCCTTCCGCACGCCCTGGGAGAACGCGGCCGGGGGCGGCGGTGCGTCGGGGGTGCGGATCTCGGTCTTGGCCATGGTTTCCTCTCAGTCGCGCGGCGTCCAGCCGCACTCGACGGATGCCGCCCGCGCGGTCGCGAGCAGGTCGGGCAGGCGGGACAGGAGTCCCTCGAAGTCCAGCAGCACCTTGGGCACCGACATGGACACGGCGGCGATCACCTCGCCGCGGGCGCCCCGGATCGGCGCGGCGACGCAGTGGATGAAGTCCTCGTGCTCGGCGTTGTCCACCGCGTACCCGGCCGCGCGCACCCGTTCCAGCTCGGCCAGGTAGCCGGCCGGGGTGGTGATCGTGTTCGCGGTCAGCGGGGTGAACTCGATGGCGCCCACCACGTCCGCGAGCCGGGCCGGCGGCAGGTCCGCCAGCAGCACCTTGGCGACGGCCGTGCAGTGCAGCGGCGCGCGCCTGCCGATCCGGGAGTACATCCGCATCGGGTGCGTGCTGTCGTACTTGTCGATGTAGATCACCTCGCCGTCCTCGTAGGACGCCAGGTGGACGGTGTAGCCGAACTTCGCGTTCAGCTCGCGCAGCGCGGGCTCGGCGGACCGCCGCACGTCGCGCTCCTCCAGCGCGAGGTGCGCGAGGTCGAACAGCCGGGTGCCGAGCCGGTAGTGGTGCACACCGTCGCGCTGCACGAACCGGTGCGACTCGAGCGTCCGCAGCAGTCGCATCGTGGTCGACTTGTGCACCCCGATCACGCCGGACAGCTCGTCCAACGTCCTGGGCCCACCGGCGAGTTCGCCGACCAGGGTCAACGCCCGGTCGAGGCTCTGGCTCATCGCCGTCCCCTCCCGCGACCCCCGCCGACCGGACCGGCACCGGGTCGGGGCTCGTCGGACCTACCGGGGCGCACCCCACCCACCTGCCTCGGCACTCGATCGCGACTGTGGCTCATGGGTGTCTCCTCAGGTGCGCGCCGGCCCACCGCGCGTCGTCGGCGTCGAGCAACGGCGCCGTCACCTCCGCGGGCAGTGGTTCGCCGACATCCTCCCTGGTGAGCAGCGCGGCGGCGGCCTGGAGGTGCCCGGCGCGCAGCCGGCGGCGCGCGGGCTCGCCCGCGAGGTGCGCGGCGAGGTACCCGGCGGCGAACGCGTCGCCCGCCCCGACCGGCTCCACCACGTCGACCCGCAGCCCCGGCTGGTGGGTGACGACGCCGTCCTCCACCACGGACGCGCCGCTCGCGCCGTGCTTGACCACGAGCGTCGTCGGGTCGGGCAGCAGCCGGCGCAGTTCCAGCGGGTCACCGGTGCCCCACACGGCGGTGGCCTCGTCGGACCCGGCGAGCACCACGTCCGCCCGCGCCGCGAGCTTGAGCAGCACGGACGGGTCGCGGTCGCGCCACAGCGCGGGCCGCCAGTTGAGGTCGAACGACACCGGCACGGGCGAGGCCAGCACGGCGTCGAGCAGTTCCAGGCAGGAGTCGGAGAGCGCGGCGGTGATGCCGGAGACGTGCACCAGCGCCACGTCGTCGAGCCGGACCCGCTCCCAGTCGCCCGGCCCCAGGGCGGAGGCCGCGGAACCGCGCCGGTAGTAGCGGACCGCGCTGCCCGAGGCGTCGGCCTCCTTGACGTACAACCCGGTGGGCCGGTCGGGGTCGACCCGCACGTCCGACACGTCCACCCCGGCGCCGGCCACGAAGTCGAGGACCGCGCCGCCGAACGCGTCGTCGCCCACCGCGGACACCCACCGGCTGCGCACCCCCAGGCGCGCCAGGTACATCGCCACGTTGGACTCGGCGCCGCCGACGGCCCTGGTCCACGTGGTCGCCGCGCGCACGGGCCCGGGCTCGGCGGGCACCAGCACCGCCATCGTCTCGCCCAGGCACACCACGCCGCCCGTGAGGCTGAACCGCATCCGACGTCCTCCGGATTCGCTGCGTTGACGGGCGGCCGGCCGAATGTTACACACGGGGGCATCACATCGCGCAATAGTCGTTGCGAAATATGCAACGTGAGGAGCGAGACACGTGGGAATCGACCGCGCCGCCGTGGCCGCCATCCGCGAGGAGCGGATCGACTGGCGCTTCAAGGGCCTGCCCGCCGACACGTTCGGCGCGACCGTCGGCGACGTGGCGGGCCGCGGGCTCGACCTGTTCGCGCACGGTTTCGTCGGACCGCTGGTGGTGCTGGACGACGAGGCCCTGGCGCACAACCTGACCACCATGTCGCGGTGGTGCGCCGAACACGGCGTGCTGCTCGCGCCGCACGGCAAGACCACCATGGCCCCGCAGCTGTTCGCCCGCCAATTGGACCACGGCGCGTGGGGCATCACCGCGGCCAACGTGAGCCAGCTGCGGGTCTACCGGGCCTTCGGCGTGCGCCGGGTGCTGTTCGCCAACCAGCTGGTCGACCCGGCCGGGCTGCGCTGGCTGCGCGCGGAGCTGGCCGCGCACCCGGAGTTCGAGTTCAGCTGCTGGGTCGACTCGGTCGCCTCCGTCGAGCGGATGACCGAGGCGCTGGGCGAGGTCGTGCGCCCGGTCGAGGTGCTGGTGGAGCTGGGCGCGCCCGGCGGTCGGACCGGCGCGCGGGACCTCGACACCGCGCTGGCGGTGGCCGAGGCGGCGCGGCGCAGTCCGGCGCTGCGGCTGGCGGGCGTCGCCGGGTACGAGGGCGCACTGGCGCACGACGCGTCGGCCGCCGCGCGGTCGGCGGTGGACTCCTACCTCGCCGACCTGCGGAACCTGGTGGCACGACTGGACTTCGAGGTGCCCACGCCGGTGGTCACCGCGGGCGGCAGCGCGTACTTCGACCAGGTGGCCGCCGCGCTGACCGCGCCGTGGCCGTTCCCGGTGTTCCCGGTGCTGCGCAGCGGCGCCTACATCACCCACGACGACGGCTTCTACCGCGGCATCTCGCCGTTGGGCCGCACGCCGGGCGAACGGCCGTTCCGCTCCGCGCTGCGGGCGTGGGCCCAGGTCACCTCGCACCCGCAGCCGGACCTGGCGCTGCTCACGCTGGGCAAACGCGACGCGTCGTTCGACGAGGGCCTGCCCGAGCCGCAGGTGCTCCGGCACGACGGCGTCGAACGGCCGTTCACGGGCGCCGTCACCGCGCTCAACGACCAGCACGCGTTCCTGCGACCCGACGAGCCGGTCGAGGTCGGCGACTGGGTGGGCCTCGGCCTGTCCCACCCCTGCACGGTGTTCGACAAGTGGCCGCTGATCCCGGTGGTCCGCGGCACGACCGTGGTGGACCTGGTGCGCACGTACTTCTAGAGGGGGGACCGGCGTGGACATCGTCTTCAGGGGCGCGCTCGTGGTGGACGGCACGGGCGCGCCCGGCTACCGCGCGGACGTCGGCGTGCGCGCCGGCCGGATAGCGGCGATCGACGCGCGGCTGTCCGGGCGGCGAGAGGTCGACGCCGGCGGACTGGTCCTCGCGCCCGGGTTCGTGGACATGCACTCGCACTCGGACCTCCAGGTGCTCGCGAACCCCGAGCACCTGGCCAAGGTCTCGCAGGGCGTCACGACCGAGGTGCTGGGCCAGGACGGGTTGTCCTACGCGCCGGTGGACGACGCCGTGCTGGCCGCGTTGCGCGGGCAGCTCGCCGGATGGAACGACGACCCGGAGGGCTTCGACTGGGACTGGCGCTCGGTCGGCGAGTACCTGGACCGGCTGGACCGGGGCGTCGCGGTGAACGCGGCGTACCTGGTGCCGCAGGGCACGTTGCGGATGCTGTGCGTGGGCTGGGACGACCGGCCGGCCACCGACGCCGAGCTGGCCGCGATGAAGACCGTGCTGGCGGAGTCGTTGCGGCAGGGCGCGATGGGCCTGTCCTCGGGGCTCACCTACACGCCCGGCATGTACGCGTCCGAGCGCGAACTGGTCGAGCTGTGCCGGGTCACCGGCGAGTGGGGCGGCTACTACAGCCCGCACCACCGCAGCTACGGCGCGGGCGCGCTGGAGGCGTACGCCGAGATGGTGGCGGTGACCCGGGAGGCGGACTGCCCGCTGCACCTCGCGCACGCCACGATGAACTTCGAGGTCAACCGCGGCCGCGCGGGCGAGCTGCTGACCCTGCTGGACGACGCGATCGCGGCCGGCGCCGACATCACCCTGGACACCTACCCGTACCTGCCGGGCGCGACCTACCTGTCCGCGCTGCTGCCCAGCTGGTCCTCGGAGGGCGGTGCGGACGCGACCCTGCGCCGACTGTCCGATGTGGACACCCGGGAGCGGATCCGGCGCGAGGTCGAGGACACCGGGTCCGACGGGTGCCACGGCGTGCCGGTGGACTGGGCGGCGATCGAGATCAACGGGGTGCGCCGGTCCGAGCACGCGCACCTGGTCGGGCTCAGCGTCGCCGAGTCCGCGCGCCGGGCCGGTGTCGCGCCCGCCGAGCTGTTCTTCGACGTGTTGACCGCGGAACGACTGGGTACGTCGTGCCTCATGCACGTGGGCCACGAGGACAACGTCCGGGCGATCATGCGCCACCCGGCGCACACCGGCGGCAGCGACGGGCTGCTGGTCGGCGACCGGCCGCACCCGCGCGCGTGGGGCACGTTCCCCCGCTACCTGGCCCGCTACGTGCGCGAACTCGGCGTGCTGAGCCTCGAGGAGTGCGTCGCGCACCTGACCGGGCGCGCCGCGCGCCGGTTGCGGCTCACCGACCGGGGTCTGGTCCGCGAGGGGTACGCGGCGGACCTCGTGCTGTTCGACCCGGAGACCGTCGCCGACACCGCGACGTTCGACGAACCGCGCCAGGCCGCCGCCGGCATCCCGTACGTGGTGGTCAACGGCGTTCCTGTGATCGACGGCGGGACGCGCACCGACGCGCTTCCCGGCCGTTCCCTGCGCAACACCGGGAGCCACGCGTGATCGACTGGTTGCAGCACTCGACCGGCGGACTGCTGACGTTGTCCGCACTGAGCATCGCCCTGCTGCTCGTGCTCATCATCAGGGTGCGGGTCGAGCCCTTCATCGCCCTGCTGATCGTCGGACTGCTGGTGGCACTGGCCGCCGGCCTGCCCGTCGAGACGCTGGTGGGCTCGGCGCAGAAAGCCTCGGAATCCTTGGTGGAGAAGGGTTTCGGCGGCATCCTCGGGCACGTCGCGGCGATCATCGGGCTGGGCACGCTGCTCGGCTCGATCCTGGAGGCCTCCGGCGGCGCGGAGGTGCTGACCCGGACGCTGCTGCGGGCGTTCGGCGAGAAGCGCGCGCCGCTCGCGATGGGCCTGGCGGGGTTGATCTTCGGCGTGCCGGTGTTCTTCGACATCGGCATCTTCGTGCTGGCGCCGCTGGTGTACGTGGCGGCCAAGCGCGGCGGGCGGTCGATCGTCCTGTACGCGATGCCGTTGCTGGCCGGGCTCTCCGTCATGCACGCGTTCATGCCGCCGCACCCCGGGCCGGTCGCGGCGGCCGGGCTGCTGCACGTGAGCCTGGGGTGGATCATCATCATGGGGTTGGCGTGCGCGGTGCCCGCGTGGTTCATCGGCGGCGTGCTGTACTCGTCGTGGATCGGCAAGCGGATCACCGTGCCGGTGCCCGAGGAGATGCTGGCGGCGGCCGAGAAGGCCCGGGGCGACGAGTCGCGCGGCGAGCCGCCGCTGTCGTTGGTGCTGGGCATCATCGCGGTGCCGCTGGTGCTGATCCTGGCCGGCACGTTCGGGTCGATCCTGCTGCCCAGGGGTTCGGCGGTGCTCGGCGTGTTCACGTTCTTCGGCACGCCCGCCGTGGCGCTGACGATCGCGGTGCTGCTGGCGTTCTGGCTGCTCGGGTTCCGCCGCGGGATGACCCGGGACCAGGTGGGCGAGCTGTCCGCCGCGTCGCTGCGCCCGGTCGCGATGATCCTGCTGGTGGTCGGCGCGGGCGGGTTCTTCGGCGCGGTGCTCGCCGCGACCGGTGTCGGCAAGGTGCTCGCGACCTCGTTGGCGGACCTGGGACTCCCGGTCGTCGCGCTGTCCTACGTGATCAGCTGCGGCCTGCGGATCGCGCAGGGTTCGGCGACGGTGGCCATCGTGACGACGACCGGCATCGTCGCGCCGGTGGTCGCCGACCTCGGCTACTCGCAGCCGCAGCTGGCGCTGGTGGTCATGGCGATCGCGTCCGGCTCGATCATCGCCTCGCACGTCAACGACGGCGGGTTCTGGATCGTGTCGCGGTACTTCGGGCTGTCGGTCAAGGAGACGCTCCAGACGTGGACCGTGCTGGAGACGATCCTGTCGGTGGTCGGCTTCGGGATGGCCGCGCTGCTGAGCGTCTTCGTGTGACGAAACCGTGATGGCGCCCCGGGGCAACCGCTCCGGGGCGTCGGCGTCTTGGTGGTTGTGCTCCAGGGGGGAGCACGGGACCACGGGGGAACTTTTTCCATGCGCACTCGCAATCTGGCCGCCCTGCTCGCGTTCGGCGCGCTCGCTCTCGTCGCCTGCACCGCCCAGGACCAGGCGGCTCCCACCACGACCGCGTCACCGACCACGGTGTCGCTCGGCGTCGAACAGCCGCCGAAGACCACCACGGCCGCCACCGCCACCCCGGTCTCCGCCGCGCCGGCGACCGACAAGGCCGCGGTCACGACCACCACCACCGTCGCCGCGAAACCGAAGTCGGCCGTGGTGCTGGAGCCCACCGGGTACGGCGCGATCAGGCTCGGCATGACCGTCGACCAGGTGCCGGCGGGCGTGCTCGGCGCGAAGGTCGACGAGATCGGGCAGTGCGCGGCCTACCAGCTCACCGACGGCGGGCGGGTCGTGTTCGGGTACCCCGGCGAGGGCGCGTGGCGGATCATCGCGCCCTCCGCGGTGCGCACCGCCGAGGGCATCGGCGAGGGGTCGACCAGGGCCGAGGTGACCTCGACCTACGCCGACGCGCAGGAGTTCCGCGGCGGGTACACCGCGCACGGGCTGGCCCTGTGGTTCGAGGGTGCGGACGGCAACCGGGCCAGCGGCATCGGCGTGGAGAAGGTCAGCGAGTGCTCCAACTGACGCCGACACGTCGCCGCCCGCCGGAAGGGGGACCGGCGGGCGACGACGGTCGGGGAGGCCGGGTTCAGACCCCGGCCTTCTTCCCCTGCGGGTCCGCGACGAACCAGGTGCCGCCGACGCCCTGGCCCTTCGCGTCACCGCAGACCTTGTCGTCGGCGAAGGTGTAGAGCGGCCACCCGGCCGCCGTCACCTGGCGCTTGCCGTCCGGTCGCACGACGGTGCCGACGATCGCCTTGTCCACGCCCTGCGCCTCGAACTTCTCCGAGTCGACCAGCAGCGGCGGCCACTTCACCGCGCACTCGCCGACGCAGTTCGACACCGAGGGGTTCGTGGAGTCCTTGTCGAACCGGTACAGCGTCATGCCGTCCTTGTCGGTCAGCACGGTCCCGAGCGTGCCGACCGCCGACGTGGTGAGCACCAGGCCCGCGCTCACGCCGGCCTTCTTGCCGTCCGGCGCGGCCGCGAACCACGTGCCGCCGACGCCCTGACCCTTGGCCTCACCGGCGGTCTGGTCCTGCGCGAACCGGTAGAGCGGCCAGCCGGACACGGTCAGCTGCTTCGTGCCGTCCTTGCGGTCGACGGTGCCCACGAGCGCCTTGTCCACCCCGGTCACGACGACGTCCGCGGACTCGGCGAGGGCGGGCGGCCACTTCGCGGCGCAGTCACCGTCGCAAGTGGACGTCGACGGCTTGGAGGTGTCCTTGTCGAACCGGTAGAGCGTGAGGCCCCGCGCGTCGGTCAGCACCGTGCCGAGGTCGCCGACGGACTGCGCGACGAGCGCGGGCTTTTCCTCCGGCGCGGCCTGTTCCGGTTGCGCGACAAGGGGTTCCGCCGACTGCGCGGCGGCGGGCTGGACAGCGGGCCGAGCCTGACCGCAGGCACCGAGCAGGGCGACGCCGACGAGGGCCGCGGCACCGAGCAGAACCGCGCGTGAGCGGGCCATGGGTGAACCTCCCTGGGGGTGATCGCGCGCATCCGGTGCGGCAACCGAGTGCCACCAACACGGACGGCGTCGCGATCCGGTTCGACCCGCGGCGCGATGTAGGGGTTCCCGGGCCCCGACCGGTCCGTCAGCCGCGCCGGGCGGCCCGGAACCCCGCGAGGTAGGTGCGCAACCCGCGGTGCCCGCTGCGCATCATCAACTCGTGGTTGGCCTTCAGCAGCGGGCGGCCGACGAGGGCGAGCCGGCGCAGCAGCGGTTTGCCGACGGTGACCTCCTGCTCGTAGACGAGCCTGGTGCCCTCGCCCGCGGGCTCGATGCGCCAACTCGCCGTGCCGAAGAGGTCACCCGCCAACTCGGCCTTGAGGAAGCGGGGTTCGCGGGTGTGGTGCCGCGCCTCGAAAACCAGGTCGTAGGGCAGCACGGACCGACAGCACAACTCGGCCGCGTGCTCGCCGACCTGCCGGGCGCTGCGGACCTCGGGCCACCAGTGCGGGTAGCCGCCGAGGTCGGCCAGCACGTCGAACACGTCGCCGGGCGGACTCTCGACGGGCCACACACTGCGGAAGCGGTAGGAGTTCAGCGGCATACCACCGATGCTCACCCACACCACGCACCCACGCCAAGGCCCCGCCCGGCACGCGTTTCGGTACCGGGCCACGCCAAGCCGTCGACCGACACACCCCGCCGCCATCGCACGCCCTCTGCGGCCGGGTTCAGCACAGCCCTCGCGGCACGCCCTCGGATCCCGGCACGCGGCTGGGCGAAGCAGCGGCACCGCCTGCCCGGCCGTCCACCCCCGTCAGGGCGGGTCAGCCGACGGCCGGCTCCTCCGTGCCGATCGCGGCACGCGGCCGAGCACCGCGCGGCGGCACCACCGGCCCACCACTCCGCCGCGCCCGACCCGGGCGGGTCAGCCGACTGCCATCTCCGGCGCGCCCGACCACGACACGGCCGGCCGAACCCGCACCGCCGCACCCTCCGCGCAGAGCCCCGCCCCGCTCACCGCACCGCCGAGACCTCCGCGGCCGTACTGCGACGCGGTCAGCCGACTGCCGCCTCCTCCGTGCCGAGCACACCGCGCAGGAAGGCCCCGGTGTGGCTGGACTCGTGCTCCGCCACCGCCTCCGGCGTGCCTTCGGCCACCACCACGCCACCGCCCGAACCGCCCTCGGGCCCCAGGTCGACCACCCAGTCCGAGGTCTTGATCACGTCCAGGTTGTGCTCGATCACGATCACCGAGTTGCCCTTGTCGACCAGCCCGTTGATCACGCCCAGCAGCTTGCGGATGTCCTCGAAGTGCAGGCCCGTGGTCGGCTCGTCCAGGATGTACACCGTCTTGCCCGTCGACCGCTTCTGCAACTCCGACGCCAGCTTCACCCGCTGCGCCTCGCCGCCGGACAGGGTCGGCGCGGGCTGGCCGAGCCGCACGTAGCCCAACCCCACGTCCACCAGCGTCTTGAGGTGCCGGTGGATGGCGTTGATCGGCTCGAAGAAGGTCGCGGCCTCCTCGATCGGCATGTCCAGGACTTCGGAGATCGTCTTGCCCTTGTAGTGGACCTCGAGCGTCTCCCGGTTGTACCGCGCGCCCTTGCAGACCTCGCACGGCACGTAGACGTCCGGCAGGAAGTTCATCTCGATCTTGATCGTGCCGTCGCCCGCGCACGCCTCGCAGCGCCCGCCCTTGACGTTGAACGAGAAGCGGCCCGGCTGGTAGCCGCGCACCTTCGCCTCCGTCGTGGCCGCGAACAGCTTGCGGACGTGGTCGAAGACGCCCGTGTACGTCGCCGGGTTGGACCGCGGCGTGCGGCCGATCGGCGACTGGTCGACCTGCACGAGCTTGTCGACCTGCTCCAGGCCCTTGATCCGGGTGTGCCGCCCAGGCACCTGCCGCGCGCCGTTGAGCTTGTTCGCGAGCACCGTCGCCAGGATGTCGTTGACCAGCGTGGACTTGCCCGACCCGGACACGCCCGTCACCGACACCAGGCAGCCGAGCGGGAACGACACGTCGATGCCGCGCAGGTTGTGCTCGCGCGCGCCGACGACCGTCAGCTGCCGCTTCTTGTCGACCTTGCGCCGCGTCTCGGGCATCGGGATCGACCGGCGGCCGGACAGGTACTGCCCGGTGATCGACGTCTTCGACTTCAGCAGCGCCTGGTACGGCCCGCTGTGCACGACCTGACCGCCGTGCTCGCCCGCGCCGGGACCGATGTCGACCACCCAGTCCGACGTGCGGATGGTGTCCTCGTCGTGCTCCACCACGATCAGCGTGTTGCCCAGGTCGCGCAACCTGGTCAAGGTCTCGATCAACCGGTGGTTGTCGCGCTGGTGCAGCCCGATCGACGGCTCGTCCAGCACGTAGAGCACGCCGACCAGCCCGGACCCGATCTGGGTCGCCAGCCGGATGCGCTGCGCCTCGCCGCCGGACAGGGTGCCCGACGCGCGGTCGAGCGAGAGGTAGTTCAGGCCCACGTCGAGCAGGAAGTGCAGCCGCGCCTGGATCTCCTTGAGCACCGCGCCCGCGATCATCGACTCGCGCTTGCCCAGCTTGAGCCCGTCGAGGAACTCCGAGCACTCGGCGACGGACATGTTGCAGACCTCGGCGATGGACTTGTCGCCCTTGCGCGCGTGGTGCAGCGTCACGGCCAGGATCTCGGGTTTGAGGCGGGTGCCCTGGCACACCGGGCAGGGCACCTCCCGCATGTAGCCCTCGTACTTCTCGCGCATGAACTCGGACTCGGTCTGCTCCTGGCGGCGCTCCAGGAACGGGATCACGCCCTCGTAGTTCGCGTAGTACGACCGCTCGCGGCCGTACCGGTTCTTGTAGCGCACGTTGACCTGCTCGGGCACGCCGTGCAGGACCGCCTTCTGCACCTTCGCGGGCAGCCCGCGCCACGGCGTGTCCATCCGGAAGCCGATGGCCGAACCCAGCGACTCGAGCAACCGGGTGAAGTACTCGGAGGTCTGCCCGGACGCCCAGGGCGCGATCGCGCCGTCGGCCAGCGACAGCTCGTCGTCCGGCACGACCAGCTCCGGGTCGACCTCCTTGCGCACGCCGATGCCGGTGCACGTGGGGCACGCGCCGTAGGGCGAGTTGAACGAGAACGACCGCGGCTCCAGGTCCTCGATCGCCAGCGGGTGGCCGTTCGGGCAGGCCAGGTTCTCGGAGAAGCCGCGCACCCGCTTCGGGTCGGACTCCTCCAGGTCGACGAACTCCAGCTCGACCAGGCCGTCGGCCAGCCGCAGCGCCGTCTCCACCGAGTCCGTCAGCCGCTGCTTCGAGCTCGCCTTCACGCTCAACCGGTCGATGACGACCGCGACGTGGTGCTTCTCCTGCTTCTTGAGCTTGGGCACCTCGCCCAGCGCGTACACCACGCCGTCGACCTTGGCCCGGGAGTAGCCCTGGGACTGGAGGTTCTGGAACAGGTCGAGGTACTCGCCCTTGCGGCCGCGGATCACCGGCGCGAGCACCTGGAACTTGGTGCCCGACTCCATCGCCAACACCTGGTCCACGATCTGCTGCGGCGTCTGCTTGCTGATCGCCTCGCCGCACGTCGGGCAGTGCGCCTTGCCCGCGCGGGCGTAGAGCAGCCGCAGGTAGTCGTAGACCTCGGTGATCGTGCCGACCGTCGAGCGCGGGTTGCGGCTGGTCGACTTCTGGTCGATCGACACCGCGGGCGACAGGCCCTCGATGAAGTCCACGTCCGGTTTGTCCATCTGGCCGAGGAACTGCCGGGCGTACGCGGAGAGCGACTCCACGTACCGGCGCTGCCCCTCGGCGAAGATCGTGTCGAACGCCAGGCTCGACTTGCCCGACCCGGACAGGCCGGTGAACACGATGAGGCTGTCCCTCGGCAGGTCGAGGTCCACGCCCCGCAGGTTGTGCTCGCGCGCACCGCGAACGACAAGGCGGTCAGCCACAACGGTTCCCTTCGGTTTTCGACCATGCCCGAACAGACGTTCGAAAAGCGTACTGGACCACTGGTTCGGGTCTGCCGGGGAGGGCACGGACCATGCTAGGCGCGACCACCGACAAAACCGTTCGGGGCACTCTTCGCCCGATCGTGCGCCAACGGCCCTACCGGTCGGTTTCCGACGCCCCTACGCTGGGGTGATAGGCCGTTCGGCCGCAAGTCGTCTGGAATGAGGTGCCCATGAGCTTCGCCGATGCCGCCCAGGTCCGCGCCGCCGCAGCGAGCGTACCCGCGCCGCGGGAGCACCCGTCCGGGGTGCCGGAGGCCAACCTGGAGGAGGTGGCGCGGGCCACCCGCGCGCTGTACGAGGTGGTCGACGGGCTCGACCAGGCCGCGCTGGGCGGACCGAGCCTGCTGCCGGGCTGGAGCCGCGCGCACGTCGTCACCCACCTGGCCCGCAACGCCGACGCCCTGGTGAACCTGCTCACGTGGGCCAAGACCGGCGTCGAGCACCCCATGTACCCCAGCGCCGCGGACCGCGAGGCGGACATCGCCGAGGGCGCGGGCCGGCTCGCCCAGGTGCTGCGGGCCGACCTGGACGCGGCGTGCCAGCGGTTCGCCCAGGCAGCCGCCGAACTGCCCGCGACGGCGTGGGAGGCCGAGGTCGCCGGGCGCTCGGGCGCGCCGCTGCCGGCCAACCGGGTGCCGTTCCTGCGGTTGCGCGAGGTGTGGCTGCACCTGGTCGACCTGGACGCCGGCGTCGGGTTCGGCGACGTGCCGGCGCACCTGCTGGAGGTGTTCCTGGACGACGTGGCCGGCGCGATCGCCGGCCACGCCGACGCTCCCCCCGTCCAGGTGGAGGTGGCGCTGCCGGACGGCCGTCAGCGCGGTTGGGTGTTGGCGGCGGGTACCGAGACGTCACCCACCGTGAGCGGTTCGGCCGCCGACGTTCTCGGATGGCTGACGGGCCGCCAGAGCGGCGCGGAGCTGAAGGGCACCGCGCCGACGCTGCCGAAGTGGCTGTGAGCGCGTAGCCGCGCGGTGAGGACGAGGCCGGCCAGCGCGGGCCGGCCCGCCGTGAGCGCCCGGTACGCGGGCCGTTCCACGAACTTGGTCAGCAGCCAGCCGAGGGTGATCGCGACGCCGAAGAAGGCGGCCAGCTCCACCCAGGGACCCAGGTCGGCGACCTCCGCCATCACCACGTAGCCGATCTCCTGGTGCACCAGGTACACGCCGTAGGAGATGCCCGCGAGCCACTTGACCGGCCTGGCCAGGGCCCGGATCGGCGCGATGTCCCAGTCCGGACCGGCCGCGCAGGCGGCGACGGCGACGAGCATCACGCCCAGGGCGAGCGTGGACTTCACGTCGCCGGAGTGCACGGCCTGCGCCACGAGGGCGGCGGCGAGCAGCGCCACCAGGTGCGAGGTGCCGAGCTTGCCCCTCGACCACAGGAAGATGCCGACACCCGCCGCGAACAGCTGGCCGCGGTGCACGCCGAGACCGTCGTAGACGGTGCGCACGAGCCCGGGCTCGGCCGTCCAGATCCGCATCACCAGCGGGCCGACGACGAGCGTCCACAACATCACCGGCAGGCCGGCGCCGCGCACCCGGGACACCAGGAAGGCGCCCGCGACGAATCCCGTGACCTGGACCGGGAGGGTCCAGTAGGAGAAGTCGACCAGGCGCGCGTCGGGGAACCAGTTCTGCAACATGAAGGCGTTGACCACGAGGTCACGCGGCTCCAACTGGCTCCAGCCCTCCGGCGCCAGGTGTCTCAGCACCGCGTACGTGGTGGTCGCCGCGACCACGTAGGCCGGGAAGAGTCTGGCCAGGCGGTTGCGCAGGAAGCGGGCCGGCTCGCCCTTCGCCAGCGAGGCGCAGGCGAAGAAGGCGGAGATGACGACCAGGGTGCTGGCGCCCATCTCCAGTGAGACGGTGAAGGGTGGTCGGCCGAGTTCGCGGTGCACGGACGGTCCCGCGTGGGTCGCGTGCTGGACGAGCACGGCGCCCACCGCGAGCACGCGCAGGACGTCCCAGTTGATCCGGCGAGTCTTTGGCACGAGTTCCAGATACCCAGTTCGGCTCGGAATTAAGTCATGTCGGTGCGGCGGTCATGATCGTTACCAACGATATGGGATCAACCTGACCGCAGCCTGAAGGGCACCCGTCGGCTACCTTCGCGGCCGTGGACGTACTAGAGGACTACACCGGACACGTCGCCCCAGACGGTCCCGCCGCCAGGCGCACCCTGGACGCCCTGACCATCACCAAGGTGTCGGTCGGCCCCATGGACAACAACGCCTACCTGCTGGTCTGCCGCGCGACGAACGAGGCCCTGCTGATCGACGCCGCCGCCGACCCGCAACGCCTGTCCGACCTGATCGGCCACGCCCGCTCGCGCCCGAGGCTGAAGACGGTCGTGACCACCCACCAGCACGCCGACCACTGGGGCGCCCTGGGCGCGGTCGCGGGCGCGAACGGCTCGAACACCGTCGCCCACCGCGACGACGCGGGCCCCCTCCCGATCCCCCCGGACCAGTTCGTGGAGCACGGCGACACCGTCCACGTCGGCCAGGTACCGCTGGAGGTGATCCACCTGCGCGGCCACACGCCGGGCTCGATCGCGCTGCTCTACCGCGACCCGGCCGGCCCGGCCCACCTGTTCACCGGCGACTCGCTCTTCCCGGGCGGCGTGGGCCGCACCACGTCACCGGAGAACTTCACGTCGTTGATCGAGGACGTGTCGTCGCGGGTGTTCGACGTGCTGCCGGACGACACCTGGTTCTACCCGGGCCACGGCGACGACTCGACCCTGGGCGCACAGCGTCCGCACCTGGCGGAGTGGCGCTCACGCGGCTGGTGACCGCCAACGGGGCCGTCCCCTGGCCGACGGCCCCGCATCGCCGCGGGGAACTAATCGGGGGATGTACCGGGGCGTGGTCTGTCGGATGCCTTCCGGACGGTTCCACGAGTGTCGAGCACCTTCGGCACCAGACCCCTGGACCGTGGTGCGCGGCGCCTGGCCGGATCGTCCGCGACGGGTCGAGGCGGGTCGACGGGCCGATTCTCACACCTCGATGATCTCGACCATGCTGTCGAGCCCGGCGAAGTCCTTGGCGTTGCGCGTGTACAGCGGCAGGCCTCGCGCCGACGCGATGGCGGCGATCATCAGGGCCGGCCGGCGCGGTTTCGGGTCGCGGTTCACGTCCAGGGTCAGCGCCACGAGCGTGCCGAAGCGGGTGGCGGCCTCGCCGTCGAACGGCAGAGGCTCGAACTCCAGGATCGCCGCACCCAGCTTCTCGCTCCGCGCGGCCCGTGCCGCGGCGTCCTTGGCCATCGCCACCCCTTGGTGCAGTTCGGCGAAGGTGATCGCAGTCAACTCGGGCACCTCCGGCAGCAGCGCCGGATCGAGCCGGCCGAGGTCGATGTAGGCGCAGGTGTCCAACACGCCCGACCCGTGCCGCTCAGCCACGCTCCCTCTCCCCTGGGTCGCCGTATCGGCGCGACGGACCGCGAGGCGTTCCGCGCCCTCGGTGCCGAGCCACCCGGGTCCCGGAAGCAAGTCCTGGCCCGGCTCGTCGACCTGCACGTGCCGGCACCCGGTGCCACCAAGGGGTTCCAGGACAACCTGGACGACGGGCTCGCGCACTTCTTCGCCTCCGCCGTCACCCACTTCCTGGACTTCTTCGCTGGTTTCGCCACCTGGCCGGAGATCGGCAAGGACCGGGCGGTGCTCGCGGCGGGCGCGCGGGACAGGTACGTGCACCACTACCTCGGCCTCGCGTCGACGGTGCCGGAGTTCGGGATCTGGGCGTTCCTCGGCGAGCACTCGGCGACGCGCGACGCGATCCGGGAGTCCGACGCCGCGCTGCGCGGGGCGCTCGTGGTGCAGACCGAATCGCTGGAACGCCTCCACCGCCTCCTGGCGCTGGGCACACCCCTCATCCGAGGGCCGGTCAGGTCGTACCGGGAGAAACTGGAGACGATCGCCCGCGCCGCTCTCGACAAACCGCTGCTCCGGTCGAGCCGGGCGACGTCGACCAAGGCGCGGTTCCCCACCGTCGAACGCGGCTTCGTGGCGCCCGCGTACCGCCTCGCCGTGTACCAGGAGAAGTCGGAGCCGTCGTCGGAGACCTGGTGGCAGGAGACCACCGAGGTCGCCGAGGACATCGACACCTTCTTCGCGGCCCACCTGTCGACCACCGACAGCACAGTCCGCCCGCTGCTGGTGCTCGGCCATCCCGGCGCGGGCAAGTCGCTGCTGATGACCGTGCTCGCCGCACGGCTCCCGGGTGCCGGGTACGCGGTGGTCACCGTGCAACTGCGCAAGGTGCACGCCGAGGACGGGGTTCGCCGCCAGATCGAGGCGGCGCTGCACGACGAGTTGTCCGAACGCGTCGACTGGGGTCGCCTCGCCGACGAATGCGCGGACAGCATCCGCGTCGTGCTGCTGGACGGCTTTGACGAACTCGTGCAGGCCAGCGGCGTCACGCAGTCGGCCTACCTCCAGCAGGTGCGCGATTTCCAGGAACGCGAGGCCGACCTGGGCCGACCGGTGGCGGTCGTCATCACCTCGCGAACTCTCGTCGTGGATCGGGCACGCATCCCGGACGGCGTGCCGATCGTGAAGCTGGAGGAATTCGACAACGGCCGGGTCGGCAAGTGGATCGACGCCTGGAACACGGCGAACGCCTCCTCGCCCGAGTTCCGCACCTTCGAGTTCCTGCACGCCACGTTCAGCGAGTACCTGATCGCCGACCTGTCACTCGCACTGCTCCGAGACCTGGTGGCGGAGAAGCGATTCCGCGAGACGCGGGTGTTGGACGACGGCGCGGTCCTGCCGGACGACGCCCTCCTGTTCGCCCTGATCTCGCACCAGCCCTTCACCAAGCGAAACCCAGTACTCGACTTCGCGGCCGGCTTGTTCGCGGGCTACGACCGGGAAACTCAGGCTGGTCTGCTCGAAGTGCTGGGCGACCTGGTCAGGTCATTCCACGAGCGTGCCAAGAGCGACCACTTCCCGGCCTACTCACCGGCGGGCCTGACCTTGGTGTCCCGCGTCGCCACCTACTCGGCGAACCTCGTCTGCCTGCGCGTTGCCCTGGAGAACGGCTCGACCACTGTTGCGGAGTTGCTCGGGACCGAGGAAGGCGACCTGACCGCACGGCGCTCGACCGTTCGACTCCGGCGCGCCGGATTGGACGAGGAGGGGTGGCTCAGCCTTGTCGACGGGCTGACCCTCGTCCAAGGAGATACCTGGCACATCAGCCGGGAGGTTCCCGACGGCACGCCACGCATCAGAGAAGCCAGACTGCTCGGTGATCCGGTTCTCGAAGGCAGCCTCAGAGGAGGAAACGCTCTCGCAGGCACGGACGTGACCTCCGACGCGAACGAGCAGTCGTTGCTCGACAGGGTGGCCCAATGGATCACGTCACCTCTGGCGCGGCCGGATTACCCACATTCATCCAGTTTGACGTCGGCATCCTCAGAAACATACTCTCGGAGTTGGACGACGGAGTGCGATTGAACACCACCTGGCGACCTCATTTTCCCGAGACGCCTGGCGGCTGCCGCAAGACGTGGTGGAACGCGGCCTGCACCATCTACTTCCGAAGACGACAGAAGATGTCGAGGAAGCACCTCGCCTATTTGACTGCATCTCCACAGTATGCTCTCACCCCGAGCTCGCAGAGGCGGGCTTGATCCCCATCATTCTGTTGCCACCATGGTGTCAGTTCCGCAGGCCACCTCCCAGTGGAGGTGTTCGACTACCTGTCGGGCCGGAAGTGTTCGCGCGCACAATGAAGAGGTTCGATCCATCGTTGGTCGAGAATTTCATCACCGACTACCTGGCCGACCGTGGAATCGACCTCGTCCCCGCACCGGTCGAGGCACTTCGGCAACTGGTCGAGGAAACCCGGAACCCGGTCAGGTGACGGACTTCAGGCGGGTCACCGCGTCCAGGACGTCCAGGTAGCCCTCACTGGCACGCCACAGGTCGTCCGCGACCGGCTCCAGTTTGCCCGGCTTCCAACGCTTGTCCTCGTAGGCCAGCGTCCGCGAACGCAACGCGCGCAGGCTCACCGCGAGCTCGGCGTCCAGTCGCTCCCTCAACTCCTCCACCGGAGGCGTACCCAGGCGAACCCGATCGCCTCGGCCCTCCTCCAACGCCGACAGCACCTCCTCGTCCACCCCGACCTCCCGGTCCCACACCAGGGCGGGCCGGTCGACGTGGTGGTTCCAGACCGGCGCGTGCGCGGAACGCCACAGCGGGGTGATCGGGTTGCGGGTCAGGCGGGTCGCGTTGCCCCAGTGCTCCGCGCCCGCCGGTTCGCAGCGCCACGGCACCTCGTCCACCGGCAGGTCGACCTCCAGCGCCACGGTGACCCGCTCGACGTCGCGCACCGGCCCCAGCACCTCACCGACCGCCCACAACCGGACGACCGCCAGCCGGATGATCGGATTCGGTCGCTCGTGGAGGCCGGCGCACGTCGTCGCCAGGTCCCTCAGGTAGTGCACCGCACGCGTCCACTTCACCGGGCCATCCTCGTGCACGCGCCACCCGGCGGCCGACACCGGCCGTTCCAGGCGACGGCGCGCACGCTGGGCGGCAGGTTCAGCAGCTGCCCGGACCGCCGACGACGAGCAGCACGAACGCCAACGCCGCCCGAGCCCGCCTCTGGTAAGCCTCGGTCGACCCGCGACAATCGGCCGGTGGACGACGGCCGGGTGCACGACGCCGCGCGCCGGTACCTCGAAGAGCGGTACCGGGAGCTCCAGCGGGCCTACGCGAAGGTGCCCCGCCGGACCGGCAACGACTACTCCGCCGCGGCCAAGCGGATCTTTCCCCGCTACCGCCTGGTCGAGGCGGTGCTGGTGGAGGTCGAACGGCTCGATCTCGACCACCTGCCCGAACGCGCGGAGTTGCTGGACGAACTCCGGCTCGCCGCCGAGGCGACCCCGGAGCCGACACCGCCCGGCCCGGAAGCCGACGCGGTCGCCGCCGAGCGCGCGCTGTTCCTCGACGTGGTCGAACGGCTCGCCGTCGAGGACGGTCCCCCGAGCGGGCCGCGGTTGCCCTACCGCCGGGTGCTGACCGAAGCCGAGCAGCAGGACTGGCAGACCTGGCTGGCCCGACGCTGGGGCGTGACCGACCTCAGGTGGCACCCGATGATCGACGCGCCGCCGCCCGCCGACGTGCTGGTGGTGCGCGAAACCCTGGTCCGCCGCAAGGAGATCCTCGCCTTCCGCCGGGCGGTGCGCGACCTCGGCGTGCGCCGGGTGGTCGAACTGCGCGAGGGCGGACCCGGGTACCTGCTGGACGTCGACCTCGTCGACCCCGTCTACACCGGTGCCGAGGGGGTGTGGACCTCGGCCGGCGTGGACTGGGTCGGCTACGCCTCGCACGAGGACACGCTCGCGTTCGGCGGTGTGATCACGGCCGGGCTGCGGGCGTGGCGGACCTCCGGGTTGGCGCACCCCAGCTTCTAGAACGTCAGCAAGAAGCGCACGTAGTTGCCGAACGTGACGGCGCGGTAGGAGTCGGCCAGCGCACCCGCCTCCGCGGCCGAGCGGACGGCGCGGTCGGCCACCGCGCGGGCCTCGGAAAGCCTGCGGTTGTGGTCGGCCCGGTCCCGGGCCTGGGTCTCGTTCGCCGTCTTCGCCTCCGCTCCCAGCGCGGTCTGCTCCTTGCGCAGTCGACGCAGCAACGCCTCCCGCTGCGCCTCGCCCGCCGTCACGACCTCCCGGTGGTCCTCCCGGAGCGTCGACGCCCGCGCGTCGAACCGGCTCTTGATGTCGTGCAGCTCGGCCGAGGTCAGCGACGTCGGGCAGTCGGCCGTCGCCTCCGCCGCCAGCGCGGCGCGCCACCCGTCGAGCCGGCCCGCCTTCACCTCGCCGATGCCCGGCACCCGCACGCTGTACCCGTTGACCAGCACGAAGTTCGCGATGCGGCTCTGGTACTGGCCGCTGTTGTTGTAGTGCACGCCGGTGAAGTCGGCCGCGGTGGCGATGCCCGCGTCCCGCAGCTTGGTCACCAGCGTCGCCCCGATCCCGTCGATGCCCGCCGCCTCGATGGTGAACCGCGCGAGCTTGTGCCGCACGTGCTCGCGTTGCCGCTGCGCCAACGAGTCCTGCTCGGCCGCGGCCCGCTCGGTGATCAACGACCGCAGCTCGTTGTCGATCCGCACCAACGCCTGCTGCACGGTCCGCTGCAACGCGGTCAGCTCGTGGTCGTGCCGCTGCTGCGACTCCCGCCGCCTGCGGTCGGCCGCGGCCTTGGTCTCGTCGGCACGCCGGTCGAACTTCTCCGACGTCCGGTCCAGCTCCGCGACCGCCCGCTGCGCCGCCGTGCGACCGCCGTCGGCCCGACCCCGCTCGGCCCGCGCCCGGCGCGCCAACGCGGTTTCCGGTTGGCGCAGGTACGCCGCCGTCGACCAGGCCGCCCAACCGAACCCGGCCAGCAGCACCCCGACCGCGACCGCCGGCACGCCCACCGGCGTCAGGAACGCCAGCGGCGCCGCCACCAGCAGGACCGCGAGCAGCCCCCACGTCGCCACGCTGAGGAACGTCGCGCGCCGGGTGAACACCACCCGCGGCAACGGCGGCGGCGCGACCTCGACCGGCCGGACGCGCTGGGTCAGCCACGACGGCAGCCCGCTCACCGGCGCGGCGGCGGTGATCTCCACCGGCTCCAGCACCGGCGGCGACCCGCCGCGCGCCAGCACGTCGTGGAACCGCCCGGCCAACGCGCGCACCTGGACGTCCGGGTGACCGAGCAAAGTGGACAGTCGGAACGACGTGTCCGGCTCCACGAAGTCCGACTCGGCGAGCAGCAGGTGCTCGGCGTCCTCCTCGCGGAGTTGGCCCCACAGCGCGGGATCCACCGCCAGCGCCACCAGCGACAGGTAGATCACCCACGCCGAGAACCGGTCGACCGTCGGCCCGAAGTCGGTCGCGGACCGGCCGGGCGGCTGGTAGTTGCGGTGCCCGAGCTCGGCCGCGGGCATCCCGGCGAGCGCCGGCACGTACATGCCGTCGTAGTCGACCAGCCGCATGGTGCCGTCCGGCGCGACCAGCAGGTTGCCGTGCTGGAGGTCGCCGTGCCCGATGTCGGCGGCGGCGAGGTCGGCGACCAGGTCGGCGAACGCGCGCGCGGCCCGGGCGAGGACCGCGGGCCGGCCCAGGTTCCGGTCGATCCACCGGGTGAGCCCGACCGCCTCGACCCACTCCATCCGCAGGATCGGGAACCAGTCGCCCTGCACCAGCACGCCGCGCTCGACGTACTCGAAACCCACCGCCCAGTCGTGCGCCAACCCGCCGAGGTGCTCGCCGATCGCCTTGTACCGCGCGGACTGCGCCTGCACCTCGCGGGTGAAGCACTTGATCGCGTACCGCCTGCCGTCCGCGCCGGTCAACGAGAACACGCTGGCGAAGTTGCCGGAGATGGCCCGGGGCCGGCCGAGCGCGTCCACCCGCACGGCCGCGCCCGCCAGGTCCGTGCCGCGGAAGCACAACTCCGTGTTCTGCAACGCCTCCACGTACGTCGCGCCGGTCGGGAACGATCTGACGGGTCGCGGGTCCACGGCCGCGCTCACCCCAGGTCCACGTGCACGACGGTCACGTCGTCGTTGGCCATCGACCCCGCCGAGCGCCGGTCGTCCAACCACGCCTCGAACTCGTCCACCGCGCCCGACCTGGTGAAGTCGCACAGCGCGTTCCACGGCTGCCCGCCGCGCTCGGTCTCGGCCAGGAACCACGCCGCGAGCGCGTCCGTGCACAGGAAGAACTGGTCGCCCTCCTCGGCGCGGCCGGACATCGTGCGCACGTGCCTGGCCACCAACGCGCGGTCCTGGTTGTAGCCGTTGACCAGACCGGGCGAGGACGTGAACTCCCGGTGCGACTCCAGCGGGAACGCGTGCAGCAACCGGCCTCCCCTGGTCTGGAACAGGCACGTGTCGCCGAGCGCCGCGGCACGCCACGCGATCGCGTCGGCCACCGGCTCGAACCGCGCGGCCAGCAGCGTCGCGTACGGGCCGCGGTCGAGCTTCGGCTGCTCGTACCACATGATCGGCCGACCGGTGGCCCGCCGGTTCGCCACGTACTCCCGCACCCAGCCGCGCCACGCCTTGCCCGCGTCGACCAGCACGTCGGCGAACACCCGCCGGTCCCGCAGCGCCCGGCCGTCGTCGCGCAGCGCGCCGACCACCGACTCGGCGAGCAGGCTCGCCCACTCGCCCGCCAGCAGGCTCTCCGACGCGCCGTCCGAGAGCGCGACGGACACCGGGTCGGTCAGCCACACGTCCGACCCGGCGTCCGGGAAGACGCTGCTCGCGTCCTCGCACTCGGCCAGGGTGCTGCCCCGCTTGGGCACGCGCAGCGCCGACACGTACACGCCCACGCCGGTCAGCGCAGGTCTGTGGCGCGGGTGCCGATGTCGAGGAACTGCACGACGGACGCGATGTCCGCGTTGTAGACGAACCCGCGCGTCGCGTCGCCCACCTTGAAACCCTGCTGCAACGCGTAGGACCGCATGTGCGGCGGCAGCGGGCTGGACATGTCGAACAGGGTGCGCGAGTACGCGTCGGGCAGCGCCGCGTCGCTGTCCGGGAACGTGGTCGGCGACGCGCCGGCCGCCGAGACGTGCAGGTTGAACAGCAGCGCCGCGCCGTCCGTGCTCACCTGGGTCGCGATCGCGGACGCCGCCGAGGCCGGGTCGCCGTCGGTGGACTCGCCGTCGGTCAGGTTCAGCACGATGGGCGGGAAGCCCGCCGGGTGCTCGACCAGCCACTGCGACACCAGCGAGTCGGCGTAGGCCAGCGCGCGGCACATCGGGGTCGCGCCGTTGGACACCGGGTCGACCCACACCGGGAAGCTGGTGGTGGTCTCCACCAGGCCGCCGGCGCCGTCGGGCACCTTCTTGAGCCGTTCCTCGACCCGCGCGGGCTTGTCCGCCACCTCGCTCAGCGGCACCAGGTCGCGCCCGGACAGCGCGCCGGTGTAGGCCGAGCCGACCGCGTGGCCGTACCCGATCACCGCGACGTGGAAGTAGTCCCGGACGCCTTCCTCCTTGGCGCACTTCACGCTCAATTCGGTGAGCAGCCGGTTGATCGCGTCGGCCACCACGTCCGCTTTGCGCTGCGGGATTTCCCCGCCGATCGGGTCGTTCATCGAGGCCGACTGGTCGACCAGGAATACGAAACAGGCCGGATTGGCCCGACTGATCTCTGCTGCGTACGACACGTGCTGATCCAGCCTTTCGACAGACAGCCGGCACACTCCGCGCGGGCGCGATTGCGTTGACGCCGCACACACTACGATACGGATCGCCACTGACCAGCCTGGCGTTACCGGTTGCGGCATCCGCCGGAGTCCGGCTGCCCCCTTATAGGGGATTGCCCAGGCCACCCCTAGGTCCGTATAACGGGCCGTTATCCGCGCCGCTCGACCACTACCGGTAATCGTGGTGACACTTTTTCCGCCGTGCCGCACTTCCGGTCGAAAGTCACGGGCACCGCGGATCGGCGGAAAGGCGTTCGGGTAACGCGCCCGCGCGAGGGGATTGCGCGACGGACGACCACCCCGCCGATCGACGGGGTGGTCGTCCGGTTCCGCGGCGGCTAGGCCCGGCGCGCGTAGCCCTGCGCCGGGTTGCCCAGCGCGCCCAGCACGCCGCCCACCGCCGTGCCGAACACCGGCTCCCAGCCGAGCCCCCGCAGCCGTCCCGCGTCCAGCGCCGCGTCGCTCGCCAGGTAGACCGCCGACGGCCCGTGCGTCGCCAACGCCTCCTCCAGCGGCCACGACCGCGCCGGCACCCCGGCCGCCTCGGCGACGCCGCCGGTCAGCGACCGCACCGGCACCGGCTCGGCCTCGGCCGCGTGGAACACGCCCCGCGCCGGGGTTTCCACCAGCAGCGCGTACGCCGCGGCGAGGTCGGCGACGTGCACCACCGACCACACGTTGTCGCCCGCGTCGGCGTACCGCGCCACGCCCTCGGCCGCGGCCAGGTCCACCAACCGGGCCAGCGGACCGCCGCCGTCGCCGTAGACCAGCGGCGGCCGCACGACCGCGCCGCCCGCGTCGAGCACCCGTGCCTCGGCGTCGGCCAGCCACGCCAGCGGCCCGGTCGCCTCGGCGGTGTCGTCCTCGGTGACCGGGGTCCGGGACGAGCGGGCGCGCGGCGCGCCCGTGGTGGTGACGAACGCGCCGGGTCGCGCGGTGAGCATCGCGGTCACCGCGGCCTCGTCCACCAGCGGTCGGTCGGGCGTGGTGGTGGCCGCCGTGTGCACGACGGCGTCGGCGAGCCCGGCCTCGCGGACCAGCACGGGCAGATCGGTGAGCGAGCCCCGGACCGGCAGCCCGCCCGCGGAGCGGACCCCCGCCTCGGCCTCGTCGCTGCGGGCCAGTCCGCGCACCCGGTGGCCGCGCGCGGTGAGCACCCGGGTCAGCGCGCCGCCGAGGTAGCCGCTCGCGCCGGTGATGAAGATGTCCAACGGTGTTCTCTCCCTGCCTAGGACGACGGTGACGACGCTAGGAACCGCCGGTGGCGACCGGAATGTGCGAGAGTCCGGGTTTCATGCGCGATGGTGTGCTCGACGTGCTGCTGCGGCAGGTGCGGGTGGACGCCGGTCGGTTCGGCCGGGTCGAGTTCGGCGCGCCCTGGGGTGCCCGGGTCGGCCCGAGGGACGCCGCGTCGCTGCACCACGTCCTGGCCGGCGGGTTCTGGCTGGACGTCGCGGGCAGGCGCGAGCACGTGACGGCGGGCGAACTGGTCGTGCTGCCGCACGGCGCGGCCCACGAGCTGCGCCACCACCCCGACGCGCCGGTCACGACGTTCGGCGACAAGCCGCCGTCGGAGGCGTTCGCGGTGCGCGGCGCGCACGGGGGTGCCGGCGAGCGGACCGTGCTGCTGTGCGCGGAGTCGACGGTGACCGGCGCGGCGCGGTCCCTGCTGCTGCGCGCGCTGCCGCCGGTGGTGCGCCTGGACACCGCGGAACCGGGCGTGCGCCGCCTGCTGGACGGCATCCGCGACGAGGTCCGCGGCGACCGCCCCGGCGCGCCCCACCTGGCCGCGCGGTTCGTGGAACTCCTGCTGCTGCACGGGATCCGGGCCGAACTGGAACGCCCGGCCGGCACGTCGTGGCGCGCCGCCCTGCACGACGAGCGCGTCGGCCGCGCCCTGGAGGCCCTCTACCGCGACCCGGCCGCACCGTGGACCGTCGCCACCCTGGCCCGCGCCGCCGGCATGAGCCGCACCACCTTCGCCCACCGCTTCCGCGCCCTGGTCGGCGAAAGCCCGGTGGCGCACCTGACGTCGTGGCGGATGGACCTGGCCCGCACCGCCCTGCGCACCGACCCGACCCGCTCCGTCGCCTCGATAGCCACGTCCGTGGGCTACGTGAGCGAGTTCGCCTTCAGCACCGCGTTCCGCCGCGCGACCGGCCTACCCCCGGGCCGCTACCGGTATCTTCACGCGCGTGGGTGACGAACTCGTCGTGGAGATCTACACCGACGGCGCGTGCAGCGGCAATCCCGGGCCGGGCGGTTGGGGCGCCGTGCTGCGCTACGGCAGGCACGAGCGCGAACTGCACGGCGGCGAGCCGGACACGACCACGAACAACCGCATGGAACTGATGGCCCCGATCCGCGCCCTGGAAACCCTGACCAGACCGTCGGTGGTGCGGATTTACACGGACAGTTCCTACGTGAAGGACGGCATCACCTCGTGGGTGCCGAAATGGCGCGCGAACGGCTGGCAGACGGCCGCGAAGAAGCCGGTGAAGAACGTGGACCTGTGGCAACGCCTGACCGAGGCCACCGCCCCCCACACCGTCACGTGGCACTGGGTCAAGGGCCACGCCGGCCACCCGGACAACGAACGAGCCGACCAACTCGCCGTCCAGGGCGTCCGAGAGGCGATGAACCTCTCCCCCGACACCCCGTTCACCCAACCGGGCGGCAAACCCCAGGACAAAAGCCTCTTCTGACCCCGCGAAAGCCGACCGCCCCGACGGCTGCGCACAGCGTCGGGGCGATCCGGTGCACCAGGACGGCCGGTCAGATCTGGGGGCAGATGTCGTACATGATGTTGAACAGGCGGGTGGACTCCGGGGTCACGCCGCGCGGCAGGGCGAGGTAGGCCTTGCTGGCGTCGACGCACTGGGTGAGCAGGTCGTGCTCGTTCTTCAGCGACGACTCCTTGCTCTTGTTGCCCTCCAGCGTCTTCTTCTCCTTGCCCTGATCGTCCTTCACCGACGACAGCTCGCGGTCCTTCTCGGCGCGGTTGGCGGACGTGCGGTCGTACTCGCCGTTCTTCACCAGGTACAGCGCCAGGAACACGCCGGCGACCACCAGGAAGACGCCCGCCAGGACGCCCAGCACCACGATCGGCTTGCGGCCCGCGGGTTTCGCGGCCGGGGCGGGGGGCTGGTGGTAGCCGGTCGACTCGGGCGGCGTGACGGCGGGGGTGCCGTACGCGGGCGAGGGTGGGAACTGGGCGACCGGGACGCCGTACGGGGGTGACGGCGGGACGGGGGTGCCGTACGCCGGGGACTGGGGGAACTGGTCGAGCACCGGCCGGCCGTACGGCGGCGAGGCGGGGAACTGGTCCAGGGTCGGCTGGACCGGCGCGGCGTAGGGGGAGGTCTGCGGTGCGCCGTACTGGTGCTGCTCCGGGATCGGGTGCTGGGGTTGCTGCGGGTTGTGGGGGTCAGGCGTGGTCATCTCGACTCCTGGAGGGGCGGCGGCGGGGTGGGCGAATCAGCAGTTGGCCGTGACCTTCTTGGCCGCGGCGCTCACCTCGGCGTCGGTGCCCGACTTGAGGGCGGCCATCGCGGCCTTGGTCGCGTCCGCGCACTTGTGCAGCTCGCTGTTCTGGCCCTGCAACGTCGAAATGCGCCCGGACACGTCGGAGTTCTCCTTCTTCGTGTCCTCCAGCTCGTCCTTGGCGGACGACAGGCTCGTGGTCGTCTCGTCCAACCGCTTCGCCTCCTGCTCGGCGTCCGTGCGCGCGCCGAGCCACAGCACGATCGTGAGCACCGAGGCGCCCACCAGGAGCACGACCAGCACGCTCAGCAGCACCACCGCGACGCGGCCCTTCGCGGGCACGGGCGCGGGAGCGGGTGCCTGCGGCTGCCCCACCGGTTCCCAGGACTGCTGCCCGAGCGGCTGCGCCGGCGGCCCCACCGGGTAAGGATGTTCGCTCATCTCCCCCTCTTCCACGAGTTTCTCCGGAGCAAAGTTAGGGGCGAAACGAGACGACCGACCACCATTCGGCACAACACCCCCCGAATGACCTGACCGGGCGTCCGTTCGCCCGATCCCCGCTCCGGTCGCGGAACGGGGATCACGGAGCTTGGACGCGGCCGAAGGGGCGAAACCTCGCAATCATGACGAAAATCACCCGTTCAGCACAGTGCCCAACCGCCGCACACCCTCCGCGATCCGCTCGGGGGTGTTGGTGGTGAACGACATCCGCAGCGTCGCGCGATCCGGTTCCGACGCGTAGAACGCCGCTCCGGGCACGAACGCCACGTCCTGGTCGAGAGCGTGCTCCAGCAGCGGTCCGGTGTCCACCACCCCGGGCAGCCGCACCCAGAGGAACATTCCGCCGTCCGGGTCGGTGCACGCGGAACCGGCGGGCAGCACCGACCGCAGCGCGCCGACCATCGCGTCCCGGCGCGCCGCGTACGCCGACCGCAGCACGGCGAGGTGCGCGTCCAGGTCGTTCTCCGCCAGGTACACCGCCGCCGCGGCCTGGTCCACGGTCGACGTGTGCAGGTCCGCCGCCTGCTTCACCACGACCAGGTGCCGCAGCAGGTCGGCGGGCGCGCGCAGCCACCCCAGCCGCAACCCCGGCGCGCCGACCTTGGAGAAGCTGCCCAGGTGCAGCACCCGCTCGCCGAACGACGCGAGCGGCGGCTCGTCGACGCCCCGGTACCGCAGCTCGCCGTACGGGTCGTCCTCCACCACCCACAGCCCGTGCCGGTCGGCCAGCGCCGCGATCTCCGCCCGACGCGCGGCGGGCAGCGTGCGACCGGTCGGGTTGGCGAACGTCGGCACCAGGTACAGCAGCGCGGGCCGCTCCCGCCCGATCACCTCGGCCAGCGCCGCGGGCACCATCCCGTGCTCGTCGCCCGCCACCGGCACGACCCGCGCGCCCGCCAGCCGGAAGCACTGGAGCGCGGCCAGGTACGTCGGCTCCTCGACGGCGACCACCGCGCCCGGTTCCAGCAGCGCCGTCGCCACCAGGGTCAGCGCCTGCTGGGACCCGGTCGTCACCAGCACGTCGGAGGTCGGCAGCCCACGCCGGGTCAGCCGCGCGGACACCAGGGCGCGCAGGTCGGGGTCGCCCTCGGTCGGCGCGTACTGGAGCGTCCGCCGGGTCACCGCCCGGGCGAACGCGGCGCGCAACGCGTCCACGTCGAACAGCTCGGGCGCGGGCAACCCGCCGGCGAACGAGATCACCTCGGGACGGGACGTCAGCGCGAGCAGGTCGCGGACGGGGGAACTGGGCACGGAGCGCACGGGCGGACCACCTCGACGGCGAGAAGGGACAACTCGCGGTCGTGCCGCAGCGGGGAACGCGCAAAGGGTCGAGGCGTCGCGACCCAGCCTAACGGAGAATGCCGTCCATGGACCTGGAGGAGCACCGGCCGCGGCTCACCGGCTACTGCTACCGCCTGCTCGGCGGCGGCGCGGAGACCGAGGACGCGGTGCAGGAGACCTTCGTGCGCGCCTGGCGGACCCACGACCCGGAACGCGGCCCGCTGACACCCTGGCTGTACCGCCTCGCGACCACGATCTGCCTCGACATGCTCCGCGGCGCGCAGCGCCGGGCCACCGCGATGGACCTGTCCGACCCCGCCGCGCCCGGTTCGCCGCTCGGCGCGCCGCTGCCCGGCTCGACCTGGGTGGGCCCGTTCCCGGATGCGCGCCTGGAACCGGCCGCGCAGGCGGAAACCCGCGAGGACGTGCGGCTCGCGTTCGTGGCCGCGCTGCAAACCCTGCCGCCGCGCCAACGCGCCGTGCTGATCCTGCGGGACGTGCTGTGCTGGCGCGCCGCCGAGGTCGCCGACCTCCTCGACACCACGACCGCGTCGGTGAACAGCGCCCTGCAACGCGCCCGCGCGGGCCTGCGCCGACCGGAACCGCTCCGGCCCGCCGACCCGGCCGCCGTCGAGCGGTACACGCGGGCGTTCGTCGAGCACGACGTGGCCACGCTGGTGCGGATGCTGCACGAGGACGCCACGACGACCATGCCGCCGTTCGCCTGGTGGTTGCGCGGCGCGGCGGACATCGCGGCCGTGGTCGCGAACGCGCCGGACAGCGGGTGCGACGACGTGCGGTTGATCCCGACCCGGGCCAACGGGCAGCCGGCGTTCGGCCAGTACCGCCGGATCGGCGACGAGTACCGCCCGTTCGCCCTGGTGGTCGTGGAGTTCTCCGCCGACCGGGTGGTGAGCACGACCACCTGCCTCGACCCGGACCTGTTCGGGTTGTTCGACCTGCCGATGACTTTCCCGACGCCGGCACGTACCAGCGGGTGACCGACCACCGGGAGGAAGACATGCACACCACCGCCAACGGCGTCGTCATGTGGCACGACGCGCACGGCGACGGCGACCCGATCGTGCTGCTGCACGGCGGTTTCAGCGATTCGCGCGAGTTCACCGGCAGCCTGGACCGGCTCCCGTTCCGGGTGCACGTCCTCGACCGCCGCGGGCACGGCCGCACCCCCGACGTGCCGGGTCCGGTGACCGGCGCCGACCTCGCGGACGACGTGGTCGCGTTCCTCGAGGAGGTGGTCGGCGGACCGGCGCACCTGCTCGGCTACAGCGCGGGCGGCGTGGTCGCGCTGGACGTGGCGGCCCGCCGGCCGGACCTGGTGCGCCGGCTCGTGGTGCTCAGCAGTGCGTCCTCCGGCGCCGGCTGGCTGTTCCTGCCCGAGCCGGGCGGCGAGTTGCCCGCCGTGATGGCCGACCGGTACGCCGAGGTGTCGCCGGACGGCCGCGACCACCTCCAGGTCGTGGTGGACAAGTTCGCGCGGGCCGCGCACGAGCCGCGCGAGGTGGACCTCGCCGCGATCACCGCGCGCACGCTCGTGATCGCCGCGGACGACGACATCGTGCACCTGGAGCACCAATTGGCGCTGTACCGGGGCATCGCGGACGCGCAGCTCGCGATCGTGCCCGGCACGTCGCACCTGCTGCTGTTCGAACGCCCGGCGCTGGTCGGGACCCTGGTCGAGGAGTTCCTGACCGCGGACCCGACCCCGCTGATGCCGATCCGCCGGGCGGGCGGCACGCCCTGATCGCGGTATAAAGTCCGGGACCCGCCGGGTTCCCGACGCGCTGGAGGACGGGTGAAGGCCGAACTGCGGAACGTCGACGGCGAGCCGGTGCTGCGGTTCGAGCGGGTGTTCCCGCACCCGCCGGCGAGGGTGTGGCGCGCGGTGTCCGACCCGGAGCGGCTGCGGCAGTGGTTCCCGGCCGCCGTGACGATCGACGGCGACGCGATGGCGTTCACCCTCCCCGGCTCCACGACCGCGGGCGAGGTGCTGGAACTCGACCCGCCGCGGGTGTTCGCGTTCCGCTGGGACACCGAGGTGCTGCGGTTCGAGGTGGGCCCGCACGCCGAGGGCAGCCTGCTGGTGTTCACGAACGTGATCGACAACGAGCCGGCCGCCGGCCGCACCGCCGCGGGCTGGGACTCGTGCCTCGACGCGCTGGCGGCCCGGCTCGACGGCGCGGTCGCGGTGCCGCCGGAGGACTGGCTCGCGCCGATGGAGACCTACGTGCACCGGTTCGGCCTGGACGCGGGCGCGGTGGTCGACGGCGAGGTCCGGTTCACCCGCGACCTGGTGTGGAAGCCGCTGGACACGGTGTGGGCGTTGTTCACCGGCGGCGCGGAGGGCCTGCCGACCCGGGCGTGGAACGCGGTCGTGCCGCCCGGGCCGGTGGTCGAGGCCGGACCGCCGGCGCTCGCGTTCGACTCGCCGACCGGCCGGGTGCGCTGGACGTTCCGGCACGACCCGCGCCGCGGCACGGCGGTCGACCTGGCGCACGCGGTGGTCGACCCGGCGTTCGTGCCGCGCGCCCTGGCCGCGTGGCACGCGCACCTGGACCTGTTCTTCGCGGCGACCTTCGGCGTGGAGCGGCCGTGGCCCGCCGAGCGGGTGGCCGACCTGGTCGAGCGCTACCGGGCGTCCAGCGCGATCAGGTAGTCCCGCCCGTACGGGCCGTTCTCCAGCCCGTCGACGAGCACCGCGGGCAGGTCGGCGGCGATCTCGGCGGAGCACGACCCGGCCGCGAGCGCGATCGTCGCGACCGTGTCCACGTCGCCGGTGAACGCGACCGACGCCCGCAGCACGCCGCTCAACGTGGTGTTCCCGGCCAACGCGGTCAGCGCGGCGCGCACGCTCATCTCGCCCTTCGACCCGACCTTCCCCCGCCACGGCCGGGCCCACACCGGCTGGTCGAGCACGGCGGCGACCCACGACGCGACGTCGGCGACCGGGCCGAGCCCGTGGTGGCAGTAGTGCACGGCGAGCGCGGCGGCCCGCGCGGACGCGACGCCGGCGGGCGTGTCGTGGGTGACCCGGGCCTGCACGAGCGAGTGGTGCAGCACGTCGGCGACGGTCGGCAGCAACCCGACCGGCGCGGACCGCATCGCCGCTCCGCTCTTGTCCGAGTCCGGCCGGATCCGGGCGAGGAATTCCGCGCCGCTGTCGACGGTGTCCAGGAACCCCTGGAATCCGCGCGCGTAACCCACCCGCGGATCACGTCGATACGCGTTCACGAAGCTGTCCGCGATCGCTTCCGGGCACCACGGCCCGCCCGCCGCGAGCAGTTCCGCCAACGCCAGTGTCAACTGCGTGTCGTCGGTGTAGCGACCGGGTTCCAGACCCTCGTGCGAAGGGTGCCGCACGTAGCCGGCCAGCGTGTTCCGCGCCGCGGTGAACGCCGGGTCGGCGTACTCGAAACCCGCTCCGTAGGCGTCGCCGACGGCCAGTTCCAGCAGCACCGGATAAATCCCCCTAACCCGACGTTATGACCTTTTCGGTATGTCCCATTCCACCCCGTAGGATGGTAGATCTTTTCGTGACCAAAGACACCCTGTGCGCGAGAAATCGCGCTGTCTTCGGAAAGTTGGGAACCTTGCGAATCACCAGGCTGATCCCTGCGCTCGCCACCGCCGCGCTCGCCCTGCTCGCGGTCGTGCCGTCCGCCTCGGCCGCACCGGCGACCGGCGGTGGCGTGTCACCGGCCATCATCGGCGGTGGCAACGCGAGCAGCTCACCGGGCGCCGCACGGCTGTTCTCGAACGGCCAGCAGACCTGCACGTCCACGATCATCTCGGCGAACTGGATCCTCACCGCGAAGCACTGCGTGAGCGGTGGCGGCCTCTCGTTCCGCATCGGCAGCCTCGACCAGAGCAGCGGCGGCACGACCGCCAACGGCGTCCAGACCACCACCCACTCGGTGGCCGACCTGGCACTGGTCCGCCTCGACCGCTCGGTCTCGGCGACCTACGCGCGGCTCGGCTCGCCGGGTTCGGTGACCGTCGGCCAGTCCGTCCAGGTCTGGGGCTGGGGCGCGACCTCGCGCTGCGGCTCGGAGATCAACTGCCAGTCCCGCTACCTCAAGGTCGCGAACGTGACCGTGACCGGCGGCTGCACCGACGCCTACGGCGGCTCCGCGATCTGCGCCCGCTACGGCAACGGCATCACCGCCGGCGGTGACTCGGGCGGCCCGATGACCGCGGGCGGCGTCCAGGTCGGCGTGGCGTCGACCAGCGACCGCCAGACCACCACCGCCTACACCAACGTGACGGCGTACCGCTCCTGGATCCAGTCCGTCGCGGGCGTCTGATCCACCGACCGCCCGCCCGCGCCCCTCGGGACGCACCCTCGCAGGCGCGGGCGGGTTTCCACCTCGCACGGCGGCGGCCCCCCGGTCCACTTCGGACCGGGGGGCCGCTGTGCTTTCCCCGTGCCTACGAGGCGCGCCTGCGCGCGATCAGGCCGAGGGTGGCCGAACCGCCGAGCAGGAGCAGGAAGCCGGAGAGCGCGAGCCACCCGACGTCCACACCGGTCTCGGCGAGCCAACCGCCGGCCGGGTGCGGCTTGGGCTGGTGCTGCCAGTCGCCCTGACCGTGCTGCCAGTCGCCGACGCCGTGCGGCTCGCAGTCCACGCCGTGGTGGTGGTCGCCGTAGTCGCCGTGCTCACCGTGCTCACCGTCGTGGCCGTGCTCGCCCTCGTCGCCGTGCTCACCGGGGTGACCCGGCTGACCGTGCACGCCCGAGGGACCGTGGCCGTGGTGGTCGTCGCACTGGTCGTGGTCGCCGCCGACACCGTGGTCGTCGTCGCCGGGGTGCGTCACGCAGTGCTCGTCACCGGGGTGGCCGGGCTGGCCGGGGTGCCCCGGCTGACCACCGGGCTGACCGGGCTGACCCGGATGCCCGGGCTGACCCGGGTGCCCGTCCGGACCCTCGTCGCAGTGCGGGGGCCGCGGGTGGCAGTCGTCCGGTCCACCGGGCTGACCCGGGTGCCCACCGGGCTGACCGGGCTGACCACCCGGCTGACCCGGCTGACCACCGGGCTGGTCGACGCACGGGTCGGTCGGCCGGGTCGTGGTGACCCCGCCGACGTCCGACGTCGTGGTCGTCGTGGTCGCGCCCGGCGTCGTGGTCGTGGTGGTCGGTTGCGTCGTGGTGGTCGTGGTGGTCGTCGGCGCGGTCGTCGTCGTCAACGTCGTCGTCGTCGGCTGCGTCGTCGTGGTGGTGGTGATGGTCGGACCGGTCGTCGTCGGCTCGGTCGTCGTGGTGGTCGTGGTCGGAGCCGTCGTCGTGGTCGTCGGCTCCGTCGTGGTCGTCGTCGGTTCCGTCGTGGTCGTCGTCGGTTCCGTCGTCGTGGTCGTGGGCTCGGTCGTGGTGGTGGTCGGCGTCGTGGTCGTCGTGGTCTCGCACGGCACCGGGTCACCGCCCGGGGTGATCGAGATGCACGTCGGCGGCGTCGTCGTGGTCGTCGGCTGCGTCGTCGTCGTGGTCGGAGCCGTCGTCGTGGTGGTCGTGGTGGTGGTCGTCGTCGGTTCCGTCGTTGTGGTGGTCGGCTCGGTCGTGGTCGTCGTCGGTTCCGTCGTCGTGGTCGTCGGTTCCGTGGTGGTGGTAGTCGGTTCCGTCGTGGTGGTAGTCGGTTCCGTCGTCGTCGTGGTCGGTTCCGTCGTGGTCGTCGTCGGCTCCGTCGTCGTGGTCGTCGGTTCCGTCGTCGTCGTGGTCGGCTCGGTCGTGGTCGTCGTCGGTTCCGTGGTGGTCGTGGTCGGAGCCGTCGTCGTGGTCGTCGGGACCAGACCGCAGTTCGGGAGGTCGCCCGTGAACGGGTACGAGTGGATCTCCTGGCCGACGTTGGTGCTGCCGCCGTGCACCAGCGAGCCCGCGGTGAAGTAGCGGCCGGCGGTGCCGGGCGCGGTCACCGTCAGGGTGCTCGCCGGGTTGCCGACCAGCACGCTGCCCTGGAACTGCGAGAGGCCGCCGATGGTGGCCGAGGTCGCGGTCGGGAAGTTCCACAGGAGCTTCGGGCGCAGCGTGTTGAGCTGGCCGCCCTCGGTCAGCTCGCCCGAGTAGGTGATGATCGAACGCGTCGCGCCGGTCAGGTTCACCAGCACGGTGGCGCCCGCCGGGATGCCGTCGAACGTGATCGCCTGCTGCCCGCCGCCCGAGGCCGCGATGTCGAACGGCACGTTGAACACCTGGAGCGACGAGGTGCCGTCACCCGTCAGCAAGGTCTGGAAGCCCTGGTTGACCGCGGTACCGGTCGCCGCCTGCGTCGAGTAGCACGTGGACGCGGTGGTCAACTGCGCGGCCAGGCCCGCGTACGGGGCGAACGCGGCCGGGTCCTGGCTGTTCGTGCCGGTGATGTTGCCCGACAGCGTGCCCGCGTGGTGCACCACGCCGCCGTCGGCCAGCAGCGTCTGCCCCGCGGCGATCGTGACGTTCCCGCCGGTGACGAGGAAGTCCGAGCCCGCCGGCGGCGGCACCTGCGAGCCGACGCCCACGACGCCGATGTTGTACACCGACCCACCGGTCGTCTTGGCCTGCGAGAAGTTGCCTCCGACGACGACGCGACCCTCGGCCTCGACCGCGCCCGCGGTCACCGAGTAGTTGCCACCGGCGAAGATGTTGATGTTGTCGTCGCGGCCGGCGAACGAGCCGTTGCTCACCGCGGGGTAGGTGGCGGGGCACTGGGGTCCGAGACAGGGGCCGAGGCCCCCCGGCAACGGGTCGGCGGAGCCGCTTCCTTGCAGCACGACGGCGCCGACCAGGACGGCCGCGCCGACGACGCCGAGCAATTGGATTCGGGGCATGCGCTCGATGCTGTGTGCGGTCGCCGTGAGGTGCGCGCGGAAAACGGTGCCGCCACCCCGCCGTGTCGTTAAACCCCACGGCGGAGTGAAACCAAGACCCACTTTCAGGGAATCAAGTCCACTGCGGACTGTCCTTTGCGGACAGCGGAACCGGGGGTGACCGGAAGGTGAACGTCATCCGAATCCGTTTCACTCCACCGCGAAGTCGGCCCGCACGCCCACCAACCGCACCGCGCGCCCGTCGTCGAACCGGGCCAGCGCCACCAGCACGGCGCGCTCCAGCTCCGCCGGGTCCCGCGTCGGCACGGCGAGCGCCACCTGCCTGACCCGAGTCAGGAACGGCGCGAAGCGGACCTTCACCGCGACCCGCACCACGTCCCGCCCGTCGGCCGCCACCTCCCGCGCCACCCGGCGCGCCAGCACCCGCGTCTGCTCCCGGATCTCCTCCGGGTCGGTCAGGTCGACCTGGAACGTGGTCTCCCGGCTGTGCGACCGGGCCACCCACGGGCTCGCCGACACGGTGGTCTCCCCCGCGCCCAACGCGAGCCGCCGGAAGTACGGCCCCATCGCCGGACCGAACCGCGCGGCCAGCACCGCGTCGTCGGCCCGCGCCAACTCGGCCACCGTGCGCACCTCCAGCCCGGCGAGCTTGGCCGCCGTGCGCGGACCTATCCCCCACAGCGCCGACACCGGCCGGTCGGACATCACCGCCACCCAGTTGTCCCTGGTCAAGCGGTACACGCCGGCGGGTTTGGCGAACCCGGTCGCGAGCTTGGCGCGCAGCTTGTTGTCGCCGACGCCCACCGAGCAGGACAACCCCGTCCGCTCCAGCACGGCCTCCCGCACCCGCGCCGCGAACGCCTCCGGGTCGGCGGTGGCCACGCCGAGGAACGCCTCGTCCCACCCGATCACCTCGACCACCGCGGGCAATTCCCGCAGCGCGGCCATCACCTCGTCGGACACCGCCTGGTAGGCGTCCGGGTCGGTGGGCAGGAACACCGCCTCCGGGCACTTGCGCCTGGCCACCCGCAGCGGCATGCCCGAGTGGACCCCGAACGCGCGCGCCTCGTAGGACGCGGTCGCCACCACGGCGCGCCCGTCCGGGTCGCCGGCGCCGCCGACCACCACGGGACGTCCCGCCAACTCCGGCCGGCGCGCCACCTCGACCGCCGCGACGAACTGGTCGAGGTCGACGTGCAGCACCCAGTCCTGTTCGGACACCGGACCAGTATCACCGTGACATGCTGTCCGCGTGGATCCGGCCGAACTCGCCCACCTGCGCCGGGCGCGCGACCTCATGGACCGCGAGTACCGCAGGCCGCTCGACGTGCCCGCGATGGCCCGCGCCGCGCTGATGTCGCCCGCGCACTTCTCCCGCCGGTTCAAGGCCGCCTACGGCGAGACGCCGTACAACTACCTGATGACGCGCCGGATCGAACGGGCCATGGCCCTGCTGCGGCGCGGCGACCTGAACGTCACGGAGGTGTGCGTCGAGGTCGGCGCCACCTCGCTCGGCTCGTTCAGCACCCGGTTCACCGAGCTCGTCGGCGAGACGCCGAGCGCGTACCGGGCGCGCGACCACAGCGCGTCCGCGCCGGTGCCCGCCTGCTACGCCCGGCTCGTGACCAGACCGAGCAGGATTCGAGAAGCGTCCGGCTGACCGGGGGGATTACGTTCTGCGGCATGGACATCACCCTTTCCCACCTCTTCGTCCAGGTGCACGACCAGGACGAGGCGCTGACGTTCTACCGCGACGTGCTGGGCCTCGAGGTCCGCACCGACATGCCGTTCCAGGGCTTCCGCTGGCTCACCGTCGGCCCGCCCGGGCAGCCCGAGGTCGAGATCGTGCTGGAGGACCCGACCATGGGCCGTGCGCCCGACGACGCCGTGGCGCTGAAGTCGTTGCTGGCCAAGGGTTCCCTGGCCGGCGTGATCTTCCGGGTGGACGACTGCGACGCGCTGTTCGAGCGGGTGAGCGCGGCCGGCGCGGAGGTCATGCAGGAGCCGGTCGACCAGCCCTACGGCGTCCGCGACTGCGCGTTCCGCGACCCGTCGGGCAACCACCTGCGGTTCTCCAGCGCGGCGAAGTCCTGAAACCGCGCCCGGTCGTGACACGATCGGGGGGTGGACGGTGACGAGCGTGACCGCGACCAGGACGGCCGGGCGAGGAACGCCCGGCCGCGCGACGACCTCGGCCGTCCGCTGCCCCACGGCCTGCCCGGGGTGGAGCGGCAGCCCGAGGGCGTCGCGCGGACCCCGGACGAGGCGCTGACCGAGGCGCAACGACTGCTGGACGACGGCAAGCCCTTCCACGCGCACGAGGTGCTGGAGGACGCGTGGAAGGCCTCCGCCGAACCGGAGCGCGAGCTGTGGCGCGGGTTGGCGCAACTGGCCGTCGGCCTGACGCACGCGCTGCGCGGCAACCCGAAGGGCGCCCGCGCCCTCCTGGACCGCGCCGCCCGCAACCTCGAGCCGTTCGTGCCCGACCCGCCGCACGGGGTCGACGTGGCCGGCCTGATCGCGTGGACCGACGACCCGACCACCACCCCGCGGCTGACCGGCACCCCGCGCACCGATCCCGGCGGCACGCGGCACACCGACCCGGCAGCCGACGGCACGCGCACCGCCGACCCGGCCACCACCGCATCGCCGACCGACCCGGCACCGACCGGCGCGCCGTCCGCCGGCCCGGTGCCCACAGCACCGCCGACCGACGCCGAACCCGCGGCGAATTAGGCCGAACGCCCGCTTCGGGCGGAGTGGGGCGGGGTAACTGGAGTTCACCATTCCCCCCTAGGAGGCTCCAGTGTTGGCCATCATCGCAGCGGTTCTCTTCGGCCTCGCCCTCCTGCTGGACCTGGCGGGCGCGTCCCTGGGTCCCATCAGCAGCGGCGTCCTCGTGACGGCCGGACTGCTCTGCGTCGCGCTGCACCTCGCCGGCGTGGGCAGCGGTCTGCGCACCTCCTTCCGCCGCCGCCGCTGACCACACCGCACCGCGCACCGGGCCGGACGGGAGCACCTCCCGTCCGGCCCGTCCGCGTTCTCCTCACCCGGCCCACCGCCGTCGCGGCGGGTAGCGTGCCCGGCCATGCGCCGCGCCTGGTTCGCCCTCACCGCACTGGTGGTCCTCGTCGCGCTGGTCGTGCAGGTGTCCTCGACCCTCGCCACGTCCGGCGGCCGGTTCCCGGACCCGGGCGCGCGGCTGGTGAACCTGTTCTGCTTCTTCACGATCCAGTCGAACGTGCTGGTGCTGCTCACCACCGCGGTCCTGGTGTTCCGCGAGCGGCCCCCGGTGTTCTGGCGGGTGCTGCGGCTCGACGGCGTGCTCTCGATCGCGGTGACCGGCGTCGTCTACCACCTGGTGCTCGCGGGCCTGTACGAACTGCACGGCGCGGCGCTGCTCGCGGACGTGCTGCTGCACACCGTGTCGCCGCTGCTGTGCGTCGCGGGGTGGCTGGTGTTCGGCCCGCGCGGCCTCGTGACGCCAAGGATCGTGGCCTGGTCGACGGTGTACCCGTTGGCGTGGCTGGCTTTCACGCTCGTGCGCGGCGCGGTGATCGACTACTACCCGTACCCGTTCGTCGACGTCGCGACGCTCGGCTACGCGCGGGTCGCGCTCAACTGTGCCTTGGTGGCCGTGCTGTTCCTGGGCCTGGGCGCGCTCGCGCTGTGGCTGGACCGGCTGCTGACCAGGGTGCGCGAAGCGGCCTGACGAGTCGGGCGAATCGCCTAAGCTCGACGCCGTGATCAGGGTGCTGCGGGACTTCGCTGCCGGTGTGAGGGTTCTCGGACTCGGCTTCGGGCTGGTGTTCCGCTCGCCCCGACTGCTGGTGATCGGCGCGATACCGGCGGTGATCACCACCGTGCTGATGATCGCCGGGTTCGTCTGGCTGGCCACCTCGGTCGACTCGCTGGCCGCGTGGGCGACCCCGTTCGCCGACGACTGGAACGAGGGCCTGCGCGCGACGGTCCGGTTCGCCGCCGGGTTCGCCGCGATCGGCGGGTTCGTCGCGCTGGGACTGCTGCTGTTCACCGCGATCACGCTGATCGTCGGCGGCCCGTTCTACGAGCACATCGCGGAAACGGTCGAGGACACCGAGTTGGGCGGGGTGCCCGAGGCCGAGCGGGTGTCCTGGGGCCGGTCGGCGTTCATCGGCCTGCGGGACGGGATCCTGCTGGTGGGTCTGGCCGTGCTGTGCGCGATCCCGCTGTTCCTGGCCGGGTTCATCCCGATCGTCGGGCAGACGGTCGTCCCGGTGGTCGCGGTGCTGGTGAACGCGAGCCTGCTGGCGATCGAGCTGACCGCGATCCCGTTCACCCGGCGCGGGATCGACCTGGGCGAGCGGCGGCGCGTGCTGCGGAAGCGGCGTGCCGTCACCCTCGGCTTCGCCGCTCCCGCCTACCTGCTGTGCCTGATCCCGCTCGCCGCGCTGGTCGTGATGCCGGCCGCGATGGCGGGCGGCACGGTGCTCGCCCACCGCCTGCTGCACGACCGGGTCCGCTGAAACCCGGTCAGCCGAACGGGATCCACGCCAGCCGCGCCAACCCGTCCAGCCCGGTGACCTGCGCGCCGCGCGCCGACACCGTCCACAGGTCGCCGCCGATCAGCATCGACCGCCGCACCCCGCCGTCGTAGTCCTCCGACGGCTGCGTCACGGTGCCCAGCGTGGTGAACCCGGAACCGGACACCCTCAGCACCAGCACCCCGCTCGACGGCGCGCGGTCGGTCACCTGGTTCGCCACCGGCAGCACCAGGACCCCGTCGTGGAACAGGAAGGCGTGCGGGTCGAACTCGGCCTCGGAGTACGCGCCGGGCAGGTGCTCGGCCGCGACCCTGGTCGGCGCGGCCGGGTTCGCCACGTCGAACAGCGACACCTGCGTGCCCAGCCGCCGGCCCTGCCCGGTCGCCTCCTGCCCGACCCCGAGCAGCCGGCCGCCGTCGACCGGGTGCAGGTACGCGGAGTACCCGGTGATCTTCAGCTCCCCCACCTTCCGCGGCCGCGCCGGGTCGGACAGGTCGACGGTGTAGAGCGGGTCGGTCTGCCGGAACGTCACCACGTACCCGACGGGGCCCGCGAACCGCACGCTGTAGATCCGTTCCCCCACACCGAGTCCGTCCAACCGGCCGACCTGGACCAGCCGGTTGCACTCCCGCTTCAGCACGGTCACCGCGCTCTGCGTCGAGGGCGCGTTCTCCGGTACGCCCGGCGCGTCGGCGGACGTCGTCGCCACCCGCAGGTGCCCCTGGTACTCCGACAGGGAGTACTGGTTCAGCAGCACCCCGGGCACCTCGCCGGACGCCACGTGCCGCGGTGTGCCCGACCCGGACACGTCGAACTCGTGGATCAGCGTCGGCCCGCCCGCGGTCGGCGCGAACCGGGTGGTGGGCGAGAGGTTGCGGTCGTCGGCCACGTACAGCGAGGTCCCGTTGCCGTACACGGTGTTCCCGTCGGCGAGGATGGACACCGCGTCGCCCTTGCCGAGCTCGCCCGGGAAGTCGAACGTCAGCACGGTCGACAACGACGTGGCGGTGGGCGCCTCCGGGTGGTTGAGCCGGGCGCAGTCGACCAGGGTGCCCTGCGACCGCTGCCCGGACGACGAGGTCAGCTCGTAGCGCGGCAACCACGACGAGATCGGCGCGGTGGCCGCGATCTCCCGGTTGCGGGCCAGCGCCTGGCCCTCGGACTCGCCGTCGACGGGGTGCGCCCACGGCAGCGCGGGTCCACTGTGGACGACCACCCGGACCACGTCGCCGACCTGCCTGGCGTCCACGAACTGCCCGTCCAGCGTCAGCGAACCGACGACCCTCGGCGACCCGGACAGCTCGACCAGCGTCACCGTCGCGCCGGCCACCGTGTAGGTGCCGTCGCCGGACTCGATCCCCTGTCCCGCACCGATCACCAGCGCCCGCGTGCCCTGGAGCAGCACCTGCGAGGCGGGACCGGCCAGCGGCACGGTCGCGGTCACCGCGCGCGTCTTCACGTCCACCACGCGCACCGCGCCGTCGACCACCGACACCACCCGCGTGCCGTCGGTCTTCACCAGGTCCGGCTCGTCGACGCCCGCCTCGTGCACGTTCGTCGTGGAGTGGTCCGGCGCCCGCTCGCCGGCCGTCGGCGCGGACTTGGCCACGCCCGCGTCCTCGGTCGTCGCCAGGTACGGACCGCCCAGACCCCACGCGGTCACGTGCGGCATCACGGCTTTGCGCAACCCGTCCAGCGCCGTGTCGCACGAGTCGTAGGCCACCAGCCGCACCGGACCGGTCAACGCCGGCACCGGTGTCGACGGCACCACGTTCCAGTCGAACGGGGTCGGCACGGTCGACGCCGCGCACACCCCGACCACGAGCACCGCGCCGCCCAGCAGCGCCACCGTCCGAGACCTCATGACCTGGAGGACGGAAGGACCACCGGAAAGCGTTGCGCGCCGGGGGCGGGAAAATCCCCCGGCGCGCGAACGCCCGGTCAGAGCTGCTGCTGCACCAGCGACGCGTAGGTGGCGACGCGGGTGTAGACGCCCGGGTACCCGGCCGACGCGCAACCCTCGCCCCACGACGTGATGCCGATCAGCTTGCCGCCCGCCACCAGCGGACCGCCCGAGTCGCCCTGGCAGGTGTCCGTGCCGCCCTGCGGGTAGCCCGCGCACACCATGGCCGACGGGATGTACTCCCGGGAGTAGGCGGCCGAGCAGGTGGCGTCACTGGTCAGCGGCACGGTCGCCTTGAGCAGGTAGCGCGACGCCGAGCCGCCCGAGGAGGTAGTGCCCCAGCCGAGGATCGTGCTCGACGTGCCCGCCGCGTACAGCGCGGAGTCGGCGGGCGTGGCGAGCGGCAGGGTGGCCTGGGTCAGGGTGCGGTCCAGGGTCAGCACCGACACGTCGGAACCCTGGGCGGCGTCCCGGTAGCTCGGGTGGATCCAGATCTTCGTGACCTTCGCGACGACGCCGGCGGACGAGTTCTTGTCGTCCCGCCCGGCGACCACGCGGACCGCCGACGGCGAGTCGCCGACCGTGCAGTGCGCCGCGGTGACCACCTTGTTCGCCGCGACGAGCGTGCCGCCGCAGTACTGGAACCCGCTCGACGTGGCCAGGTAGACCACCCACGGGTACTGGGTGGTGCTCGCCCGGCTGCCGCCGACGATCATCGGGCCGACGTCGCCGTGCGGTTGCGCGGCGGCCACGCTCGCGCCGAGCACCGGCAGCATCAGTGCCACCAGCGCCGCGCCGAGCCATGACCTGAGGCGGTGCAGGGTTTCCGCCATGATCATCTCCCTGTTCGGTTGTCGCCCTCCTGCGGCCAGGAGGACGTGCACTCAGCGCAACAGAACCGACACGGAGCGCACAAGGTCCACTGGTCGTAGGCCGATCGGTGGACGGAATCCGCGCGTGGTTGACTCGCCGGGACCGAACAACCGCGAGTGCACAGGAGTTCTGACATGGCCCCGAGCAAGCCCGAGGTCGAGCCGTACGAGGGCGCCAAGCCCGCGGACCTGGTGATCGAGGACCTGACCGTCGGCGAGGGCGACGAGGCCGTCGCCGGCAAGCTCGTCCACGTGCACTACGTCGGCGTGTCGCACTCGACCGGCGAGCAGTTCGACGCCTCCTGGGACCGCGGGGAAGTGTTCTCCTTCCCGCTGGGCGGCGGTCGGGTCATCGCCGGCTGGGACCGGGGCGTCCAGGGCATGAAGGTCGGCGGCCGGCGCAAGCTCGTCATCCCTGCCCACCTGGGCTACGGCGACCGCGGCGCGGGCGGCGTGATCAAGCCCGGCGAGACGCTGATCTTCGTGGTGGACCTGATCGGCGTCGGCTGAGCCGTCGTCCGACGAGTCGCGCACCCGGCCCGGTCACCCGTTCGCGGGACCGGGCCGGGTCGTGTCTGCGATGCTGGACGCCGACGCGAGGAGGACAACGGTGCCGGAGGACGTCGGCTCGTCGGAGCGGATGCTCGCCCAGTGGCAGCAGGACATCCAGCGCAAGGCGGAGAGCTACCAGGAGATGGCGACCCGCGTGCAGGCGCTGTCCATCACGGAGCAGTCCCGGGACGGCCTGGTCCGGCTCACCATCGGGTCCAACGGCATCCTGACCCACCTGGAGATCGCCGAGGGCGCCCGCGAGAAGCGGATGGCCGAGGTGTCCGCCGAGGTCATGCGCACCCTCCAAAAAGCACAGTCGCGGATCCCGGAACTGTTGCGGCAGACCATGTCCGAGACCATCGGCACCGCCGACCAGACCGCGAACACGCTCTTCGAGGAGGCCCGGAAGAACTTCCCGGCCGCGCCCGCCGAGGAGCCGCCCGCGCCGCCGGTCCACCGCGAACTGCGGTTCGGCATCGAGGACGACCGGCCGCAGCCGCCGGCACCCGCTCCACCGCCGCCGCCCGCGCGTCGTCCGCACCGCCGTGCCGACGACGAGGACGACGACTTCGGCGGCGGCAGCATCCTGTCCTGATCCGGCGACGATCGGGTGGCTGACGCGGTGCGCCCGCGCGCCCGCCCGTTAAGATCAGCGGACCGTGTGGGGGGAGCCGAAGGGGTGTTCGAGGCATGAGCCAGCCAGCCACAGCAGCGCTGACCGAGCAGGAACAGCAGCAGCTCGTTCGGCAGATCGGCCGGGCGATGCTCCCGGCCGTCGCGCAGGGGTGGCAGCGGGTGCGGGCGGAGTACCGGGCCGCGGGTCGGCACATCGAGGTGGACCTCGCGTTCGCCGGTCCCGACGGGCAGTGGCGCCAGGCCCGTCCGCCGATGGACGTCGTGCAGCTGTTCGGCAGGCTGCGCCAGGGGATGTACTCGACGGACCGGGGCACCTGGCTGAGCGCGATCTACACGATCGAGGCGCCCAGCGCGTTCGAGGTCGAGTTCAACGCCGAGGACGAGCCGCGCTGGCGCAACGCGCCGCCGGTGATCGGGTTCCAGGACGAGCTGCGCACCTACCCGCGCTCCGACGACCGGATCCCGGACTGGCTGCGGCAGCGCGTCGGCCTGCCGCCGCGCCAGGAGCCCGTCGACCTGCGCGTGGCGCACGTGTACGACGGCCGGGACGAGGCGGGCACCCCGCTGGTCAACCGGAACACCGTCGACCCGCGGCTGGTCGAGTCGGTGCTGAGCTACCTCGAGGCCGCGCCGGTGGTGCTGGCCGCGCGCGACCTGGACGTGGACGAGTTCGCGCCGGGCGAGCGGGACGTGCCGCTGAACTTCCGCACCGACGGCGTGTGGGTGTGGGCCGGCGCGGTGCCGCACTACCTGCGCAAGCACGGCCTCCCGCCGGAGCCCGACCTGGTCACGCACATCGTGGGTCGGGACTACCGGCTGCCCGAGGTGGACGAGCAGACCCGGGACCGGGCCGCCGCGCTGATCACCGGCGCCTGACCAGCACCACCAGCGCGGCGAGGCCGAGCAGCACGTAGCTGTTGCCGGCGATCACCTGCCACCACGACCAGTGCAGCTCGCGACCGCCGTCCATGGGCAGGTAGGTCATGGGCCCGATCGCGAAGACGAGCGCGACCGGGATCGCCCACTTCCAGGACCGGTGGGCGAGGTGGATCAAGCCGGGGACGACCCAGACCCAATGGTGCGTCCAGGACACCGGCGACACCAGCAACCCGGCGATCGCGACCGCGACCAGCGCGACCACGTCGTCATGGGTCCGGCGCACGATCAGCCACACCAGCACCAGCACGGCCAGGCACGCGACGCCCCACACGGCCGACTCTGCGAGCCCGGTCAAGCCGGTCCGGTGCACGACGCCGCGCAGCGACTGGTTGGCCGCGAACGCGAGGTCGCCGACCCGGCTCGGGTCGAGCAGCGCGCCGAACCAGTACTCCTTGGTGTCCGTCGGCGCGATCGCCCAGCCCACCAGGCCGAACCCGACGAACGACGCGACCGCCGTGAGCACCGGCTTGAACTGCTTGCGCGGCAGGAAGAACAGCACGAACACCAGCGGGGTCAGCTTGATCGCGGCGGCGAACCCGATCAGCAGGCCGCGCGGCCAGCGCGTCCGCGGCAGCAGGCAGTCCGCCGCCACCAGCCCCATCATCAGCAGGTTGATCTGGCCGAAGCTCAGCGTCGAGTAGACCGGCTGGAGCGCGAGCGACAACGCGGTGGCGCCCAGGCCGACGGCGAGCGCGCGGTCGGCGGTGACGCCCTCGACCCGGCGCGCGGTCAGCACCGACACCAGGGTCAGCAGCGCGAGCCCGACGGCCGTCCAGACCAGCACCGACAGCAGCCACGGCAGCACCGCGACGAGGCTGAACAGCGCCGCCGCGAGCGGCGGGTAGGTGAACGGGAAGCGCGGACCGTCCAGCGGCGACGGGAACTGCGGCGCGTACAGCCGCACGCCCTCCAGCCACGCCCGACCGCCGACGCGGTAGATCCTCAGGTCGAGCAGGCCGTCCGTCCGGGCGCTGAGCCAGACCGCGACGAGCGCCCCGACCACCGCCAGCAGCCACACGACGCCCACGACCCGTGTCCGCGTGCGCATCGGCACGGCCACCTCGGTCCCCCTCCGCTGTGCTTGTGACGGCGGCATCGTATCGAGCGGCCGGGTGAGGCCCAGGTCACCGTGTCCCGCCTCGTTTGTTTACGTACTGTTGTCAGTTGTGCACGCTATGTCGAGGAGTACAGACGTTCGAGTGACACCGGCGCACAGAAGCGCACGCCCGGGATACCCTGTGCGCATGAGCCCCGCCCTGGAGTCGGTCCTGGCGAAGGCTGGCCTACAGGTCACGCCGGACGAGTTCCTGTCGCTCGTCGCTGACGCCGCGAAGCGACTCGCGCCACCGCACCCCGAACCCGCCGACTACTTCCCGCCCGACCAGCGGTCCGCGTTGACCGACGTCGGCCTGGACCTGAGCCCGCGCCGACCGTCCGACGACCAGGCCCGCGCCCGGTCCGTCGTGGCGCACGCCGTGCTGCGCGACTCGGCGCTGACCGTCGCCGAGGCCGCGAGGCAACTCGGCGTCGACACCAGCCGCGTCCGCCACCGCCTGGGCGTGGGTCGCCTGGTCGGGTGGAAGGACCGGGGCTCCTGGCGGCTGCCCGCGTGGCAGTTCTCCGGCGCCGGCGTGCTGCCCGGGCTGGAGGCCGTGCTGGCCGCCGTGCCGACGGACCAGCCGCCGCTGGCGGTCGCCGGGTTCATGACGACCGACCAGGAGGACCTGGTGGTCGCGGGCGTGCCGGTGTCACCGCGGGATTGGCTGCTGGCCGGTGGTGAGCCCTCCCGGGTCACCGCCCTGGCCGCCGAGTTGGGAACCCCGGCCTGATCGATGTCCCGGCTCCCCCTGCCGCCCGACCCGGCGGTGCTCCAGGCATCGCTGCGCCGCACCGAGGACGTCGTCGCGGTGCACCGCGCCACCCGGATGGTCCGCGTCTTCACCGCGAAGGGCCTGCACCCCCAGCGCTGGAACAGCTTCCGCTACACCGGACCGCTGCCCCACGCCCGCTTCGACACCCAGGTCGCCGCGCCGGACGGCTCGTTCGTGCACGACCCCGACCAGGGCGTCCTGTACTTCGGGCTGACCGTGCGCACGTCCGTCGCCGAGGTCTTCCAGGCCACCTCGGTGGTCGACCGCCGCACCCGCGCGCCGTTCATGGTCGTGCTGCGGCCGAGGAGGACCCTGCGGCTGCTCGACCTGTCCGGCCTGTGGCCGACCAGGGTCGGCGCCTCCCAGGAGATCTCGTCCGGTCCCAAGCACCTGACCCAGGCGTGGGCCAGAGCCATCCGCGCGGCCTACCCCGAGCTGGACGGCCTCTGGTACCGCTCCTCGATGGACTCCGGCGCGCCCGCCGTGTGCCTGTGGGACCCGCCGGGCGGCTCCGGCCTGCCCGCCGCGCCGGACGTGCTGCTGCCCCTGGAGCACCCGGGTCTCGACCTCCCGCTGTCCCGGGTGTGCGAGGAGCTGAACTACACCCTGCTCAACTGAACCCGGCTCACGTCCGGGACGACTGCACCCGGCGGCGCGGCGCGGGCAGGAACCGGGCGTAGCGGACCTCGGGCAGCTCCTGGTCGCCCAACTCGTACCGGTGCACGAGCCCGTCGTGCCGCCACCCGTGCGCCTCGTAGAACTCGCGGCTGCGCGCGTTGTCCTGGAACACCCACAGCACCGCGTACCGGAACCCCTGGTCCATCAGGTGCTTCACCCCGGCCTCGTGCACGCTGTGCCCCGCGCCGGTGCCCTGGAACCGGGGATCGGCGTAGATCGCGACCAGCTCGCCGGTGTGCAGGTCGGGATGCGCGTCACCCTCCTCCCGCACCGCGTCCACCGCGCAGTAGGCCCCGATGCGCCCGGCCTCGTCCACCGCCACGAACACCCGGCTCGGCTCGGGCAGCCGCAGCACGCGGGTCAACGCGGGCAGCCTGCTCTCGGGCAGCATGCGGTCCAGCACGGGGTCGTCGACGATCCCCCGGTACGAGTGCTGCCAGGCGTCCACGTTGATCCTGGCGATCTCGGAGGCGTCGTCGGGTCGTCCGGCGCGCACGGTCCACTGCATGGCGGAAGCGTGCCCCACCCGAACGCACCCCCGCTAGGTGTTGGGAAAACCGGGACGGGGAACGCCGGCACACCGGTACGCCGTGCACGTCACGCCCTTGGCCCGGAACGCCTTCCGCTCGAAGCCCGCCGGGTCCACGCCGTCGAACCCCGGACTCACCAGGTCGCGGTACGCGCTTTCGGAGGGCACCGACACCAGGTCGTCATCGACGTCTCGCCCACCCACCCGGACCGCCACCGCGTGAGCGCCCCCAACCGGACGCGCAGGGGTTGCCGGCGCGGCGCAACCCGGCGAGCACCGCGGCCGCCTGCTCGGCGAACCGGCTCACCATCACGGAACCGGCCTCCCACCGCCGTGGCGGCCCCGGGAGCGACCGTCGGGGTCACGTTCCACCGACCCGGGTCGGCACACCGGGACGGCCCGTCGCCCGACAGGCCGTCCGGGGTCGGCTAGCCGAGGTGGCGGGCCCACCACGACAGCACGTGGTCGAAGCGCTGCTTGCGGTGCCGCGGCTTGCCCGAGCGGGTCAGTTCGTGGCCCTCTCCGGGGAAGATCAGCATTTCCGCCTCGACGCCGTTGCGGCGCAGGGCGACGAACATGCGCTGCGCCTGCTCCAGCGGGCACCGCCAGTCGTGCTCGGAGTGCGCGACCATGAACGGGATGGAGATCTTCTCCGCGTAGGTCAACGGGCTCATGGCGCGCTGCGCGTCCGCGCTCGGCCCGCAGTACGCGTCGGCGAAGAACCAGCCGATGTCCGACGACCCGCCGAACGAGTCCCACGCGTTGACCGCGCGCTCGCTCCACGCCGCCCGGAACCGCTCGCCGTGGTGCGCCGCGAGCCACGAGGTCATGAAGCCGCCGTACGAGCCGCCCATCACGCCCACCCGGTCCGCGTCCAGGTCCTCCCGCGCCAGCGCCACGTCGAGCACCGACAGCACGTCGTCCACGTCCACCGTGCCGAACGCGCCGATCACCGCCTGCCCGTGCGCCTGGCCGTACCCGGCCGACCCGCGCGGGTTCGGCAGCACGACCGCGTACCCGGCGCCGGCGTACACGTGGGCCTCGTCGAAGAAGCCCCACCCGTGGTACATGAACGGACCGCCGTGCACGGCCAGCACCACCGGGTGCGGACCCTCGCCCTCGGGCAGCACCAGCCACCCGTGCACCGGGTACCCGTCCGAGGCCGAGCCCTTCAGCTCCACCACCTCGCCCAGCGCCACCGACGAGTACGACGTCAGCACGTCGCCACCCACCAGCACCACCTCGCCGGTGTCGGTCGGCCCGCTCACCACGGCCACGACCCGCGACCCGTCGGCGGCGAACGACTTCACCTGCGCGCCCGCGCCCGCGAGCAGGTCCAGCGTGTCCAGGGTCGCCGACGCCGAGTCCAGCGGCACCCGCCGCAGCTCCAGCGCGCCCCGGTTGCGCACCACGGCCAGCGCGTCCTCGCCCACGACCACCGGCGGACCGGACAACCACTCGCAGTCGACGGTCTCCACGTCGGTGAGCCGGCGCAGGCCCTCGTCGGAGAACAGCCACAACCCGACGTTGCGCGCCACGCCCGCGCCGCCGTGCGTCTCATAGCCGAAGAACAGCACCCGGCCGTCCTCCAGCGGCACCGGCTTGCCCGCCTGCCCGAACGACCGCACCACCAGCGTCGGCTCGCCGCCGGCGGCCGGCACCGAGTACAGGTCGCTCTCCAGCGCCTCGATCGCGCCCAGGTCGCGGTCGGAGGTGAACACGAGCCGGTCGTCCCACGTCCAGGCCGGGTCGTTCACCGAGAACGTGCCGTCGGTCAGCTCGACCGGCTCGGCGGCCGGGTCGAGCGCGTCGACGGTGAACAGCCGGGCGTGCCGGTCGCCGACGAACCCGAGGTCGTCCAGCCGGTAGTCGAGCCGGGTGATGTGCCGCGGCGCCTCGGCGTCCGGCGTGGGCGCCTCCCCGTCGACCTCCGACCCGTACCGACCGGCCTCGGGCACCCGCGAGGTGAACGCGAGCCGCCGCGAGTCGGGCGCCCACGCGTGCGCGCCCGCGCCCGCGACGAGGTCGGTGAGCTTGCGCGGCTCGCCACCCTCCGTGGCCATCACGTACAGCTGCGGCGCCTTGCCCGTCGACCGCAGGAACGCCACCCAGCGCCCGTCGGGGGAGATGCGGGGCGCCAGGTCGCGGTCACCCCACGTGAACGGGGTGGGCGACGAGCCGTCCAACGGGACGCGGTGCAGGCCGCCCCGGTAGCCGTTCGTGGTCAGGTCGGGGGTGCTGACGTTCACCAGCACCAGGTCACCGCGCACCGAGACGAACTCGGGGACGGTGAGCGACTGCAAGTCATCGGGGCGCACGAACAGGCACGTTACCGGACTCTTCGTTAGCAAGGCTCACGAGATTTTGACGCTCACAGGCAACCGTCACGAGCCCACGTGCTTGACCGCCTCGGGGTGCCGGCGGACCTTGATCAGCGAGGCGACGGTGGTGATCGCGAGCACTCCCACGATCACGGAGAGCGACAACCCGATGCCGATCACCGGCACCGGGAGCGGGTCGCCGCCGTTGAGGAACGGCAGCGAGTTGGTGTGCAGCGCCTCCAGGATCAGCTTCACGCCGATGAAGCCGAGGATCACCGAGAGCCCGATCGACAGGTAGACGAGCTTGTTGAGCAGCCCGCCGAGCAGGAAGTACAGCTGGCGCAGGCCCATCAGCGCGAACGCGTTGGCCGTGAACACCAGGAAGGGCTCCTTGGTGAGGCCGAAGATCGCCGGGATCGAGTCGAGCGCGAACAGCAGGTCGGTGGTGCCGATCGCGACCATGACGATGAACATCGGGGTCACGAACCGCCGGCCGTCGATCTTCACGAACGACTTGGCGTCGTGGTACCGGTCGGCCACCGGGAAGACCCGGCGCACGATGCGCAGCGCCGCGTTCTCCTTGAACTCCTCCTCGTCGTCCTCGCCGCCCGTCCGCGCCAGCTTGTAGCCGGTGTAGATCAGGAACGCGCCGAAGAGGTAGAAGACCCAGCTGAACTGCGTGATCACCGCCGCGCCGACCGCGATGAACAGGCCGCGCATGATCAACGCCAGCACGATGCCGACCAGCAGCACCTTGTGCTGGTGGATCGCGGGCACCTTGAAGGTGGTCATGATGATCAGGAAGATGAAGAGGTTGTCGACGCTGAGCGAGTACTCGGTGATGTACCCGGCGAAGAACTCACCCGCGGACGTGCCGTCGGCGAAGTACCAGATGCCGGCGCCGAACGCGACGGCGACCGCCACGTAGAAGACCACCCACCGACCGGCCTCGCCGATCGTGACCTCGTGCGGTTTGCGGTCGACGATGAACAGGTCGATCGCCAGCAGACCCAGGAGTCCGGCGATCGTCGCGATCCACAACCACGCGGGAACCAGCATTATGAGCAACCCTCCGGTATAGCGCGCACGCCAAATACCGGAGGTCTCCTCCATCGCGCCCGGAGGCACGACCGACGGTACCGGGAACCCGACGTTGGATTCCGTGCTGACGGCGCCGCCGCTTTAGGGAGTACTCCCCTCCACGGTCACAGTGTCACGCATCTTTGCGGGAAAGTGCCAGTCGTCGTGACCGGACCCACCCAAATGGGACGCAGCCGACACGGCGAGCTGAGAGCGCCGATGTCCGTTTCTCAGGTAACCGGGCCGCGCCCGGCCGCGCCGCCTAAGGTCGGCGGGGTGACCTCCCTCTCCCGCCTTCGCGGCAGATGGTCGCTCCCCGCGCTGGTCGTGCTCGTCGCCCTGGTGGGCGGCATCGTGGTCTGGACGCGCCAGGGAGACGACCCCGTCCCGGTGAGCACCCGGGACGCGGTGATCGACGTGCCGGAAAGTCCGGGAAGCGACCGGACGATCCAGATCGACACCACCCTCTACCTGCCGCCCGTCACCCCCGCGCCCGCGATCCTGCTCCCGCACGGGTTCGGTGGCAGCAAGGCGAGCGTCGCCCCGCAGGCGACCGAACTGGCCCAGCGCGGCTTCGTCGTGCTGGCCTATTCCGCGCGCGGCTTCGGCCGCAGCACCGGGCAGATCGAGCTGAACTCCCTCGACCACGAGGTGAAGGACGCGCAGAAGCTGCTGGACTGGCTGGCCGGGCGCGAGGAGGTGCTGACCGACGGTCCGGGCGACCCGAAGGTCGGCGTCACCGGCGCGTCCTACGGCGGCGCGCTCGCGCTGTCGCTGGCCGGCGTGGACAAGCGCGTCGACACGATCGCGCCGGTGATCACCTTCAACGACCTGACCCAGGCGCTGCTGCCGAACTCCGCGCGCACCGACGGCGTGCAGACCGAAACCCCGTCGCCCGGCGCGTTCGGCGACGACGGCGTGTTCAAGCGCTCGTGGGCGGGCATCTTCTTCTCCGCGGGCCTGTCCGGCGGCGACCAGTCCGGTCCCGCGCAGGAGGCCGCCGAGCCCGGGCAGACCGACGACCAGGCCACCACCGGCCAGACCTCGCCGCAGCAGGCCTCCGGCGACCGGCAGCAGGCGCCGACGACCGGCACGTGCGGCCGGTTCGCGCCCGACGTGTGCGCCGCCTACACCGAGGTCGCGACCACCGGGAAGGCCTCGCCGAAGACGCTGGAGCTGCTGCGCCGCGCCTCGCCGTCGGCGGTCACCGGGTTGATCAAGCAGCCGACGCTGATCGTGCAGGGCGAGCAGGACACCCTGTTCGGCCTCGACCAGTCCGACGCCAACGCCCGGCAGATCGCGGCGAACGGCGCCGAGGTCAAGACCATCTGGTACGCCGGTGGCCACGACGGCGGCTCGCCCGGTCCCGAGCTGCGCGGCGAGATCGCCGACTGGATGGCGTTTCACCTGTCCGGCAAGGGGACCGACCCCGGCACGGGCTTCGAGTACAGCGTGCAGGGCGCGTTCCGCAGCAGCGGCGCGCCGTCGCTGCGCACCGTGGTCGCGCCCGGCTACCCGGGTCTGGCCGGCGGCACGCCGACCGAGCGCACGCCGATCGCGCTGTCCGGCCGCGAGCAGGTGGTGGTGAACCCGGCGGGCGGCAACCCGGCCGCGGTGAGCAACCTGCCGGGCCTCGGCTCGGCCCTGTCCCGGTCCTCGTCGGTGACCGCGCGGCTCTCGCTCGACCTGCCCGGCCAGGCCGCCACGTTCAGCTCCGAGCCGCTCACCGCGCAGGTCCTGCTGACCGGCGCGGCCACGGTGCGGCTGAAGGTGTCCGCGGTGCCCGGCCAGGCGGCGCCCGCCGACGGCGCGGTGCTGTTCGTGAAGCTGTACGACACCGACGCCAGTGGCGTCCGCACGCTGCCCGGCTCGGCCGTGGCGCCGGTGCGGGTGCGGAACCTGCCCGTCGACGGCACGCCGGTCGACGTGACCGTGACGCTGCCCGGCGCGGTGCGGCCGGTGGAGAGCGACCACCGGCTCCAGGTCGTCGTGTCGACCACCGACCAGGCGTTCGCCAACGCCACCGAGCCCGCCGCGTACCGGATCGCGCTGGCCGCGCCGGACCTGTCGGTGCCGGTGGTGGCGGGCGCGAACGCGACCAGCGACGTGCCGACCGGCGCGCTGTGGGGCATCGCGGCCGTGCTGGCGCTGTGCCTGATCACGGCCGTGGTCGCGTGGTTCCGCCGGCGGCTCACCGCCGACCTCGACCCGGAGCTGGAGTCCGTTCCGCTGGTGATCGAGGGGTTGACCAAGTCCTACCCCGGCGGCCTCACCGCGGTGAAGGACCTGTCGTTCCGGGTCGAGCACGGCCAGGTGCTGGGTCTGCTCGGGCCGAACGGCGCGGGCAAGACGACCACGCTGCGGATGCTGATGGGGTTGATCCAGCCGAGCGAGGGCGGCATCCGGGTGTTCGGCCACCGGGTGCACCCCGGCGCGCCGGTGCTGTCCCGGATCGGCTCGTTCGTGGAGGGTTCGGGCTTCCTGCCGCACCTGTCCGGCGCGGCGAACCTGCGGCTGTACTGGGCGGCCACCGGTCGGCCGACCGACCAGGCGCACATCGAGGAGGCGCTCGAGATCGCGGGCCTGGGCAGCGCGGTGCACCGGCGGGTGAAGACCTACAGCCAGGGCATGCGGCAGCGGCTCGCGATCGCCCAGGCCATGCTCGGCCTGCCGGACCTGCTGGTGCTGGACGAGCCGACCAACGGCCTCGACCCGCCCCAGATCCACCAGATGCGCGAGGTGCTGCGCCGGTACGCGGCCGCGGGTCGCACCGTGCTGGTGTCCTCGCACCTGCTCGCCGAGGTCGAGCAGACGTGCAGCCACGTCGTGGTGATGCACAAGGGCTCCCTGGTCGCGGCGGGTCCGGTCGAGGAGATCGCGACCGGTGGCGGCGAGGCCAGCTTCCGGGTCGACCGACCCGACGAGGCGGCCGACGTGCTGCGGTCGCTGTCCGGCGTGCACGAGGTGCACGTGGACGGCGAGCAGGTGCACGCGAGCCTCAACGGCCTTCCGCGCGCGGAGGCGTTGCAGGCCCTGGTGGCGGCGGGTGTGGCGGTGGACCAGGCCGGTCCGCGGCGCAGGCTGGAAGACGCGTTCCTGGAGTTGGTGGGCGAATGACCTCGAATGGTGTGCACACGGACCCGGCCGCGATCGCCGAGCTGACCGACGCGGCCGAGCACGAAGGCGCCTCCGTCGCGCCGGACGGCTCCAAGGTCGGCTACCGGGCCGGCCGCACGCTGCCGATCCGGGTCGAGTTGATCCGGCAGCTGCGCCGCAGGCGGACCCAGCTGGTGCTGGGTTTCCTGGTGCTGCTGCCGTTCATCCTGGTGGTGGCGTTCGAACTCGGGCAGTCCTCGCCGAACCGGCGCTCCGGCGGGTTCGTGGACCTGGCCACGGCCAGCGGCGTGAACTTCGTGATCCTGACGCTGTTCGTCAGCGGGAGCTTCCTGCTGCCGATGATCGTGGCGCTGTTCTTCGGCGACACGATCGCGTCCGAGGCGTCGTGGTCGTCGTTGAAGTACCTGCTGGCCGCGCCGATCCCGCGGCACCGGCTGCTGCGGCAGAAGGCGGTGGCCTCCGGGCTGCTGTCGGTGTTCGGGCTGGTGCTGCTGCCCGCCGTGGCGCTCGCGGTGGGCGTGGTCTGGTACGGCGCGGGCGAGGCGGTGTCGCCGACCGGCGAGGCCGCGTCGTTCGGGGCCGGGGTGTACGGGGTGGCGCTGGCCGTCGTCTACATCTCGATCCAGCTGTTCTGGGTGGCGGGCCTCGCGCTGTTCCTGTCGGTGTCCACGGACGCGCCGTTGGGCGCGGTGGGCGGCGCGGTGCTGGCGTCGATCCTGTCGCAGATCCTGGACCAGATCACCGCGCTGGAGGACCTGCGCAACTACCTGCCGACGCACTACGCGCTCGCGTGGTCGGACCTGCTGTCCTCCGACGTGGACTACTCGCAGATGGCGAAGGGCGTGTTCTCCGCGCTGGCCTACGGCGCGTTCTTCACGCTGCTCGCGGCACGGCGGTTCGCCCGCAAGGACATCACCTCGTAGTCCGCGCCCGTCAGGGCCGCTTGGCCTTCGGCAGCTTGGCCACGACGGCGTCGTAGGAGAGGTCGATCATCTCCACGACGTCGTCGTCGGCCACGTCCGCGCCGAGGTCGACCCGGTTCCACCCGTAGCGCCCGATGTAGGCGCTGACCTCGATCGCGTCGGGGTAGCGCTCCCGCCACGGCAGCGCCGCCTCCGCGTCCACCCCGCACTTGAGCCCGACCGACGGCGACCCGATCCCGATGAACGCGAACGCCTTCCCGCCGACCTTGGCGACGAGCTCACCCTCGCCCCACGGGTAGGTCTCCTCCGCGCCGGGCTTGGCCAGGCAGTACGCGATCACGTCGTCCAGCGTCATGGCGCGGATTATCCGCCGAACCGCTCCGTCACCACGAAAGCCGTGCCGACGAGCGGCTCCCCCACCGGCGTCCTCGCCCACACCGCGAGCTGCTCGGCGTTGCCGGCACCGAGGTCCAGCACCTCCACCACCTCGTCCACCGCCGGCCGGGTCGTGCGGGCGCACCGCAGGAACACCTCGCCGGTCGCGCCCGCCTCCTCGTCGTCGGGGTCGTCCGGCGTCCACCGACCGAGGCCGACGCTCCAGAAGTCCATGCTGGGCCCGTAGCCGTCGTCCTCCTCCGGCACGTCGACCTGGAGGTAGAGGCGGTGCGGGCCTCCCGGGTCGGCGGTGATCATGAAGTCGGTGGCCGACAGCTCCGCGCCGGGGTCCGCGCACCGCCGGCACACCTCGACCAGCCACCGCAGGTCGGCCACGATCTCCTCCCGCTCCGCGTCGGGGACCCCGCGCTCGGCCCGGTCGAGGAGTTCGCGGGCGCCCTCCTCCGCGGCGCCGGGCACCACGAGCGGCGCGCCGAACTCCAGGTGCCGGCCGGCCGGCTCGACCTCGGGCTCCTCGGCCACCGCGTCGCGGAGTCCGCGCGCCTCCGCTTCGAGCTCGGCCTCGATCGCCGCCCGCACGGGTGCGGGCACGGACTCCACCGCGGCGTCGAGGTCGACCAGCGCGTCGTGCAGGCGCAGCTTGACGTACTCGTACCAGACGCCGTGCGCGCCGACGAGCAGCGCGGGTCGGGCGTTCCGGTCGGTGAGCGCGTCCAGGTGGCCGGTCGGGAAGTGGTCGAGCTCGTCGTGCCGGGTGTCGTGCACGCCGAGCGGCACGGTGGCGCAGGCCGAGATCCGGTTCAGCGCGTCCACGATCGGCTCGGCCGCGGCGGCGGTGTCCACGCTGGTGACGGTCGAGGAGACGACACCTTCGCGGTCGCGCCAGGTGGCGAGGATCTGCGTCTTCCCGCGGTTGGGGTGCCGGGAGTACACGGTCATGGCAGCTCCTCCGGCCGACGGCCGCGGCGCGTCGGCGGGTGTCGGGAAGTCCGGGAGGCGGAGCGGTGGCGCGGGCTCGAACCCGCGCTCCGTGCTCCTCGCGAGGTGGGCGGTGGTCCAGGTCCGAGCCCGGACTCCTTGCCCTGCAAGCAATCTACACGGACGGGTGAGCGCACGGGTGAGGCCGGTCCCGTGACGGGACCGGCCTCGGGTGGTGGGAGCGGGAACCTACTTGACGCCGGCGGCGTCCATGCCCCTCAGTTCCTTCTTCAGGTCCTGGATCTCGTCGCGCAGCCGGCCGGCGAGCTCGAACTTCAGCTCGCGGGCCGCGTTCATCATCTGGTCGGTCAGCTGCTGGACCAGGTCGGCCAGCTCGGAGCGGGCCATGCGGCTGGTGTCGCGGTCGACCAGCACGCCCGAGCTGCGGCCGTTCGCGCCCGGGTCGCCGGTCGGCTTCTTGCCGCGGGAGGCGTTGCGGCCCGAGCCGCCGGGCTCGATCGCGTCCTCGGCCTCGGCGTAGACCTGCTCCAGGATGTCGGTGATCTTCTTGCGCAGCGGCTGCGGGTCGAGACCGCGCTCGGTGTTGTACGCGATCTGCTTCTCGCGCCGCCGGTTCGTCTCTTCGATCGCGTGCCGCATCGAGTCGGTGATCCGGTCCGCGTACATGTGGACCTGACCCGACACGTTGCGCGCCGCGCGGCCGATCGTCTGGATGAGGCTCGTCCCCGACCGCAGGAAGCCCTCCTTGTCCGCGTCCAGGATCGACACCAGCGACACCTCGGGCAGGTCGAGACCCTCGCGCAGCAGGTTGATGCCGATCAGCACGTCGAACTCGCCCAGCCGCAGCTGCCGCAGCAGCTCGACCCGGCGCAACGTGTCGACCTCGGAGTGCAGGTACCGGACCCGGATGCCCAGCTCCAACAGGTAGTCCGTCAGGTCCTCGGACATCTTCTTGGTCAACGTGGTGACCAGCACCCGCTCGTCCCGCTCGGCCCGCGCCCGGATCTCGTGCACCAGGTCGTCGATCTGGCCCTCGGTCGGCTTCACGACCACCTCGGGGTCGATCAGCCCGGTCGGCCGGATGACCTGCTCCACGAACTCGCCGCCCGCCTGACCCATCTCGTACGGGCCCGGCGTCGCGGACAGGTACATCGTCTGGCCGATCCGGTCCGCGAACTCCTCCCAGGTCAGCGGCCGGTTGTCCAGCGCGGACGGCAGCCGGAAGCCGTGCTCGACCAGGTTGCGCTTGCGCGACGCGTCGCCCTCGTACATGCCGCCGATCTGCGGCACCGTCACGTGCGACTCGTCGATGACCAGGAGGAAGTCGTCCGGGAAGTAGTCGATCAACGTCGCGGGCGCGGTGCCGGCGGCCCGGTCGTCAATGTGCCGCGAGTAGTTCTCGATGCCCGAGCAGAACCCGACCTGGCGCATCATCTCGATGTCGTACGAGGTGCGCATGCGCAACCGCTGGGCCTCCAGCAGCTTGCCCTGCCGCTCCATCTTCGCGAGCGACTCGGCCAGCTCCGCCTCGATGCCGCGAATCGCCTTCTCCATCCGCTCCGGACCCGCCACGTAGTGCGTCGCCGGGAAGATGCGCAGCTCCTCGACCTCCTTCACCACGTCGCCGGTCAACGGGTGCAGGTAGTACAGCTTGTCGATCTCGTCGCCGAAGAACTCGACCCGGATCGCCAGCTCCTCGTACGCCGGGATGACCTCGACCGTGTCACCCCGGACCCGGAACGTGCCCCGGTTGAAGGCGATGTCGTTGCGCGAGTACTGCACGTCGACCAGCGCCCGCAGCAGCAGGTCGCGCTCGATCTCGCCGCCGACCTTCAGCTCGATCGACCGGTCGAGGTAGGACTGCGGCGTGCCGAGGCCGTAGATGCACGACACCGACGCCACCACGATCACGTCGCGCCTGGTCAGCAGGCTCATCGTGGCCGAGTGCCGCAACCGCTCGACGTCCTCGTTGATCGAGGAGTCCTTCTCGATGTAGGTGTCCGTCTGCGGGATGTACGCCTCGGGCTGGTAGTAGTCGTAGTAGCTGACGAAGTACTCCACCGCGTTGTCGGGGAAGAACTCCTTCAGCTCGTTCGCCAGCTGCGCGGCCAGCGTCTTGTTCGGCGCCATCACCAACGTCGGCCGCTGGACCTTCTCCACCAGCCACGCCGTCGTCGCCGACTTGCCGGTGCCGGTGGCGCCCAGCAGCACCACGTCCTTCTCCCCACCGCGGATGCGGCGCTCCAGCTCCGCGATGGCGGCGGGCTGGTCGCCCGCGGGCTGGTAGTCGCTGACCACGCGGAACTTCCCGTCGGTGCGCGGGATGTCGCCGACGGGCCGGTGCGCCGAGTGCGCCTTGACCGGGATCTCGGTTGGGAAAGCCACGGGTACGACGGTACGCCCCGGGTACGACAATTTCCGGTTCGCGCAGGTCAGCAGGCCGCGCCGACCGGCAGATCGGGCCGGCCAGGCGGTCGGGCCGGCCAGGCGGTCCGGACCAGGCGGTCGGACCGCCGGGTCGGGCGGCCAGGCGGTCCGGCCGGCAGGTCGGCCAGGCCGGCGAGCCGGGCCGGCCAGGCGGTCGGGCTCGGCAGTCGGGCCGGACCAGGCGGTCCGACCGCCGGGTCGGGGACCGGGCGGTCCGACCAGCAGGTTGGCCTGGCCGGCAGGTTGGCCGGGCCGGGAAGTTCGGGCCGGCGAACCGGCCGGCCAGGCGGTCGGGCTTGGCAGTCGGGCTGCACCAGGCGGTCCGACCGGCGGGTTGGCCGGGCCGGAGAGTCGGGCCGGTGAGCCGAGCCGGCCAGGCGGTCGGGCTTGGCGGTCGGACTGCACCAGGTGGTCCGACCGCCGGATCCCGGGGCCAAGCGGTCCGACCGGCAGGTCGGGCCGGTCAGGTCGGGGCGGTCAGGTCGGGGCGGTCAGGTCGGGGCGGTCGGTCACGCTGGCTCGAGCCGGTCGGTCAGGCGCGGTCGGTCGGGCCGGGAGGCCGGGTCAGCAGTTGCAGTCGCAGCACCCGCAGTCGCAGTCGCAACAGCCGCCACCACCGCCACCGCCGCCGCCGTGGTTCCCGCCGCAGTCGCACCCGCCGCTGCCGCAGTCGCAGTTGCACCACGCCTCGCGCCGCTTGCCCGAGAACGGCCCGGGGTAGGGGTCGCGGCAGCAGTACTGGCACGTGCCGCATTGGTAGAGCACCGCCAGGCAGCCCAGCAGCGCGCCGCGCTCGACGGGAGGGTGGACGTTGCGCGGCCAGCACCACAACCCGCTGCCCGGCTTGGGCTCCTTGGGCACCCGGCCGCGCCGCTTGCCGGGCGGCGGGGGTGGCGGCGGGGTCGAGCCGGGCGCGCCGGGCGGCGGCGTCGGTCCGGGCGGTGGCACGGAGTCGTAGGCGTACGGGTTGTACCCGGGCGGGTAGGCGCTCGCCGGCGGCCGGCCGTGCGGCACGTCGCCGCCGGGCGGGTAGGTCGCGCTCGGCAGGCCGAGGTCGTGCGTCCGCGACGGGCCGTCGCCCGATACCCGGGGCACCGGCCGGGGGTCGGTGAACGGGTCGTCGCCGTGGTCGTGGTGGTGGTGCCGGTGGGGGTCGCCGAACGCGCGGCGGATCGACTCCTCCAGCTCGTGGACCAGCAACGCGTGCACGAGTGTCCGGTCGGTGAACACGACCTCGTCCAGCGCCAGCTTCACGCCCAGCGCGGCGTCGTCGCACAGCCGCCGGGCCTCCTCCAGCGTGGTGCCGGTCGCGGTCAGCGGGTTCCAGGCGCCCGACCCGCGGTCCGCCTCCAGGTCCTCCACCGCGTCCAGCAGGTGCGCCAGCCGCCCGAACAGCCGCCCGACCTCGCGCAGCGGCGCCGCGTTCGCCGGTCGGCCGGTGAGCAGCGCGGTCGCCGCCACCGCCTCGCCCGCCGCGGTCTCGGTCGGCTCGGTGACCAGCAGCACCGAGCTGCCGAGCCCGGCCGCCGCCTCCACCTCCGACTGCCGTTCCACGGCCGCCACCAGCACCGACGTGTCGAACCCGAGGTCGGCGCCGGTGTCCGCGGCCTGCCGGGCCCAGCGCCGGGCGACCTGCCGGCCGATACCCCGCACGGGTGCCTTGCCGAACGCGCCGTCACCGTCCGCGACGTGGTCGCCGACCTTGGCCGAGGCGAGCACCAGCGACACGGACGCGGCCAGTCGAGCGCCCGCGCCCACCGCGACGTCCGCGCCGCGCATGCCGCGCAGCGCGCACGGCCCGGCGGTGCGGCGCGACCGCTCGGACTGGGCCTCGACCAGCGCGGAGATCACCAGGCCGTCGTAGTTGGTGACGACCCGGGCCAGCTGGCCGTGGTCGTCGCGCAGCGCGAGGCACAGCCCGCACAGGTGGGCCAGCCACGACTCCCGCAACTGCGGTCCCAGCCGGTTGCGGCAGGGCCGGATGATGCCGAACATGGCCGGAAGAGTAGGCGATCATCCTGCTTTCGGGTGACTGATTCGGGTGTTCGACTGCTCCGCGTGCCTAAGGTGCGCTTCGTGACCCCGGACGCGGCAGGGACGACGACCATGCACATCCACCCGCCGAAGATCGAGTACTTCGACGTGGACGCCAAGAGCAACACCGACCCCAAGGGCCACCTGCGCGGGGTGGAGGAGTTCCGGGTCACCCGGTCCGGCCTCTACATGTCCCGCCCGGTGCCGGGTCACCCCCAGTTGGCGCACTTCGAGTCGTGGTTGCTGCCCACGCACGGACTACGCGTCACCCGACAGTCGTGGCACCCCGGCTGCGAGCGTGACTACGACCTCTACCTGGACGTGGTGGAGATCAGCTCCAGCGGCTCGGTGTGGAAAACCGTCGACCTCTACCTGGACCTGATCGTGCGCACCGGCCACAGCGTCACCGTGCTGGACACCGACGAACTGCTGACCGCGCTCGGCGCCGGCCTGATCCGGGCCGACCGCGCGCAGTGGGCGTTCGAGACGACGTACCGCGCGGTGGCCGGGATCGCCGCGCACGGCCACGACGCGGTGCGCTGGTTGGCGGCTCAGGGCACGGCCACGACCTGGCGTCGACGTTGATACGAAAACTCACTCTCGCAGGTCAACCGCCGATCGTGTCCGTCACCTGATAGAGACCTCGTGCTCAACAGACCGTGATGTAACGAAATGAACCGGCTGATTACCGCACGCACATCTGCGGCTACCCTCGGGTCGCGTGGGAGCGGTCATCACACCTCAGCTGGTCGACGTGGTCGACACCGTCAGCGCGGTCCGCAGCTACTCGGCGGGCACTTCGAGGGCGTTGTCGACGTGCCGTGCGGAGCACTGGGGCCTGCGGCTGGAGTGCCCCACCCCGGAGGACCCGTTCTCCGACTCCGAGATCACCTGGCTGATGCCCGAACTCGGCCTGCGCCTGTCCCACCTGCGCCCCCGCTCCCGGCACGCCCGGGGCGGCCCGCCCGTGCTGACCGCGGTGCGCGTGGAGCGCGACGGCCGGTCCTGGCGCACCACGGACCTGCTGCTCGGCTTGGCCGTGCCGGGCGGGACGACGGCGCGGATCGTGCGCTCGGAGGAGTTCGCGGCGGCGGTCGCGGGCCGGGTGCTCGGTCCCGGCGACGCCGACCTGGCCCTGCGCACCGTCCACCGCACGCTCGAAGAGGTCAGCCTGCACCGCCACGAACTCGACGTCTGGCTCCGCCACCGCGGCATCTTCGACCAGTGGCCCTACGCCTGAGCACCCCGGCGGACCGGCCACCTCGACGGTCCGCCCGGCCGAGCCGTCAGAACGCCCGGCCGAAGAACGCCTCGATCCGCCGGGTCGCCGCGTGCATCCACGGGTCCTTGGACTCGGAGTAGGCCACCGCGCCGGCGTCGCCCACGTGCCTGGCCGCGACCTCGACCTTGAGCGCGGCGTACTCGTCCCGCGCCTGCGCGTCGGCCCGCAGCCAGTCCCGGAACCGGATCGACCAGCGCCACCCCGGCCCGTCCTGCACCCGCACGTGCAGGTTGACCCGGCGCTTCGGGTCCGCGCCCACGTGCAGCCGCTTGAGCCAGTCGGACTGGTCCCCGCCGTCGCGCGGCTCGTCCTGCGCCGGGCCGGGCGCGTACTCGGGGAACCCGGCCTGCGCCAACGCCTCGACCAGGTTCGCGGCTTCGTCGAGCGACGCCACGCCCAGCTGGAAGTCGAGCACGTCCTTCGCCGCCAACCCCGGCACCGACGTCGACCCGATGTGCTCGACCGTCCGACCACCGGCGGCCAGCGCGATCCGCGCCCCGATCCGCGCGGCCTGCGCCGGCCACGTGTCGTCGTACGGCACGACCTTCGGCGGCACGGGCGTGTAGCGGCGCAGCCGGACGTTCGCCTCGTAGGGCACCAACCGGTCCGCCCACAGCTCGTCCACCGCCGCGAGCACCAGGTCGGGCGTGCCCGTGTTGTCCAACCACACGTCCGCGACCGCGCGGCGCGCCTCGTCGTCGGCCTGCGCCGCGATCCGGTTGCGCGCGTCCTGCTCGGTCAACCCGCGCCCGACCAGCCGGGTCACCCGCTCCTCGACGTCGGCGTGCGCGATCAGCACCAGGTGGTAGGCGGGCGCGTAGCCGTTCTCCACCAGCAGCGGCACGTCGTGCACCACGACCGCGTCGTCCGGCGCGGCCGCGATCAACTCCCCGGTCCGCGCGCCGACCCTCGGGTGCACGATCGCGTTCAACCTCGCGCGTGCGTCCGCGTCGCTGAACACGGTCGCGGCCAGCGCGGGCCGGTTCAGCGCGCCGTGCTCGTCCAGCACCCCGTCGCCGAAGGCCGCGACGATCTCCCGCAGCCCCTCGGTGCCGGGTTCGACCACCTCGCGGGCCAGCTTGTCGGCGTCGATCACCACCGCGCCGTGCTCGGCGAGCCTGCCCGCCACCGTCGACTTCCCCGACCCGATGCCCCCGGAGAGGCCTACGCGCAACATGGCGCCCAGTCTGCCCGTGATCATGGACGGGTCGCACGCCGATTCCGGGTCAGGCGTCCTCGACCGGGGTCATGGACTGCTGCGCCAACCCGGCCATCACCGCGCCGACCTGGTCGTCGGGCAGCGTGCCCGCCTTCATCCGCACCACGAACGTCGTCTTGCCCAGCGACCCGATCAGCAACCGCTCGGCGCTCGTGCCCACCACGGACGCCTTGACCTTGCCGACGTCGACCTCTGCGACGGATCCGCCCTCGCGCCGCTCGGCGTCCACGCTCTCGGTGACGCGGCCCTTCGCGGTGGCCTCGTCGGTGTAGGTGGACAGGCCGATCACCAGCGGCGAGGCGGTCAGCGGCTGGCGGTCGCCGAGGCCGTAGTAGCAGTCGATCTTGCCGGTGCGCCCGAGCGACGGCTCCTTGATCCCGATGATGCCGCGGGTGGCACCGCCGAGTTGACGACCGAGCTTCTGGTCGACCACCTCGACGGGCACGATCGACTCGCAGTCCTGGGGCAGTTCGCGGTCGACCATCACGGGCGTCTTCACCACCGTGGTGGGCGCGAGGATGGTCGGGATCTGCGGCGCCTTCGCGGGCGCGTCGGTCCGGGTGGAGCACGCGGAGCAGAGCACCACCAGCAACAAGGGCCACACCGTTCGCACACCCATAGGGGTCAGAAGATAGCGCACGACAACGTTTCCCCGCCCTCCGCGAGTCCACCGGTCGGCCCTCTCCGGTGGTCCGTTCGCCACCCCCGGGAAACACCCCGCGCACAGGCCGACGGCCCCGCACCGTGAAGGGTGCGGGGCCGTCGGAGGTGGAGCCAAGCGATCAGGCGCCGCCCGACAGCTTCTCGCGGAGCGCGGCCAGCTGCTCGTCGCTGGCCAGCGTGCCACCGGCCTGCGCCGGAGCGCCGCCCGTGGAGGACGCCGCCGCCGGGGCGTCGCCGCCCGACGAGTAGTTGGTCTCGCCGGCAGCCTCTTCCTCGGCCGCGGCGGCCTTGGCGACCTGCTTCATGTGGGCCTCGTAGCGCGTGTGGGCCTCGGCGTACTGCCGCTCCCACTCCTCGCGCTGCTTGTCGAAGCCTTCCTGCCACTCCTGGGTCTCCGGGTCGAAGCCCTCGGGGTAGATGTAGTTCCCCTGGTCGTCGTACTCGGCGGCCATGCCGTACTGGGTCGGGTCGAACTCGGAGTCGACCGTGAAGCCCTCGTTGGCCTGCTTGAGCGACAGCGAGATCCGGCGGCGGTCCAGGTCGATGTCGATGACCTTGACCATGACGTCGTCGCCGACCTGCACGACCTGCTCCGGGATCTCGACGTGGCGCTCGGCCAGCTCGGAGATGTGGACCAGGCCCTCGATGCCCTCGTCCACCCGGACGAACGCGCCGAACGGAACCAGCTTGGTGACCTTGCCCGGCACGATCTGACCGATCGCGTGGGTGCGGGCGAACTGGCGCCACGGGTCTTCCTGCGTCGCCTTGAGCGACAGCGACACGCGCTCGCGCTCCATGTCGACGTCGAGGACCTCGACGGTCACTTCCTGGCCGACCTCGACAACCTCGGACGGGTGGTCGATGTGCTTCCAGGACAGCTCGGAGACGTGCACGAGGCCGTCCACGCCACCCAGGTCCACGAAGGCACCGAAGTTGACGATGGAGGACACGACGCCCTTGCGGACCTGGCCCTTCTGAAGCTGGTTGAGGAACTCGCTGCGGACCTCGGACTGCGTCTGCTCCAGCCACGCGCGGCGGGACAGGACCACGTTGTTGCGGTTCTTGTCCAGCTCGATGATCTTCGCTTCGAGCTCGCGGCCCACGTAGGGCTGGAGGTCGCGGACGCGACGCATCTCCACCAGCGAGGCGGGGAGGAAGCCGCGGAGGCCGATGTCCAGGATGAGACCACCCTTGACCACCTCGATGACGGTGCCCTTGACGGGCTCGTCCTTCTCCTTGAGGGCCTCGATGGTGCCCCAGGCGCGCTCGTACTGGGCGCGCTTCTTGGAGAGGATCAGCCGGCCTTCCTTGTCCTCCTTCTGGAGGACCAGGGCCTCGACCTCGTCACCGACCTTGACGACCTCGTTCGGGTCGACGTCGTGCTTGATCGACAACTCGCGCGAGGGGATGACGCCCTCGGTCTTGTAGCCGATGTCGAGCAGGACCTCGTCCCGGTCGACCTTGACGATGGTGCCTTCGACGATATCGCCATCGTTGAAGTACTTGATCGTCTTGTCGATGGCGGCGAGGAAGTCCTCCTCCGTCCCGATATCGTTGATAGCGACCTGCTTCGGCGCGGAAACAGCCGGGACAGTGGTGGTGTCGGTGGACATCAGGTAGGTGGCTCCGGTACGGATTGGGGTTGTCTGGCCTGCGAGGTTGCGCGCTGCGCGGAGGGCGAGCCGCGCCCAGACGACCGACGTCCGAAGTGTTCACCGATCATGGACAGCGCGAACCCACTACGCACGCGATATCGTACGTGGTCCCCCGACGACCGGGCAAACCGGTCCCCTGGAATGGAGCAGTGTGTCCGACCAGCACGCGAGCGCGGAACTGACCCTCGGCACGACCGGCATCGCGAAACGGGCCTCGGACGCCGCCGAGTCGAGGGTGGCCAACCGGCTCTGGTGGGACGCCGACGCGGACGACTACCACGCCGAGCACGGCGACTTCCTCGGCGCGCTGGACTTCGTGTGGTGCCCGGAGGGCGTCCGCGAGGAGGACGCCCGGCTGCTCGGCGACGTCGCCGGCCTGGACGTGCTCGAGGTCGGCTGCGGCTCGGCGCCCTGCGCGCGGTGGCTGCACGGGCAAGGTGCGCGGCCGGTCGGCCTGGACCTCTCGGCGGGCATGCTCCGGCACGGCCGCGAGGCCAACGCCGCGACCGGCGTCGACGTGCCGCTGGTCCAGGGCAGCGCGGACGAGCTGCCGTTCGCGGCGGGCAGCTTCGACGCGGCGTGCTCGGCGTTCGGCGCGGTGCCGTTCGTGTCCGACGTCGGCGCGGTGTTCCGCGAGGTGGCCCGGGTGCTGCGGCCGGGCGCGCCGTGGGTGTTCGCGGTGAATCACCCGATGAGGTGGATTTTCCCCGACGATCCGGGGCCCGCAGGCCTCACCGTCACCCATCCTTATTTCGACCGCACCCCGTACGTGGAGGTGGACGACACCGGTCGGGCGACCTACGTGGAGCACCACCGGACGCTCGGCGACTACGTCCGAGCGCTGGTCGGAGCGGGTCTGACGGTCGAGGACGTGGTCGAGCCGGAGTGGCCCGCCGGGCACACCAGGACCTGGGGCCAGTGGTCCCCGCTGCGCGGTCGGCTATTCCCGGGCACCGCGATTTTCCGCGCGCGCAAGCCGTAATCTCCGCTCCCATGACCGTCAGTCGGGGGCTGGTGGAGGCGCAGAGCACGAGGTTCGCGGGGCTCGACCCGTTGCTGCCGGCGGTGCCGGAACCGCCGGAGGGCGAGGTGCTCACCGCGGCGCTGCCGGACGGCACGAGGGTCGCCGGCGTGCTCGCCCACCAGGTGCACGAGCGCCGGTCGGCGGCCAGGTTGTGGTCGGCGACCGAGGTGTGGGAGCTGACGCCGCTGCTGGGCGGCGCGGGCGCGGCGGGCATGGACGCGCTGCTGCGCGCGTGGCGGCGGCGGATGGACGCGGCGAACCCGGCGGCGCACGACTCGGCGTGCGTGCTGACCTGGCCGAGCCGCGACGTCGAGGCGACCGGCGTGCTGATGGATCACGGCCTGGTGCCGCTGACCGTGTTCGCGGTGCGCCGCGGGGCCTCGCCGCCGCACCCGGGCACCGTGCAGATCCGCCGCGCCAAGCCGTCGGACCTGGACACCGTGCTCGCGCTCGCGCTGACCGAGCTGCGCTACTCGGCGCTGGTCGGTGCCACGGTGAACCGGCCGGAGGCGGTCGAGCTCAAGCGCCGGACGCTGGCCGAGCGGCTGGCGTCGGGCGGCCCGGCGTGGCTCGCGGAACGGGACGGCGTCGCGGTCGGGCTGGCCGAGTGCGCGCTGGTCACCGCGGAGCCGGGCAACTGGGCGGGTCACCGGCTGCCCGCCGGCCGCTGGGGGTACGTGAACTGCGTGTCGGTGTTGCCCGGCGCGCGCGGCGCGGGCGTCGGGCGGCAGCTGATGGCGCACGCGCACCGCGAGCTGTCCCGGCTCGGCACGGTCGGCACCTACCTCTACTACAACCCGCCCAACCCGCTGTCCTCGGTGTTCTGGCCCCGACAGGGCTATCGTCCACTGTGGACGGTGTGGGAGGTGCGCCCGGCGGGCGCGTTGCGCTAGGTCACAGCGACCCCGAGTTGCGTGCGGCACGCATCCGCGCGACTATTTGAACTGACCGGTCAGTTCAAAGGAGGTCGCGGTGGACATCGAGGCACGGCGCGTCGGCGTCACCGGGCCGCACGGCCCGCTGTTGGAGCCGACCAGCCTGCGCGTTCCGGCGGGCGCGGCGGTGCTGGTCGCCGGCGATCCCGGAACGGGGCACACGGCGCTGGCCCTGGTGCTGTCCGGCCGGCTCGCGCCGAGCACCGGCGAGGTCTCCCCCGCGGCCGCCGAGCTGCGCAAGCGCGTCGTGCCGGTGGACCTGCCGGACGTGAACGAACCCGAGGCGTCGCTGCCGCTCGCGGGCGTGGTCGGCGAGGAGCTGGCCATGAACCGGCGGCGCAGCGGGCGCAAGGCGGTCGCGGACTGGCTGGTCGAGCGCGGCGCCCACCAGCACCTGAGGTCGCGGTTCGACCAGGTGCCGGCGCAGCTGCGGTGCGAGCTGATGCTGGAGCTGGCCGCCGGCCGACCGGGCGCGGAGGTGCTCGTCCTCGACTCGCCCGACCGCTACCACGGTGACCCGACCGGGTGGTGGGCCGCGGCGCGCGGGCACGTCACCGACACCCGCTCCGTGGGGGGGGGGGGGGCGCCCCCCGACCCCCCCCCCCCGGGGGGGGGCGCGGCCCCGGCCGGCCGGGGCGAACAACGCCCCCCACCCCCCCCCCGGGGCCCCGGCCG
>NZ_JBFAEO010000031.1:0-98448 GCF_040642015.1 Actinosynnema sp. NPDC020468
GGCGGGGGCTATCGGTGTGTCCGCGGTCGCGACGGGCCCGGCGGCAACCCGGCGGGGGGCCCGCCCCGCCGGTGTTCGTCGGCGCGAGCACCCGGTGCGGAGCGAGGCGACCCGCACCCGCCGGAACCCGAACTCGGCTCCCAGTCTCGGGATCGCGGCCGGCGCGCGGATCCGAGCGGGTACGGAGGCGTTTCTCCGTACTGGCACGGAGAACGGACCGGACCGCTACCGTGTTCTCCTGTGCATCGGCTTCGCCGTGTCGCCCCGATCGCCGCCGGCGTGGTGGTGGTGATGGCGACCCTCGTCGGTGTCGTCCTGCTCGTGGCCTCCGGGCGGCCGGCCGGCGCCGCGCACTTCGCCGCCGTCGCCGGGCCCGCGCTCGCGTCCGCCGGCCTGGGCGTGCTGGTCGCCACGCGCCGGGCGGGCAACCGGGTCGGCGTGCTGCTCGGCGTCGTCGGGGTGGCCGCGGTCTGGGAGGGCCTGGGCGAGGTCTACGCGACCGTCGCGGGCACCGGGGTGCTCCCGGAGTCGCGACTGCTCCTCGCCCTGCTGGCGGGCGACTGGATGTTCCTCTACGTGCCGCCCGCGGTGCTCATGCTGTGCTTCCCGGACGGCGCGTTGTTGGGCCGCCGGTGGCGGTGGGTGGTGGCCGGGCTGCTGGTGGTGGCGCCGGTGTACGCGGTGGCCGAGTCGTTCGACCCCGGGCCGTTCCGCGACGTGGCCGGTCCGCCCGTCGTGCCGGGGGAGCCGTACCGCGCGGTCGTCGTGGTCCTGGCGAACGGGTTGCCGTTCGTGTTCCTCGGCCTGCTCGCCGCCTGCGCCGCCGCGATGGTCGTGCGCTACCGCCGCGGCGCCGAGCCCGTCGTGCGGGCGCGGTTGAAGTGGTTCGCGCTGGGCGCGTTGTCGTTGCCCGCGACCCTGTTGTCCTGCTGGGTGAGCTACCTGGTGTTCGGCGACACCCGGGTGGTCTGGTTCGGGTTGGCCGTGATGTTCCTGGCGATTCCCGCGGCGACCGCCGTCGCGGTGCTGCGCCACGACCTCTACGACGTCGACAAGGCCCTGAGCGCCGCCGTCACGTACGGCCTGGTGACCGCCGTGCTGCTCGGCGTCTACACGGTGGTCTCGTCCGTCGCGGGCCTGCGGGCGGGCGGCGCCACGCCGCTCGGGGCGGCCGTCGCGACGGCCGTCTGCGCCGCGCTGCTCGCCCCGCTGCGCCGGGGGTTGCAACGCCGGGTGGACCGCCGGGTCTACCCCGCGCGCAGCGCCGCCCTCGCCGCGATCGACGACCTCCGCCGGCGCACGCACGTCGGGACCGCGCGTCCCGAGGAGTTGGAGGGGGTGCTGCGCTCGGTGTTGCGGGACGAGCACCTGCGGGTGGTGTACCGGTTGCCGGGCCGGGACGGCCTCTTCGACGCCGACGGGCGGGTGGTCGAGCCGGTGCCCGAGCGGCTCGTGCCGGTGCGCCTGGGCGGTGAGGACATCGGGGGGCTGGTCGGCGGCGCGGCCGGGCGGGACCTGCTCGTGGAGGTGGCCGCGGCCGGCGCGCTGGTGGTGGAGGTCGTGCGGTTGCGCAGCGAGGTGAGCCGGGCGCTGGCCGAGGTGCGGGCGGGCCAGACCCGCCTGCTGCACGCGGAGTACCGGGAACGCCGCCGCCTCGAACGCGACCTGCACGACGGCGCGCAACAACGGCTGGTGGCGCTCGGCGCGACGTTGCGGGTCGCCCAGCGGCACCTGACCGACGGCGCCGTCGACGTCGACGGGTTGCTCGACCGGTCGGTGGCCGAACTGGCGACCGCCGTCGGCGAACTGCGCCGGATCGCGCACGGGCTGCGACCGTCCAGTTTGGACGACGGGCTCGAGTACGCGCTGACCCGCCTGGCGGACGGGCTGCCGATCGCGACCGAGGTGGTGGTGTGCGCGGCGGACCTGCCCGACGACGTGGCCACCGCGGTCTACTACATCGCCGGCGAGGCGGTGACGAACGCGGTGAAGCACGCCCGTGCCACCGCGATCACCGTGGGCGTCACGCGATCGGCGGGTCGGGTGACGATCCGCGTCGGCGACGACGGCGTCGGTGGCGCCGAGGAGCGCCCGGGCGCCGGGCTCGTCGGCCTGACCGACCGGGTCCGGGCCGCCGGCGGCACACTGCTGCTGTCCAGCCCGCACGGCGCCGGTACGGTCGTGGAGGCGGTCCTGCCATGCGGATCGTGATCGGCGAGGACTCGGCGCTGTTCCGGGAGGGGTTGGCCCACCTGCTGTCCGACGCCGGGCACGAGGTGGTGGCGAAGGCGGCGGACGCCCCCACCCTGGTGGCCGCGGTCGACGCCACCCGCCCGGACCTGGCCCTGATCGACATCCGGATGCCGCCGACGTCCACCGACGACGGCACCCTGGCCGCGCGCCGACTCCGGCGCGACCAGCCGACGTTGGGGATCGTGCTGCTCTCCCAGCACACCGAGACCCGCCACGCCGTGGAACTGGTGGCCGCCGGTCGGTTCGGCTACCTGCTCAAGGACCGGGTCCTCGACGTCGAGAACTTCCTGGACGCGCTGCGGCGGGTCGCGGCCGGCGGCTCCGCGCTCGACCCCGAGATCGTGACGAGGCTGCTGACCTCGCGCCGACGCGACGACCGGCTGTCCCGGATCACCGCGCGGGAACGGGAAGTGCTCGCGCTGATGGCGGAGGGGCGCACGAACCTGGGCATCGCCCGCCGCCTGCGACTCGCCGACCGCACCGTGGAAACCCACGTCGGATCGATCCTGGCCAAACTCGGCCTCGCGGAGTCCGACGAGGACCACCGCCGGGTCCTCGCCGTCCTGCTCTACCTGGGCCACTCGACCTGATCGGCCCGCGCCGGCGGCCGGCCGATCGCGAAGAGGGATTCGAGAAGGGCGGCCTGTTCGCCTCGTCGATCCCACGTCCGCGACGGTGGAACACCTCTCGGAAGGGAGCCGCGCGGTACCCGTCCGGTGAGGTCGAGGCACGCGTATTCGCGGTCGATGCGGGCGCTTGGGGAAATGGTCGAAAAGAAGAGAACGCAGGAGGTCGGCGCTTTACAGTCCACAAAGGACAGAAGGCGATATTCGATCGCCACGACCCAGCCCCGGGGTGCAGGATGGTCCACCGACCTGCGGCCGGAAGGGGATCACATGAGTGCGTCGGAGGATTCCGGAGGTGGGGGCAGGCGGGCCGCGTTGGTGCTCGCGTTGCGGTACTACGGGCGTGAGGTGTGGCGGCTGCGGAAGGTGTCCGTTCCCGGGTTGGTGCTCCCCGCGCTGGGCAACACCTTCCTCCAGTACCTCTCGCCGCTCGTCGTCGCCGCGCTCGTCGGGCGGCTGGCGACCGGCGGCACGGCGCACGTGGACGAGCTGCTGCCCTACGTCCTCGGGTTCGCCGGGTTGTTGCTGTTCGCCGAGGTGCTCTGGAGGGTGGGGCTGCACTGCCTCAACCGGACCGACGGGCGGGGGATCGAGCACCTCGCGGTGGTCGGGATGGACGAGCTGCTCGCCAAGGACGCGGCGTTCTTCCACGACAACTTCGCCGGGAGCCTGACCAAGAGGGTGCTGAGCTTCGCGTCCCGGTTCGAGGACTTCGTGGACACGGTCGCGTTCTCGGTCGTGGCCAACCTGGTGCCACTCGGGTTCGCGTCGGTGGTGCTGTGGCGCTACGACCCGGTGCTGGTCCTGGTGCTGCTCGGGTTGCTCCTGGTGACCGGCTTCGTGGTGGCGCCCCTGATCCGCCGCCGGCAGCGGCTGGTGGACGAGCGCGAGGCGGCCATCGCGCGGGTGTCCGGGCACGTCGCCGACACGCTGATGAACATGGACACGGTGCGGGCGTTCGCGGCCGAGCGGCGGGAGGCCGCCGAGCACCGCGAGCGGGTGGCCGAGCAGCGGCGCAAGTCGATCCGGTCGTGGGACTACGGGAACCTGCGGATCGACACCGTCGTCGCGCCCGCGTCCGTGCTGACCAACGCGCTCGGGTTGCTGCTCGCGATCGGGCTGAGCGGCGGGCTCGGGGTCGAGGCGCTGGTGGTGACGTTCTCCTACTACTCCAACGCGACCCGGATCATGTTCGAGTTCAACCAGGTCTACCGGCGGATCGAGAGCTCGCTCACCGAGGCGGCCCAGTTCACCGAGCTGCTGCTGACGCCGCCGAGCGTGGTGGACCCGCCCGACCCGACGCCGCTGCGCGCCGCGCCCGCCGAGGTCCGCTTCGACCGGGTCGGGTTCGCGCACGCGGGCGCGCCGCCGCTGTTCACCGACCTGGACCTGACCGTGCCCGGCGGCACGCGGATCGGCCTCGTCGGCCGCTCGGGCGGCGGCAAGAGCACCCTGATCCGGCTGCTGCTGCGGCTGATGGACATCGACTCCGGTCGGATCACGCTCGCCGGCCAGGACATCGCCCGGATGACCCAGGCCGACCTGCGCGGGCTGATCGCGTACGTGCCGCAGGACCCGGCGATGTTCCACCGGTCGCTGCGGGACAACATCGCCTTCGCCCGGCCCGGCGCGACCGACGCCGACGTGCGGCGCGCGGCGGAGGCGGCGCACGTCACCGAGTTCGCCGACGCCCTGCCCGAGGGCTTCGACACGCTGGTCGGCGAACGCGGCGTGAAGCTCTCCGGCGGTCAGCGGCAGCGGGTGGCGCTGGCCAGGGCGATCCTGCGCGACGCGCCGGTGCTGCTGCTGGACGAGGCGACCAGCGCGCTGGACTCGGAGAGCGAGATCCTCGTCCAGGAGGCGCTCTGGCGGCTGATGGAGGGGCGCACGGCGCTGGTGGTCGCCCACCGGCTGAGCACGGTGGTGCGGATGGACCGCCTGGTCGTGGTCGACCGCGGCACGATCGTCGAGCAGGGCAGCCACGCCGAACTGCTGGAGCGCGGCGGCCCGTACGCCCGGCTGTGGCACCACCAGTCCGGCGGCTTCCTGTCCGAAGAAGACGAAAAATCTGCCGGAGTCCACCAGTACGGGTGAGGCTTCACGCGGTAGTGATCGACCGCGCGGTGGCTCAGGGTCGCCAACGGGTGGCCCTGACCCGCCGGTGCCACGTGTGGGTGACCATCGAAGAGTGAAGCGCCCACGCAGGGTGCGGAAAGTCCGATCAGAGCGGAGATCTCCGTCCGGAGGCGGCGGCGTCATGAGCCGCAAACTGGTGCGTATCAGGATCGTGCGGCGAGCCGGTGTCCATTGTGGATGGATCCGGAACGCCGAGCGCGACCCGGAAACGCAAGCGGGCACCCGTGGCCCGGCCCTGAGAGGACAGTGTTCATGAGCTCCGACCCCGGACGTCAGCAGCCCCGCCGCAAGTTCGCCGTCCTGGCGGTGATGGGCGGTCTGGTCGGCAGCGCGCTGCTGGCCCTCTCGTTGACCGGCACGCTGTCCGCCTTCACGGCGGCGATCACCAACTCCACCGACACGGTGACCACCGGCTCCCTGATCCTGCGGGAGACCGACGGCACCAACACCTGCATCAGCACGAGTTCGGCCACGAACTCGGCGACCTGCGCGACGATCAACAAGTACACCGGCACGACGCTGGTGCCCGGCGGCTCGGCGACCAAGACGGTCACCCTGGCCAACGACGGCACCGCGACGCCCGCCACCTTCACCCTCACCCCGGGCACCTGCTCCCAGTCGGGCTCGGTCAGCGGCATCACGCCGGCGACCGACTTCTGCGCCCAGGTGACCCTCAAGCTCTACGCCGCGGCCACCGCCACCGGCACGCCGATCTACAACGGCACGCTCGCCGCGTTCACCTCGGCGCAGACGCTGACGCCGCTCGCGCCGTCCACGACCCAGGCCTACACCTTCGTCGTGTCGCTGCCCGCCTCGCTCGGCAACACCTACCAGGGTCTGACCGCCTCGCAGCCGTTGACCTGGACGTTCAGCTCCTGACCCGCGACTTGACGCCGAACCGGACGACGGGGCGGCGGGGCACCCGCCCCGCCGCCCCGACGGCTGTCCTCGCCCTGCTGGCGGTGGTCCTGATCGGCGGCACGGCGGCGGCCGTGGTGTGGCGGGTCGCGGGCGGCCACTGGTTCTCGGTGGACACCCCGTCCATGGGCGTGGCCGCGCCCGTCGGCACGCTGGTGCTGACCCGGCCGACGCGGATCGCGGACCTGGCGGTGGGCGACATCGTCTCGTTCACCCCCGACGACGGCGGCACCGTGCACACCCACCGGGTGATCCGGATCGAGGGCGGCGTGGCCCGCACCCGGGGCGACATCAACGGCGCCGAGGACCCGTGGCAGGTGCGGGACGCGAACCTCGTCGGCGTCGTCGTCGCCCGGTGGTGGGGGATGGCCTGGCTGGTCAAGGCGCTGCCGATCCTGCTGTTCGGCGGCGCGCTCGTGTGGCTGCTGACCCGGTACGCGGGCGCGAACTGGCGGGCGCCGCTGCGGCTCGTGCTCTACCCGCTGGTGGTGTGCGTGGCGGTGGTGTGGCTGCGGCCCCTGGTCGGCGTGACGCTGCTCGGCACGTTCGGCGAGAACGGCCTGACCCGCGCCACGGTCGTGTCCACCGGCCTGCTGCCGATCCGGGCGAGCACGCCGGACGGGGTGAGCGCGGACCTGCGCGGCGGGCAGGTGGCCGAGTTGGTGAGCACCGCGGTCGACGGGCAGGGCCGGCTGCCGATCTCGGTGGGCGCGCACATGTCCTGGCCGTGGTGGGTGGTGTGCCTGGCGCTGTGCGCGGCGCCGCTGCTGGCGTCGTTGTTCGTCCGACCGAGGGAGACGGCGTGAAGCGGCTGGTGGCGTTGGGCACGGTGCTCGCGCTGGTGGTCTACACGGGCGCGGAGCCGACGGTCAGCGGGTACACCGCGTCGTTGGCCAACTCGACGGACACCGTGTCGATGGCCGCGAACACCTGCATGACGCGACCGCTCGCCGACAGCCCGACCCGCTTCTACCCGTTGAACGAGACGACCGGCACGACCGCGTTCGACCTCTCCCCGTCCGCCGCCAACGGCGTGTACCAGGGCGGCCGGCAGACGGTCAGCGTCGCGGCCTACCCGTGCGTGCGGGACACCCAGGCGTACGCGGTGCTCGACACGCTGCACTTCGTGTCGACCACCGGCGCGCTGACGATCAGCGCGACCACCAGCCAGAGCCACGAGGCGTGGTTCCGCACCGTGACGGGCGTCGGCGTGATCACCGGGTTCGGCGACACCATCTCGGGGGCGTCGACCAAGAAGGACAACCTGTTGGTGGTCACCACGTCCGGCAAGATCGGGTTCCTCACCTACAACGGCGTGAACTACGAGATCCTGTCCTCGTTCGCGTTCAACGACGGCGCGTGGCACCACGTGGTCGGCGTGCACGACGCGAGCTTCGGCATCCGGCTCTACCTCGACGGCGCGCTGATGACCTCGCTCGCGGGCGCGCACCCGGAGACGGTCACCGGGTACGTGCGCATCGGGTACGAGAGCACTGCGGGCTACACCAACGGTTTCGGGTCGAGCCAGCTGCTCGCGCACTTCGTCGGCAACCTCGCGTTCGTCGCCTACTACCCCTACGCGCTGAGCGCCGCTCAGGTTCTGGCGCACTACAACGCGGGCCGGTGAATCCGTAACCTTTTCGTGTCCCGTCGCCGGTATCCCACGTCCCTTGGCACGGTCCTGTCGGGTACCGAAGGACCGCCGACGAAGGGAACCGGGCGATGTTGGTCGCGCTGGTGCGCAACACGTGGACGCAGGAGAAGCGGGACGTCATCCTCAGCCGCCGCAAGGCGTTGGCCATCCACGAGGGTCAACGGCTGCTGAAGGTCGACGGGATCAAGGACCTCGTGGCGGGTGAGGAGCTCTGGCTGTACTCGCACGGCGGCGAGACCACCTTCTGCGGCATGGTCGTCGACACCCTGGACAAGTGGTTGGTGCGCAAGAGGTTGATGCCCGCCGGCAGCAGGCGGATCGTCCTCAAGGGTTGCCGGACCGCGACCTACGCCCGGGAGCTCCAGGCCGCGCTGCGCCTGCGCACCGGGTACGAGAACGTCACCGTCGTCGGGTTCGCGGGCGTGCGCTCGTACACCACCGTCGACGGCGAGATGCAGATCGAGGTCGAGACGCCGCGGGAGAACAAGAAGGCCGACCGGGCGTCGGCGCTCGCGGAGATCGCGACCCGGCGGTCGCTGACGGGCACCGGTACGTCCCGCGCCGAGGTCGAGAAGGAGGTCACCAAGGCGCGCACCTCGGCCCGGCGCGAGGTCATCCGGCACACCGCGGTGCTGGACGAGGGCGCGGCCGAGGGCACCGGCGAGTTCGTGGCGCTGGACGACCGGATGAGCCGCCGGGTGGCCCGCGACGAGACCCGTCAGGACCTGGTCCGCGAGCGCGAGGCCGAGCTCACCCCGCCGCCCCCGAAGCGCAAGCGCAAGCACATCGAGGAGCCGACCGACGACACCGCGGACCAGGGCCAGAACCAGGGCTGACCCGGGCGGTCCCACGTCGTGGGAGCAGACCCGGGTGACTGGGCCGTTTCGGCTAACCGAACGTACGGTTCCGGCCATGGCCACCATCGCGCTGTACGGCGCCACCGGAACCATCGGATCGAGGGTCGTGGACGAGGCGCTGCGCCGCGGCCACACCGTCACCGCGGTCCTGCGCGACCCCGCGAAGCTCGAGCGGACCGACGTCGTCAAGCTGGAGGGCGACGTCGCGAACCCCGACGCCGAGCAGTTGCGCGGGCACGACGTCGTGGTCAGCTCGGTCAACGGTGACGTCGCGTTGGCCGCGCGGGAACTCGTCGGAGCGCTCCGCACGCTCGACGTGACACCGCGGCTGGTCGTCGTCAACGGCGCGGGCAGCCTGGAGACCGCGCCCGGCGTGGCGGTCTGGGACGCACCCGGACTGCCTGACTGGCTGCTCGCGATCATGCACTCGCACGGCGACGCGCTGGACTACCTGAACACGGTGGACGACGTGCCGTGGACCGCGTTCAGCCCGGCGGGCACGATCGAACCCGGTGAGCGGACCGGCGAGTACCGCCTCGGCGGCGACCAGCTCGTGGTCGACGCGGAGGGCAAGAGCTGGATCAGCGCGGAGGACTACGCCGTGGCCCTGGTGGACGAGATCGAGAACCCGAAGCACATCGGCCGCCGCTTCACCGCCGCCCGCTGACCCGACCGCACCGCTGACCGACACCCGCCCGGCAGTCCTTCGGGACTGCCGGGCGGATTCGTGTCGGGCGCACGCCGCCGGGGTCGTGCGGCAGCGGGTTTCGGCCGCGCCCTCCGCGCGCGTCGGCGTTCGTCGGCCGCTCCGAACCGGCTCGTGGTGCCTCAGGCGGCGCGGGCGCTGAGCGGGGTCGCGATGTCCTCCAGGGAGGCGCGTTCCGCCTTCACGCCGAACAGGAGTTCGGCGACGCCGCCCAGGGCCATCACCACGGCCGCCGCGCCGAAGCCCAGGGCCACCGCGCCCGCGTCGCCCGAGTCGATCAGCGAGCCGAACAGCAGCGGACCGGTGATGCCGCCCAGCGCGGTGCCCACGGCGTAGAAGAACGCGATCGCCAGCGCCCGGGTTTCCATCGGGAAGATCTCGCTGACCGTCAGGTAGGCCGCGCTCGCGCCCGCCGAGGCGAGGAAGAACGTGGCCACCAGCAGCGCCAGGAACGCCCACTGCCCGCCCGCGCCGGTGACGAACACCCAGGCCAGCGGGATCGTCAGCGCCGCCGAGCCCAGGTAGGTCAGCGCGATCATCGGCTTGCGGCCGACGCTGTCGAAGAAGTGGCCCAGCACCAGCGGTCCCAGCAGGTTGCCCACCGCGAAGACGATCAGGAACACCGGGATCAGGCCGGACGACACGTGGTAGTAGTCCGCGAACAGGGTGCCCAGGTTGAACGTGACCCCGTTGTAGATGAACGCCTGCCCGACGAACAGCGCGAGCCCGAGGATCGACCGGCGCGGGTAGTCGCGGAACGCGGTGCGGGCGATCTCGGTGAGCGACACGGTGCCGTGCCGGTGGATCTCGATGGACTTGTCCACCTCGGCCAACTCCTCGCCGGTCTCGGCGCGGACGTCCCGCTCGATGCCGTCCACCAGCGCGTCGGCCTCCTCGCCGCGACCGTGGATGAACAGCCAGCGCGGGCTTTCCGGCACGTGCCGCCGCACGACCAGGATCACCAGGCCCAGCACCGCGCCCAGCCCGAACCCGATCCGCCAGCCGACGCCCGTCGGCAGCAGGTCGGTGTCCAGCAGCACCAGCGCCAACGCCGACCCCGCCGCCGCGCCCGCCCAGTACGTGCCGTTGACGACCAGGTCGATCCGGCCGCGCAACCGGGCCGGGATCAGCTCGTCCACCGCGGAGTTGATCGCCGAGTACTCGCCGCCGATGCCCGCGCCGGTGACGAACCGGGCCAGGAAGAAGAACCACGGCGCGAACGAGAACGCGGTCGCCACCGTGGCCACGACGTACACGCCCAGGGTGATCAGGAACAGCTTCTTGCGGCCGTACCGGTCGGTCAGCCGGCCGAACACCAGCGCGCCGACGCACGCACCCGCCACGTAGAAAGCGGCGGCCACGCCGATGGTGGCCGCCGTCAGGCCCGTGCCCGCGCCCGGTTCGACCAGCCGGGCCGCCATCGCGCCGACGATGGTGACTTCCAGCCCGTCCAGGATCCACACCGTGCCGAGGCCGATCAGGATCCGCCAGTGCCACTTCGTCCACGGCAGCCGGTCCAGCCGCGCGGGGATCTTCGTGCTGATCACGTCGCTCACCGGGAGGCAGTACCCGGTGGACGACCGCGCTATTCCACGGTGACGCTCTTGGCCAGGTTGCGCGGCCGGTCGACGTCCCGGCCCAGCGCCCGCGCCACGTGGTAGGCGAACACCTGCAACGCCACCGAGTGGGTGATCGGCGCCAGCGCCTCGTGCGCCTTCGGCACCACGACGACGTCGGACGCGGTGCCGGCGGGCAGCACGGCGTCGGTCACCGCGATCACCGGTCCGCCGCGCGCCTTGACCTCCTCGATCGTGGCCAGGTTCTTGGCCAGCAGCTCGTCGTCCGGCACGACCACCACGGTCGGCATCAGCGGGTCGATCAGCGCCAGCGGACCGTGCTTGAGCTCGGAGGCCTGGTAGGCCTCCGCGTGCACGTAGGAGATCTCCTTGAGCTTCTGCGCGCCCTCCCGCGCCACCGGCCACCCGCGCACCCGACCGACGAAGAACATGTGCTCGGCGGCGGCGTACTTCCGCGCCACGGCGGCGATCGCGTCCTCGGAGGCCAGCACCTCGGCGATCGCGGCGGGCAGCTCGGCCAGGCCCGTCACGAGCCGTCGGCCCTCGGTGATCGACAGGTCCCGCACCCGGCCGAGGTCCAGCGCCAGCATCGCCAGCGCCACGGCCATCGTGGTGAACGACTTCGTCGCGGCCACCGACACCTCGGGGCCCGCGTGCAGGAACACGCCCGAGCCGCACTCGCGGGCGATCGAGCTGCTGACCGCGTTGACCACGCCGATCACGTGGCCGCCCTTGCGCTTGAGCTCCTGCACCGCGCCGAGGGTGTCCAGGGTTTCGCCGGACTGGCTGATCGCGACGTACAGCGTGTCCGGGTCCACCACGGGGTTGCGGTAGCGGAACTCCGAGGCGGGCTCGGCGTCGGCCGGGATCCGGGCCAGCTGCTCGATCAGGTCCGCGCCCAGCTGGCCCGCGTAGTAGGCCGAGCCGCAGCCGAGCAGCTTGACCCGGCGGATCCGCTGGTAGTCCTGCGCGGTCAGGCCGATGCCGCCCAACCGCGCGGACATGAACCGGCGGTCGAGCCGGCCGCGCAGGCACCGGTCCACCGCGTCGGGCTGCTCGCGCATCTCCTTGTACATGAAGTCCGGGTGCTCGCCCAGCTCGTACTCGCCCGAGGCGACCTCGATGGCGGTGGGGGAGCGGGTGGTCGAGGTGGCGTCCATGGTCGAGGTCCGGTAGCCCTCGGCGGTGACCGTGGCCAGCTCGTCGTCGTCCAGGTAGATCACCTGCTGGGTGAACCGGACCAGCGCCGCCACGTCCGAGGCCACCAGCATCTCGTGCTCGCCGACGCCCAGCACCACCGGGCTGCCGCGCCGGGCCGCGACCAGCTCGCCCGGCCGGTCGGCGTCCATCACGATCACCCCGTAGGTGCCCTCGACCTGGGTCAGCGCCTCGCGGACCGCGTCCTCCAACGAGTCGGCCGCGCTGCGGGCGACCAGGTGGGCCAGCACCTCGCTGTCGGTGTCCGAGGCCAGCGCGACGCCGTCGGCGACCAGTTGCGCGCGCAGCCGCTCGGAGTTCTCGAACACCCCGTTGTGCACGATCGCGACCCGGCGCGCGGCGTCCACGTGCGGGTGCGCGTTGCGGTCGGTCGGCTCGCCGTGGGTGGCCCAGCGGGTGTGCGCGATGCCGGTGGTGCCCGCGAGGTCCTCGGGCAGGATCCGCCGCAGGTCCGCGACCCGGCCCGCGGTCTTGACCACCTCGACGCCGTCCTCGGCCGCGATCGCCACGCCCGCCGAGTCGTAACCCCGGTACTCCAGCCGGTGCAGGCCCTCGACCAGCAGCGGCGTGGCGTCCCGCGCGCCCACGTAACCGACGATTCCGCACATGCGCCCAAACTCCTTGCTGGTAGCCGGACTCAGCCGTAGACGATGCGGCGCAACTGGCGCTGCGACAGGGGTGGCGCGGCGACCGGGCGCGCGTCCAGCTCGGCGGCCAGGCGTTCCCAGATGCCCGCGTTCGGCACGCCGCGGGCACGCAGTTCGGCGTGCCGGCGCAGGACGTACTCGTCGACGGTCTCGACGAAGTAGCCCATCACGTCGGCCACGAGCCGGTGCGCGGTCGCCGGCGGGATGCCGGTCGTGCGCACCACGTGCCGGACCAGGTCGCCCGGCACCTCGTCGTCCACGGCGTCCAGCATGGCCACCATCCCACCACCCGGCCACACCCCCTGCCCGCTTTCGGGCACGGGCCGTCGCGCCCCGCGCACCCGCCGGTACTACGGTGGTGCGGCCCGATCCGCTGCCGAGGAGGTGTGACGTGCTCTCCACCGACTACGTCCCGGGTGTGCCCAACTGGTTGGACATCGGCAGCCCCGACGTCGACCGGGCGGTGGCCTACTACACCGCGCTGTTCGGCTGGGGGTTCGAGCCGCTGGGCGAGGACACCGGCTACGGCGTGTTCCGGCAGGACGAGGACGTGGTGGCCGCGATCGGTCCGTTGACCGAGGAGGGCGCGCGGTCCGAGTGGACGGTCTACTTCCGGGTGGACGACGCGGACGGCGCGGTGGCGGCCGCGGCGGAGGCGGGCGGCGCGGTGCGGGTGCCGCCGTTCGACGTGTTCACCAACGGCCGGATGGCCGCGCTGACCGACCCGACCGGAGCCGAGTTCGCGATCTGGCAGCCGCGCGACACCGCCGGGCTTGATCTCGTCACCGATCCGGTGTCACTCGCCTGGGTGGAATTGCACACCGACAACCCGGGCGACGCGCGTGCTTTCTACCATTCTGTGCTCGAGTGGAATTCCGCCGACGTGCCCACTCCCGGCGGCGACGGCGAGTACGTGCTCCTGACGCCGCGGGACGGCGGCGACAGCAGTTCATTCGGCGGTGTGGTGCGCAAGGAGCACGGCAAATCGCACTGGCTGCCCTATTTCGAGGTGCCCGACGCGGACGCGGTGATGGCGCGCAACGACGAGTTGGGCGGCGGTCTCGTGCTGCCCGCCGTGTACGCCGCCGGTGTCGGCCGCACCGCGTGGCTCAGCGACCCCTCCGGTGCCCGTTTCGGCGTGCTGACCAGCACCAACCAGAACCGGTCCGACCCTGGGGCGACCGGGTGAACCGGAATGCGTCCATCGGAATGTAATTCATCGGCCACCGGCCACTTCGGGCAACTGGGCTTGTTCGTTTCCGGCGCGCGTTGCTAGCGTGCCCAGGTCGTCGCCCCGGCCGGGTTTGACACGCGGGTGTGCGCCGGGATCCGGAAGGGATCCCGGACCCTGGCACGCCGCCCGCCCCCGAATTGCTCTCATCGCATGGAGGCAGTCGATGGCTGTTGCCCACGACGATCCGTACGTGGCACGCCTGTTCGAGGACATCGCCCTGCTGGTGGTCGACGGGGTCGGGGACCCCGACGCGCTGCACGAGCGGCTGCTCGAGCTGAGCGTGGCCAACTCACCGGACGTGGCGCGGTACTGGAAGCAGGTCGGACCGGGCGTCGGCGTGCCCGACGCGGCGTACAAGGACCGCGGGCCCCACCTGTTCCCGGACGCGCCGGTGGTCCGCGAGTTCCGCACCAGCGGCACCACCGGGAGTGTTCGCGGCAGCGTGCGCTACACGAAGCTCGGCCTGGAGTTGAAGGCCCTCGCGGTCGCGACCAACGCGCGCCGGTTCGTGGTGCCCGACGGCCCGCCGCCGGTGGTGATCGTCTTCGCGCCCTCCGAGCTCGACCACCCCGAGATGGCGATCGCGTTCGACATGGCCCGCATCAAGGAGACCTGCGGCGACCCGGAGCTGAGCACGTGGGTCGTCGGACCGGGCGGCGTGGACTACGCGCTGCTCGCCCGGCGCCTGGACGCGGCGGTCGCGGCGGGCCTGCCGGTGCTGATGGTCGGCGGCAGCTTCGCGTTCGTCAACGCGTGCGACGCGCTGGAGGCGCGTGGCCTGCGCTGGGAGTTACCGGAGGGCTCGAGCGTGTTCGACGGCGGCGGGTTCAAGGGCCGGTCGCGGGTGATGCGGGTGGACGACCTGCGCGCCGCGGTGGGCCGGGTGTTCGGCGTCCGCCGGTTCGGCAACCTGTTCGGCATGACGGAGTTGGCCAACCAGCTCTACGACGCGAGCGACCGACCCGTCGGACCGCTCGGCGAACGACCGCGCGCGACCCAGCCCTGGGGCGGCCCGCTGGTCCGCGACCCGCACACCCGCGGTCTGCTGACCGAGGGCGAGGGATTGCTGGAGGTCCGCGACCTGTGCCTGATCGACCGCCCGCACGTGCTGCTGACCGGTGACCGCGCCATCGCCGCGCACGACGGTGTCGCCGTCGCGGGCCGCATCGCCGGCGGCACGAGTCGCGGCTGCTCGCTGTCCCTGGACGAGATGACCGCCGGGACGGTGGGCGCATGAGCGTGTCGTGGATCCCCGACTGGGCCGCCGACCTCGACCGGGAGGCCTTCACCCTGACCGCGGCGGGCCACGAGTGGCACGGCGTCCGGCCGCGCGACTGGGACGCCGTCGAAGCCGGCTTGGAGCAGGCCCACCGGCGGCTGCGGGACCTGCCCGTGCGGCGGATCGTGGCCGCCGTCGACGAGGCCGCGCGCCGCTGGTGCGATCGGGGTTTCCCGGCCAGACGGGAGTTCGCGGCCAACGCCGCGGTGGTCACCGGGATGTCCGTGGAGACCGTCGACCGGGCGCTGGACGCCGAGATCGGCACCCTGCGCGCCGAGTCGCTGTTGGCCGCGCTGGAGCGCGAGCTGGGCGACCCCGAGGTGCTCGACGGGTTCCGCGGCGGCACCACCGCGTTCGGCCCGCGCACCACGCTGGCGGTGTTCTCCGGCAACGTGCCGGGGTTGCCCGGCCGGTCGCTGGTCCGCGCGCTGCTGGTCAAGTCGACGGTGATCGCGAAGATCCCGGCCAAGGAGCCGCACTTCGCGGCCGCGTTCCTGCGCACCCTGCACGAGGTGGAGCCGGTGCTCGCGGACGCGGTGATCGCGACCTACTGGGGCCGCGACGACACGGCGAACCTCGACGGCGCGCTGGACCGGTCCGACGCGGTGATCGCCTACGGCAACGACGCGGCGTGCGGCGCGATCCGGGCCAGGGTCCGGCCGCACCAGCTCTACGAGGAGCACGGCCACAAGCTGTCGTTCGGCCTGGTCTCCGCCGGGTACGTCGAGCAGCTCGGCGCGGCCGCCGTGGCGGCCGGGATCGCGGCGGACTGTAGCGAGTACGACCAGCACGCGTGCCTGTCGCCGCAGGTCTACCTGGTGGAGGCGACGCACGCCCGCGAGGTCGCGAGGCACCTGGCGGGCGCGATGCGGCAGCAGGCCGAGCAGTGCCCGCCCGGTGTGGTCGAGGGCGAGGACGCGGTGGTGCTGCAACACCGCAGGATGCTCGCCGAGTGGCGGTCCGCGAGCGCGGACGCGGGCGGGGTGTGGTCCTCGGACGGTCTGGAGTGGACGGTCGTGCTGGACGACGCGCTGCTGCCGCTGAGCGGCGCGGGCAACCGGGTGGCGCGCGTCGTCGCGGTGCCGGACCTGGCCGCGGCGGTCGACCTGGTGCGGCCCTACTCGAACCACCTTCAGAACGTGGGACTGGGCGCGGTGGGCGAGGAGTTCCGGCGCACGGCGGAGGCGCTGGCCGGGCTCGGCGTCAGCCGGGTGACCGCGCCGGGGTCGATGACCCGGGCGAGCATGGTGTGGCGGCACGACGGCAGGCCGCGGATCGCCGGGCTCCTGCGGTGGTGCGACGTGGAACTGCACCCCGAGCTGGAAGCGGTTTCCGCGTGACCGCGGGCACCGCGCCGTCGGGCGTCCGCGACCACGGGCAGGTGCACGACCTGATCGCGTTCCTGCGCAAGGCGGACACCCGCGAGGCGCTCGGCGTCGCGGTGCCCGCGCCGGCGGCCGACGACCTGGCCCGCCACCTGGACTTCGCGCACGGCGCGTTGCTGGTGGTGGCGTGCTCGGTGGACCGGGCGCGCCGGGACCTGGTGGAGCTGGGCGTGCGGCCGGGCGTCGACGCGCCGAGCGTCGTGGTGCGGTCGCGGGTGGCCGAGCGGCTGGGCGTGCCGGTGGCCGAGGTGGACGTGCGGATCCTGTCGTGCGACGTCGACGGCGGCCGGGTGCTGGAGCTGTTCGTGCTGGTGGACCCGGACGGCGTGCACGGCGCGCTGGCGCTGGACGAGCACCGGTACGGCCGCGAGTCGCACCTGGCGTTCGAGGCGCGCACCGACGACCCGCTGGTGCTGCGCGGCGTCCACCGCACGCTGGTGGGACCGGGCGGGCTGGTGCCCGACGGCGGCGGTTACAACGGGCACGAGGACGCCTCGGTGCTGTACTTCCGCGGCGTCGGGCGGATCGAGCTGCACCTGCCCGGCCGCTCCGACCTGCTGGACGAGCACCTCGGCCTCCCCGACCGGCACCGGCGGGACATGCTGGAGCTGATGACCGGCGCGTGGCGCACCCAGGCGGTGGCGGTCGCGGCCGAACTCGGGGTCGCCGACCACCTGGCCGCCGGTCCGCTGGCGACGCCCGCGCTCGCCGCGCTGGTCGGCGCGCGCGAGGACAACCTGCGCCGGCTGCTGCGCTTCCTGGCCGCGCTCGGCGTGGTCGAGGCGGACGGCGACGCGTGGTCGTGCACCCCGCGCGGCGCGTTGCTGGCGAGCGACGCCGAGGGGTCGCAGCGGGACCTCGCCCGGGTGTACGGCGGGTTCTTCTACCGCTCGTTCGGGCAGTTGCTGCACACCGTGCGGACGGGGGAGTGCGCGTTCACCGAGGTGTTCGGCGCGGAGCCGTTCGACCACTTCGCGGCGAACCCCGCCGACGCGCGGCTGTTCGAGGGCGCGATGGCGGCCGGCACCGGGTTCCTCAAGGCGGTGCCGGCGGCGCTGGACCTGCCGGAGCGCGGCACGGTGGTCGACGTCGCGGGCGGTGACGGGCACCTGCTGGCGCTCGTGCTGGCCGCGGCGCCGGGGTTGCGCGGCGTGCTGTTCGACCGGCCGCACGTGATCGCCACGGCGGGCGCGGTGCTCGACGGGTACGGCTGCCGGGACCGGGTCTCGTTGGCGGAGGGCGACTTCTTCCGCGACCCGGTGCCCGCCGGCGGCTCGCTCTACCTGCTGTCGCGGATCCTTCACGACTGGGACGACGAGCGGTGCTCGACCATCCTGCGCAACATCCGGTCCGCGATCACCGGGCCCGCGACGCTGGTGCTCGTGGAACGGCCGGTGCCGGAGACCCACCTCGAGCCGTTGCCGCTGGCCTACGACGTGCACATGATGGTCAACAACGTGCAGGGTCGCGAGCGGTCACCGGGGGAGTACCGGGAGTTGTTGCGCGCCAACGGGTTCGAGCTGACCGACGTGCGCCCGCTCGCGCTGGACATGGCGGTGCTGGCGGCCCGGCCGGTGTAGGTGACCGCTCTCACGGGTCCGAATGGCGGAAAACGGGTTCCTCGTCGCCGACGCCGGCGGCGAGGATGCCCGGTGTGGCCGTAGCGACCGAAACACCCGCACCCGCCCGTTCCCGGTCCTTCGTCCCGTTGCTGTCGGTGGGGCTGCTCACCGGGGTCGGGTACGCGCTCGCCGGACCGTTCCTGTCGTTGTTCCTGATCAAGGAGTTGGACAGCGGCCCGGTCGAGGTGGGCGCGTTCCTGCTGACCTCCTCGCTCGCCGCGCTGGTGGCGAGCACCCTCATCGGCCGCTGGTCGGACCGGCGGGCCGTGCGCCGGGCGCTGCTCGTGGGCGCGTCGGTGGTCGGCGCGGTGGGGTTCGTGCTGTTCGCCGTGCTGCGGAACTACTGGGCGCTGCTCGGCGTGCAGCTGACCCTGTTCGCGGTGGCGTCCTGCCTGATGCCGCAGATGTTCGCCTACGGGCGGCAGTTGCTGGCCGGCTCACCCCGCGCGCCGCTCGCGACCAGCACGTTGCGGGTGATGATGTCGGTCGCCTGGGTGGGCGGCCCGCCGGTGGCGGCGCTGCTGATCGCGGGGACCGGGTTCAACGGGTTGTTCCTGGTCAGCGCCGGGGTGTACCTGGTGGGCGCGGTGCTGGCGTTCGCGTTCCTGCCGGAGCTGGGGCTGCCGACGACCGCGGCCGCGCCGGTCGCCGACGTGCGCGGTGCGCGGACCGAGTTGCTGCTGGCCGCGGCGGCGTTCGTGCTGTTGCAGGGCGCGACCGGCGTGACGGTGACCGCCATGCCGCTGTTCGTGACCGACGAGTTGGGCGGCACCACCGGTGACGCGGGCCTGATCCTCGGGTTGTGCGCGTTCCTGGAGATCCCGCTGATGCTCGGGTTCGGGTGGCTCGCGATGCGGATCGACCTGCGCCGGCTGGTGCTGGCGGGCGGCGCGGTCGCGTTGGCCTACCACGGGGTCGTGCTGCTCGCGACCACGTCGTGGCAGGTGGCGGCGGCGCAGGCGCTGCACGCGGTGGTCATCTCGGCGGTGATGGGCGTGGGCATCTCCTACTTCCAGGACCTCGCGCCGGACCGGCCGGGGTACGCGACGACGGTGTTCACCAACACGAACAAGGTCAGCCTGATGCTGGCCGGACCGCTGGTGGGCGTGGCCCAGCACTTCGGCTACCGCAGCGCGTTCGCCATCGGACTGGTCCTGTCGGCGGCGGGTCTCGTGCTGCTGTTCGCCGCCCGCCGGCGGTGACTACCGTGGCACGCGTGGATCTCCTGGCGCGACAGGACGCGGTGCAGGCCCGGGCCGACGAGGTGGTGGCGGACCTCGACCTGATGTCCGCGCTGGCGGAACTGGGCGACCCGGTCCGCACCGGCAGTTCGGCGTTGGGGCTGATGTACCAGCGGGACATCGACATCACCGTGGCGTGCGCCTCGCTCGACCTGGCCGCGGTGACGGCGCTGGGCGCGCGACTGGCGCGGCACCCGCGCGTGGGCTCGGTCCGGTTCCGCAACGACGCGGGCAGTTGGAACCAGGAGCCGGAGGCGTACCCCGACGGCCTGTACCTCGGCCCGCACTACCGCGACGCGGACGGCGAGACGTGGACGCTGGACCTCTGGTTCGTCGACGACCCGTCGCGCCAGCCGGACCTGACCCACGTCCGCACCCTGCCGCCCCGGCTGACCCCGGAGACCCGGCTGGCCATCCTGGAGCTGAAGCAGGCTTGGACGGGACGGCCGGGGTACAGCAGCTTCGGCATCTACACGGCGGTGCTGGACCACGGCGTCCGCACGGTGGCGGACTACGAGACCTTCCGCACGTCCCCGCACTAGTACGGGGTTCGGCCCAGTCGCCGTTGGTACTTGTGTCCCACACGTGAGGGGGCGGCGCGCATGGCCGATCGATGGCGGACGATCAACGGCAACCGGGTCCTGATCAAGGGCGGTGGTGGCAAGGGCGGCCCGGTGGCACTGGCGTGCGTGGTCGCGCTGGGTGCGGCCGGCGCGGGTGGTGCCGGTGTCGTGGGCGCGGGCGGCGGCGCGGCCGGGGGTGGCGGCAGCGTGTCGGCGCGCAAGGTCGAGGCGCGCAAGGCCGCCAAGGGCGGTGACGCCGAGGGCGCGTGGCGGCGGCTCGGGATGCGGGAGTCGAAGAAATCGGCGCGGCAGCAGGCCGAGTGCCTGGCGGTCACCTTCGGCGAGGTGCGGGAGTTCTTCCTGGAGCACCGGTGCGCCTCGGTCGACCGGGTCCTGTTCGCGGTCGGCGACGGGGAGAACGCGGCGATCGTGTCCGTGGCCTGGGTCGGGCTCGCCGACCGCGGTGACGCCGTCGAGTTCCGGTCGCTGGTGGACCGGCACGGCTCGGGTGACGTCGCGCCGCTGGGCGGGCCGCTGCTCGGGTACGCGGACATCGCGTTCGGCGGCCTGAACTACGGGTCCGAGCGGGACGGCGCGCGGGTCACCGTGGCCGAGGCCGAAACGGTGGTCGGTCACGTGGACCCGGAGGTGTTGGACGCGGTGGCGGAGGTGGCGGCGCTGTTGCCGCCGCTGTGAAAGGCCGCCTTGCGGGCCGCGCGGCGCAGGGTGCGCAGGAGGACCGGGGCGGTGAGGGTGACCAGGACGACCGTGGTGATCGCGCGGCCGAGGTCCCAGCCCAGGGAGGTGGCCAGGCTGAACCCCACCAGGCGGACCAGGTTGTCGGTCAGGGGAGCACCGGGGACGTAGGAGAGGGTCGTGCTGCCGGCGCTCAGCGCGAACGGCCAGAACGACAGGTTCAGCAGCAGGCCGTACACCAGGGACGAGACCGCGCTGTACGCCGCCAGCAGCACGAGCTCCGCCCTGCCCCGCACCGGCGGCAGCAGGCCCGCGCCCAGGGCCACCCACGCCGCGCCCAGCATCTGGTAGGGCAGCCACGGGCCCACGCCCCCGGTCAGCAGGGCCGAGGTGAACAGCATCGTGTTGCCCAGCACGAAGCCGAACCCCGGTCCGAACACCCGGCCGCCCAGCACCAGCACGAAGAACACCGTCTCGATGCCCGCCGTGCCCGCGCCCAGCGGTCGGATCGCCGCGCCCAGCGCCGACAGCACGCCCAGCGCCGCCACCGCCTTCGAGTCCATCCCGCCCTCGCCGAGCTCCGCCAGCACCACGGCCAGCACCAGCGGCAGGAGCAGGGCGAACGTCCACGGCGCGTCGGCACCGTGCGCGACACCGGCGTCCGGCGACACGATCAGCGGCCACCCGAACGCCGCCACGCTCAGCACCGCCGCCACCACCAGGGCGACCGCGGCCCGGGGCCGCACCACCACCGCCGTCACGCCAGCGCCTCCCGCACCGCGTCCACGGTCAACCACGGCGCGGGCGCGAGCACCTTCGCCACCTGCGGCGAGAACACCGGCGACGCGGTGATCACCTCGGCGGTCGGCCCGTCGGCCACCACCTCGCCGTCGGCCACCACGACCACCCGGGTCGCGTACTCGGCCACGAACTCCACGTCGTGCGTCGCCAGCACCACGGCGTGCGCGTCGAGGTCCCGCAGCACCGCCGCGAGCCGCGACTTGGCCGGGTAGTCCAAGCCGCGCGTCGGCTCGTCCAGCAGCACCACGCGCGGCCTCGGGGTCAGCGCGATCGCCAGCACCAGCGCCAACCGCTGCCCCTCGGAGAGGTCGCGGGGATGCCGGTCGGCGGGCACGCCGGGCGCGAGCGAGTCCAGCAACGCCCGGCAGGCGCCGGGTTCGCGACCCGACTCCCGGTCCGCCTGCGCGCACTCCAACCCGACCTCGTGCAGGTACAGCAGGTCCGACGGCTGCTGCGGCACCAGCCCGATCGCGGACCGCCTGGCCACCGGTTTCCGCGACGCCGGGTCGACGCCGTCCACCGCGACCACGCCGCCGGACCGCTTCCCGGTGCCCTGCACCGCCCACAGCAGCGAGGACTTGCCCGACCCGTTGCGGCCCATCAGCGCGACCCGCTCGCCCGCGCCGACCACCAGGTCGACCCCGCGCACCGCCTCGACCTCGGCGTACCGGACCCGCACGCCGGTCGCCGTCAGCACGGGCGCGGTCGGCGCGACGACCGGCGCCGGGGGAGCGGGCAGCCGGTCCCGCAACGGCGCGGCGAGCCGGCGGGCGTCCCGGATCGACACCGGCACGGGCTCCCAGCCCGCGAGTTGTCCCAGGCGCACCACCGGCGGCGCGACCGGCGCGGCGGCGAGCACCCGGCCCGGGTCGCCCGCCGTCACCACGCCGTCGTGCAGCCACACGACCCGGTCCGCGTACTGCGCCACCCGCTCCAGCCGGTGCTCCGCGATCACCACGGTCATGCCCAGGTCGTGCACCAGCCGGTGCAGCGCCGCCAGCACGTCCTCCGCCGCGCCGGGGTCCAGCGCGGACGTCGGCTCGTCCAGCACCAGCACGCGCGGGTGCGCCGTCAGCGCCGCGCCCACCGCCACCCGCTGCTGCTGCCCGCCGGAGAGCCGCGCCACCGGCCGGTCGCGCAGGTCGGCCAACCCCAGCAGGTCCAGCGTCTCCTCGACCCGCTTGCGCATCACCGGGTTCGGCAGCGCGAGCGATTCCATCGAGTAGGCCAGCTCCTCCTCCACCGAGTCCGTGACGAAGCCGGCGAGCGGGTCCTGCCCGACGAACCCGACCACGTCGGCCAGTTCGCGCGGCGGGTGGGTCGCGGTGTCCCGGCCGTCGACCAGCACGCGCCCGGTCAGCGTGCCGCCGGTGAAGTGCGGCACCAGGCCGTTCACCGCGCGCAGCAACGTCGTCTTACCGGACCCGGTGCGTCCCACGACCAGGCACAGCTCGCCCTCGGGCACGTGCAGGTCGACCCCGCGCAGGGTCGGCTCCGCCGCGTCGGCGTAGGTGACGGAAACGTCCTCGAACCGGATCATGTCCTCTTCCGATCGGCGATGAGCACCGGCGCGAGCGCGACGAGCAGGCCCAGCGCGGGCAGCAGCGGCAACCCGGGCGCCACCAGCGGGACGGTGCTCGGCGACAGGTCCGCGCCACCGAGGTCGGCCGGCGCGAGGAACGTCGCCAGTGCCGCCACCAGCCCGGAACCCACCACCAGCGCCTCGCGCGCGCCCCAGCCGTCGGGGCGGTACCGGGTGCGCCGCACCCGCCGCGACCCCGTCCACAACCCGGCGACCGCGAGCACGGACCCGGCCGCGAGCATCGGCGCGCCCACGACCGGCGGCGCGCTGCCGTCCAGCAGCCCGTACGCGCCGACGCACAACCCCATCAGGCCGCCGATCACCAGCACACCGGTCAGCACCCTGGTCGACCTCGGCACGCCCGCGGTCCGGCCGTACCCGCGCGAGTCCATCGCCGCCGCCAGCACCAGCGACCGCTCGAACGCGTCCTCCAGCACCGGCACCATCAGCACCCGCACCGCCCGGACCCCGCGCACCGCGTCACCCCGCAGCGCCCGCGCCCGCCGCACCGCGCCGGCGCTCGCGACCAGCTGCGGCGCCACCGTCAACCCGACCACCACCGCCACGCTCACCTCGTACAGCGCGGCCGGCAGCGACCGCAGCAGCCGCTTGGCGTTGGCCAGCGCGTTCGCCGCGCCGACGCAGCACAGCAGGGTGGCGAGCTGAAGTCCTTGGCACAGCGCGAAAACCAGGCCCTCGGCGGTGACCGGGCCGCCCAGCCGGATGCCCGCGGCCCAGTCCGGCAGCGGCACGCGGGGCAGCACGAACAGCGTCGTCGCGCCCTCCATGCCGCCCAGCAGCACATGGAACACCACCCGGATCGCGATCACCACCAGCCCGAACCGCAGGAAAACCCCGTAGGCGCTCGCCCACGGGGTGTCCTGGCGGCACAGCACGGCGACGAACCCGGCCACCGCGATCACCAGGCCGAGCAGCACCGGGTTCGTGGTGCGCGAGGCGACGGCCGCCAGTGCCACCGCCCACAGCCACCACGCGCCGGGGTGCAGCCTGCTCACCCGGCCGCCTTGCGCCGCCGTGCGACCAGGAACGCGACGCCGCCCAGCACCGCGATCACCGCCAGGCCGACCACCAGCCCGACGGGGCTGCCCCGGGTCGCGGTCGGCTCGACCGCCACCGAGGTGGCCGACGGACCGGCCGCGCTCGAGGACACCGAGGACTCCGACGCTGCGGACGACCCCGAGGACTGGGCCGACGCGGAGGTCGACGACAGCGCGACCGACGAGCCCGTCGTGGTGACCGCGGTGGTGGTCGTGGTCGCCGCGGGTTGGCCGGGTTGACCCGGTTGTGCGGGTTGACCCGGTTGACCCGGTGCGGTGAGCGCCGGTTGACCCGGCTGCTGCGGGGTGGGTTTCGGCTGTGTGGGCTGCGGAGCGGGCTGGGTCGGACGCGGGGGAGCGGGCGGCGCGATGCCGGGTTGCTCGCCCGAGCCGAACGCCCAGCCCTCGACCGAGCCCGCCGGCGGGTCGTACGAGCCCGCGCCCAGGTCGCTGTAGCTCCAGGAGCCGCCGGGCGGTGCGTGCCAGTACGACCAGTACGCCGTCGCCGGTGAGGCGTTGACGCACGGGTCGGCCGCGGGCTTGGCGTTGATCCGGCACACGAAACCCGGCTGGCGGGAGGCGAACGTGTAGCCGAAGCCCGCCGCCTGCATGGCGGCCAACCCGGTCGCCGGGTCGCCCGCCGCGCACCCCGTCTGCACGCCGCCGCCCAGCGACCGGTAGTCCACCACCACCGTCACCCCGGAGCAGTCGGCCGCGTGCGCCGCCGGGGCGGTCGGCCCCAGCAGCGCGCCGACGACCAGTGCGAGCCCTAACGCCCGTCTCACGGAGCCGTCGACGGGGCCTGGCCCGAGCCGAACGCCCACCCTTCGACACTGCCGGGAGCGGGGTCGTACCCGGCCGCGCCGGACGTGCTGTAGGTCCACGTGCCGCCGGGCTGGGCGTGCCAGTAGGACCAGTACGCGGTGGCCGGGGCGCCGTTGCACGGGTTGGGCAGCGCGTTGATCCGGCACACGAAACCGGGCTGCCGCGGCACGAACGCGTAGCTGAAGCCCGCGCCGGTCAACGCGGTCAGCCCGCTGGTGGGGTTGCCCGGCGCGCACTGGGTGGACACGCCGCCGCCCAGCGCGCCGTTGTCGACCACCACCGTGACACCGGACGTGCCGGCGCACGCGGCGGCCCGCGCGGCGGGGGAGACCGCCACCTGCAACCCGACCGCGGCCAGCACCGCGGTCACCACCGACAGGGTCTTCCTCATCGCCTGCGCTCCTTAGCCGTCGTGAACCTCTTGCGGGCCAACACCGTCGTGAGCACGCCCGCGAGCAGCAGCAGCGTCCCGAGCCACAGCGCGGGCGCGACGTCCACGCCGGTGTAGGCGAGGGTGCTGCCGGTGCCGCCGTACACCACCGGTGCCACCTCGTCCGTGGTGGTGGTCGTGGTGTCCTCCGCCGACGTCGTCGTGGGGTCGGTGGTGGTCGTGCCCGGATCCGCGGTCGTCGTGGCAGTGGTGGTGGACGTGGGTGTCGTCGTGGACGTGGTGGTCTGGCAGTCCGGCGCCGGCGCGGGTCCGGCGTCGCCCTCGGGGGACAGGTCGGCGAAGTTCACGCCCACCAGGCCGGTGATCGCCTGCGGGGTCGCGCGCACCGCGCCGGCCGGGGTGAACGCGGTCGCGTCGTAGGGGATCGCGCCCCGCCGGTCGGCCTCGCCCGAGCACCCGACCTGCAACCCGGTCAGGTACTCCCCGGCCTTGGTCGCGGCGTCGGACCGGCCACCCGCGCGCAACGCCTGCGCGGCCAGGCCGGTGCTGTTCGCGTTCACCGTCCCGGTGGGCGGCGTGCCGGAGAACCCGCCGTCGGCGGTCTGCTTCGCCACCAACCAGTCCAGGGCCTTGGTCGCGGCCTCGGTCCGGCCGGCCTTGAGCAGCGCCTGCACGACCATGCCGGTCGAGTCGACGTCGGACTTGCACTCGGCGAGGCCCGGGTAGAGCGGGAAACCGCCGTCCGGGCACGCGGAGCCGGCGAGGAAGTCGACCGCCTTCGCGGGCGCGCCGCCCGCCCCGGTCAGCACGAGCACCGCGAACGCCTGGCCGAAGTTGTTGGACGTGTCCTCGTAGTCGGACTTGTCCCGGTACCGACCGGTGCCCGGGTCCAGCAGCGCGCCCAGCCGGGTGATCAGGTCGACGCCGCCGAACGCCCTGGGGTCCTTGCCCTGCGCCTGCGCGGCGAGCGCCAGCTTCGCGATCGGGGCCGGGTACTCGCCACCCTCGCCGTCGGTGACGTACCCCTCGATCACGTCGGGCTTCGCCAGCCACGCGATCATCTTGTCCGAGTTGTCCCGGGCGACACCGGCCGCGTCGAACGCGAACAGCGCGTCGATGGTGAGACCCTGGTCGTCGAAGCCGTCGCGCTGGAGGCGTTCGCCGTCGAGCAGTTGGCGGGCGAGCCACCCGGCGGCGGCCTTCTCGGGGGAGGTGGTGGTCGGCGTCCGGGCCGAGGCGTGGCTGGCGGGCACGGCGACGAGCGTCGCGAGAGCCGCGGCCAGGACGGCGGCGGTCCGTCTGAACGACATGGTCGACCTTTCCGGGTGCGGGCACGACCGAACCCGGACAGCACGAGGCCGCCGCCGGGCTCCGTGCCGTGGTCCTCGACGGCGTTGTGGAGCGCTGCGCGCGGCGGGTGTTCGGGCTCGTCCCAGCGGGACCTACCGTTGCGGGTCAGCGCCGGATTCCCACCGGCTTCCCCCGTCCACGCGCGATTGCCGATCATTTGTCACCCGGGTTGTCGTGTCAATCCGCCTGTAGCGCGATGCTGCTCACCCTGGTGGAGGGCTACCGTCGATCAACGAAAATGGACAAGTGAGGTGTCGGATGACGACTCTCGCCTCGGTGCGCGACGGTCTGGTGGCCTGGGTCGCACGGCGATCGGTCACCAGGTGGGTCATGGGTCGCATCGGTTCGCGAGCCCTGTCGCTGCTCCCGGACGCGGCGTTGGTGCCCTTGCGCCGGGACGGCGTCGAGCCCGCCGCGGCGATGGAGCGGCTGCGGCTGACCGGTCCGGTGCACCGCCTGCCGGTGCCGTTCGGGGTGCGGGTGTGGCTCGTGACGGGGCGGCCGGAGGCCAAGGCGGTGCTCGCGGACACCGACGCCTTCAGCAACGACTACGCCCGGCTCGGCGCGGCGGTCGGCCGGATCGAGCAGGCGCCCGGCGGCCTCGGGTTCGCCGACCCGCCCGACCACACCCGGCTGCGCAAGCTGCTGACGCCGGAGTTCACCATGCGGCGGCTGTCGCGGCTGGTGCCGCGGATCGACCAGATCGTGACCGAGCGGCTCGACGCCATGGAGGCCGCCGACGGGCCGGTCGACCTGGTCGCGGAGTTCGCGCTGCCGATCCCGTCGCTGACCATCTGCGAGCTGCTGGGTGTGCCGTACGCGGACCGGGCGCGGTTCCAGGAGTTGGCGGCGGCGCGGTTCGACCTGTTCGGCGGTGCGACGTCGGCGCTGGGCGCGATCTCCGAGTCGCTGGAGTACATGCGCGAGATCGTGCGGCGGGAACGGCTCGACCCGGGCGACGGGTTGATCGGCATGATCATCCGCGAGCACGGCGACGCGGTCGGCGACGAGGAGCTGGCCGGGCTCGCCGACGGCGTGCTGACCGGCGGGTTCGACACCACGGCGAGCATGCTGGCGCTGGGCGCGGTCGTGCTGATGGGCGACCCGGCGGCGCGCGCGGCGATGAAGGACGACGACGCCGCGGTCGGCCCGCTGGTCGAGGAGCTGCTGCGGCACCTGAGCGTGGTGCAGGTGGCGTTCCCGCGGTTCGCCCGGCACGACCTGGAGATCGCGGGCACCGGGATCAAGGAGGGCGACGTCGTCGTGGTGTCGCTCAGCGCGGCCGACCGCGCCGAGGCCGCCGCGTTCGACCCGACCCGACCGCCGTCGGCGCACCTGGCGTTCGGCCACGGCGCGCACCGGTGCGTCGGCGCCGAACTGGCCCGCATGGAACTCCGCGCCGCCTACCCCGCCCTGCTCCGCCGCTTCCCGAACCTCCGCCTCACCGACGACCGGCCGACCTTCCGCACCGCCTCGATCGTGCACGGCGTCGACCGGCTCCTGGTGCACACCGACTGACGGCCGGGTCTAGCCGGTGCGCACCCGCCGGGCCTCGGCGCGGGTGACCGGCGTCGGCGGCCGCACGCCGTGCAGGACGTGGGCCAGGACTTCGGCTCCCCGAACCACGCGTGGCCCCGGCCGGTTGTAGTAGGAGGGTCCGTCCAGGATCCAGACCTCCGCGTCCGCGGTCGACAGCGGCAGCACGGCGAGTTCGGCCTCGGTGCGCTCCGGCGGGAAGCCGCACGGCAGCAGCAGCACGACGTCGGGCCGGGCCGCCACGACCGCGTCCCACCCGATCGGGGAGGTGTGCTCGCCGGCCGAGGCCAGCAGCGGCTCGCCGCCCGCGCACGCGATCTGCTCCGGCACCCAGTGGCCCGCGGGCCACACCGGGTCCAGCCACTCGATCGCGGCCACCCGGGGCCGGGGTCGGTCCGCGACCGACGCGCGCACTGCGGCCAACCGCGACCGCAGCGCCGCCTCCTCGCGTTCCGCCACGTCCGGCACCCCCAGCGCCGCGCCCACCTCGCGCAGGCAGCCGAGCACCTCGTCCAGCGTCCGCGGCTCCAGCGACAGCACGCGCGGCCCGACGTCCATCACCCGCACCGCCTCCGACACCCGCCGGTAGGACAGCGCGCACACCTCGCACAGGTCCTGCGTCAGCACGAGGTCCGGTCGCGCGGCGGCGACCAGGTCGCCGTCGAGCCCGTACAGCGACGACCCGCGGTGCACCGCCGAGTCGATCTCCCGACTGGTCATCCGGTCGTGGTCGACCGACGAGGAGGTCACCACCGGCACGTCCGCCACCGACTCCGGCCAGTCGCACTCGTGCGTCCGCCCGACCAGCGAGTCCGCGAACCCCAGCACGGCCACCAGGTCGGTCGCGGCGGGCAGCAGGGACACGATGCGCGTCATGCACCGCACCCTAGGCCGCCGCGACCCGGCGCCGGACCTAGTGCGGCAGGCCCACGTAGTTCTCCGCGAGGCTGGTCGCCGCCGCCGCGGACGAGCACACGTACTCCAGCTGGGACAGCTGGAGCGGCCGGTCGAGCGGGTCGGGGGAGGTGTGCAGCATCGCGGTCATCCACCACGCGAAGTGCGTGCTCCGCCAGACCCGGCGCAGGGCGCGCTCCTCGTAGCCGTCGAGCAGGTCCGTGCGGCCGGAGGCGAAGAACTCGGCCAGCGCGGGCGCCAGCACCGCCACGTCGGCCACCGCGAGGTTCAGCCCCTTCGCGCCCGTCGGCGGCACGATGTGCGCCGCGTCGCCCACCAGGAACAGGGCGCCGTGGCGCATCGGGGTGCTCACGAAGCTGCGCATCGGCGTGATGCCCTTGTCCAGCACCGGACCGGCGCGCAGTTCCCACCCCGGCAGGCCCAGCCGGGTGGCGAGCGCGGACCAGACGCGGTCGTCGGGCCAGTCCTCGATCCGCTCGCCCGGGTCGACCTGGAGGTAGAGCCTGCTCCGGGTGGTCGACCGCATGCTGTGCAGGGCGAACCCGTCCGGGTGCCACGCGTAGATCAGCTCGTCGGTGGACGGCGGCACGTCGGCGAGGATCCCCAGCCACGCGTACGGGTAGTCCCGTTCCCAGGTGGTCCGCAGCGGCGCGGGGATCGACTCGCGGGAGACGCCGTGGAACCCGTCCGCGCCCACCACGATCGAGCAGGTGATCCGGCGCGGTGTGCCGGAGGAGTCCACGAACGACACCGACGGCGTCGGCCCGGTGACGTCGTGCACGGCGGTGTCGGACACCGAGAAGTGCACCTCCTCCTCGCGGGCCGCGAGCAGTTCCTTGACCACCTCGGTCTGGCCGTGGATCCACACCGACCGGCCGGTGAGCGCGCGGAAGTCGATCCGGCGCCGTTCGCCGGGCCACTGGAGGTGCACGCCGTCGTGCCGCAACCCGTCGGCGCGCAGCCGGGTGCCCACGCCCGCCTCCACGAGCAGGTCCGCGGTGCCCTGCTCCAGCACCCCGGCCCGGATCCGGGCCTCCACGTGGGCGCGGGAGCGGTTCTCCACGACGATCGAGTCCACGCCGCGCAGCGAGAGCAGGCGGGAGAGGAGCAGTCCGGCGGGGCCGGCGCCGATGATGGCGACCTGGGTGCGCATGACCCGAGCGAAGCCCGGATCCCACCCGGGCAGAAGGCCTGGTGTCCACTCAGTGGAAGGCGCGGCCGATCCCGCCCGCCGCGACCCGCAGCGACGCCACGTGCCGGACCGGGTCCCGGCGCAGTCCGGTCACCAGTCCCAGCGCGGCCACCACGGCGCCCTCGGCGTCGAACACCGGCACCGCGACCGAGCAGGTGCCCAGCGACATCTCCTGCACGGTCCGGGAGTAGCCGCGCCCGCGCACCCCGGCGAGGTCCCGGGCGAGTCGACCGGGTTCCACGATCGTGTGAGCAGTCACGCGCTCTGCGGAATTGATGACTTCAGTGCGGACCGACTCCGGCGCCCAGGCCAGCAGCACCTTGCCGACACCGGTCGCGTGCAACGGCAACCGCCCGCCGGGACGGCTCACCACGGGCACCGACGCGCGCCCGTGCAGCCGCTCGACGTACAGCGCGGCGGTGCCGTCGCGCACGGCCAGGTGGACGTTCTCCCTGGTCGCCTCGTACAGGTCCTGGAGGAAGGGCAGGGCGACCTCGCGCAGCCCGCCCTGCACCCTGGCCAGCAGTCCCAGCTCCCACAGCTTGCGGCCCACCACCAGCCGCCGGTCGGGAAGCCGTTCCAGCACCCGGTGGTCGACCAGGTCGGCGGTCATCCGGTGCACCGTCGTGGCGGCCAACCCGGTCCGGCGCACGAGTTCGGCCTGGGTCACCCCGTCGCGCCGCCCCTCGAACGCCCCGAGCAGGTCGATCACCCCGTCCAGCACGCCGCGGCCGGGTCGCGAGGTCCGTCCGGCCATGACCGCCCCCTGATCTTCCCAGTGGTGTCTATTCCTTCAGTGTTGACCGAATATCAACACTTTCGAGAACACCTCACCAATCCAACCGCTCCTGGGCCTCCGCGAGGTCCTCCGGCGTCGGCGCGTCGTCCTGGGTCAGCGCGCGCCGCCAGTACCCGGCGAACTCGACCTGCCGCTTGGGCAGTCCGCGCTCGTCCACCAGGTGCCGGCGCAGCGCGCGGACGGTCGCCGACTCGCCCGCCACCCAGGCCGCGCCCGCGCCCTCGGGCAGCAGGGCCGCGCGCACCGCGTCGAGCAGGAGCCCGCCGACGCCGGGGGTCGGCCGGTGGACCCACCGCGTGGTGAGCGCGGCGGGGGAGGACAGCGGCAGCTCCTCGCCGGCGTCGCGCACCTCGGCGAAGACGAACGCGGGCACGTCGGCGGGCAGGGTTTCCAGGATCGAGGCGATGGCGGGCAGCGCGGTCTCGTCGCCCGCGAACAGGTGCCAGTCGCCCCGGGGCAGCGGCCGGGCGTAGACCTTGGACGGGCCGTAGCGGCCGATCACGTCGCCCGGTCGGGCGGCGCGGGCCCAGTCGCTCGCCGGGCCGCGGTCGTGCAGCACGAAGTCGACGTCGAGCCGGTGGGTGTCGGCGTGGTGGGCGCGCACGGTGAAGCTGCGCAGCCACGGCCGTTCGTCGTCGGGCAGCGACTGGTAGGCCTCGTACCAGGCCATGCCCCACCGGTCGCCGATCTCGGTCGGCAGGTCGGGCACGGGGTGGCCGGCGCGCGGGAACAGCAGTTTGAGCTGCTGGTCCGGCCAGGTGGGGAAGTCGTCGAGCCCGGGCCCGGTGAAGGTGATCCGGGTGAGGTGCGGGGTGAGCGCGTGGACCTGGTGGACGTGCAGGAGTGGCACGGTGACCTTCCGGGTGTGGTGGCTAGCGGCCCACGTAGGCGCGCAGGTGCCGGGCGGTGAGGGTGTCGGCCGTGGTCACGAGGTCGGTGGGGCTGCCGGTGAACACCACGCGACCGCCGTCGTGGCCGGCGCCGGGTCCGAGGTCCACGATCCAGTCGGCGTGCGCCATCACGGCCTGGTGGTGCTCGATGACGATGACCGTGTTGCCGGCGTCGACCAGGCGGTCGAGCAGGGCCAGCAGCTGGTCGACGTCGGCGAGGTGCAGGCCGGTGGTGGGTTCGTCCAGGACGTAGGTGCCGGCCTTCTCTGCCATGTGGATGGCGAGCTTGAGCCGTTGGCGCTCGCCGCCGGACAGGGTGGTGAGGGGCTGGCCGAGGCCGAGGTAGCCCAGGCCGACGTCGACCAGGCGGCCGAGGATGGCGGCGGCCTGCTTCTCGGTGAAGAACTCGCGGGCCTCGGCCACGGGCATGGCGAGCACCTGGCTGATGTCGCGGCCGCGCAGGGTGTGGGTGAGCACCTCGGCGGTGAACCGCTTGCCCTCGCACTCCTCGCACACGGTGGCGACGCCGGCCATCATCGCGAGGTCGGTGTAGACGAGGCCGATGCCCTTGCACTGGGGGCAGGCGCCCTCGGAGTTGGCGCTGAACAGGGCGGCCTTGACGCCGTTGGCCTTGGCGAAGGCGGTGCGGATGGGGTCGAGCAGGCCGGTGTAGGTGGCGGGGTTGGAGCGGCGCGAGCCGCGGATGGGCGACTGGTCGACCAGGACGACGTCGGGTCGGCCCGCGAGGGAGCCCTTGATGAGGGAGGACTTGCCGGAGCCCGCGACGCCGGTGACGACGGTGAGCACGCCGAGCGGGAGGTCGACGGAGACGTCGCGCAGGTTGTGGAGGGTGGCGCCGGTGATGGGGAGTTGGCCGGTGGGGGTGCGGACGGTGGGTTTGAGGGCGGCGCGGTGGTCGAGGTGGCGGCCGGTGAGGGTGTCGGAGGCGCGCAGGTCGGCGACGGAGCCGGTGAAGCAGACGTGGCCGCCGCCGGTGCCCGCGCCGGGTCCGAGGTCCACGACGTGGTCGGCGATCTCGATGGTTTCGGGCTTGTGCTCCACGACGAGCACGGTGTTGCCCTTGTCCCGGAGTCGGCGCAGGAGGTCGTTCATCCGGGCGATGTCGTGGGGGTGCAGGCCGACGGTGGGTTCGTCGAAGACGTAGGTGACGTCGGTGAGGGCGGAGCCGAGGTGGCGGACCATCTTGACCCGCTGGGCCTCGCCGCCGGACAGGGTGCCGGACTGGCGGTCGAGGCTGAGGTAGCCCAGTCCGATGTCGACCAGGGAGCGGAGCAGTTCGCGCAGGGTGGTGAGCAGGGGCGCGACGGCGGGGTCGGCGATGGTGTCGACCCACCGGGCGAGGTCGCTGATCTGCATGGCGGAGCACTCGGCGATGGAGGTGCCGCCGATGGTGGAGGACAGCGCGGCCTTGTTGAGCCGGGCGCCGCCGCAGGAGGGGCAGGTGGTGAAGGTGACGGCGCGGTCCACGAAGGCGCGGACGTGCGGCTGCATGGACTCGCGGTCCTTGGCGAGCATCAGCCGGGTGACCTTGACGATCAGGCCCTCGTAGGTGACGTTGTTCCTGCCGATCTTGACCTTGGTGGACTCGCGGTGCAGGAACGCGTCCCACTGCTCGTCGGTGAAGTCGGCGAGTTTCCTGTCCGGCGGGAAGAAGCCGGACTGGATGTAGGTCTGGACGTACCAGTTGTCGACGGTGAACCCGGGCACCGTGATGGCGCCCTCCTCCAGGGACCTGGTGCGGTCCACGAGCTGGTCGACGTCGATGGTGGAGACGCGGCCGAGGCCTTCGCACTCGGGGCACATGCCCTCGGGGAGGTTGAAGCTGAACGCGCCGGAGGTGCCGACGTGGGGGGTGCCGAGGCGGCTGAAGACGATGCGCAGCATGGTGTGCGCGTCGGTGGCGGTGCCGACGGTGGAGCGCGAGTTGGCGCCCATCCGCTCCTGGTCCACGACGATGGCGGCGCTCAGGCCGCGCAGGGAGTCGACGTCGGGTCGGCCGAGGCTCGGCATGAAGGACTGGATGAACGCGGTGTAGGTCTCGTTGATCAGGCGCTGCGACTCGGCGGCGATGGTGCCGAACACGAGTGAGGACTTGCCGGAACCGGAGACGCCGGTGAACACGGTGAGCCGGCGTTTGGGCACGTCCACCGAGACGTCGTTGAGGTTGTTCGCGCGGGCGCCGCGCACCTCGATCATGTCGTGGCTGTCGGCGATGTCGCCCATGCCTGCTTCCCCCTGGTTTGTTTATGCCGTAAAGTATCGGTCGCGCACGGTACTCGACGCGGTGGGGAGTCGCAAGGTGGTGGTGTACGCCGGACAGGGCGACCCGCGTCGGTCGATGTCGCTGTTGTGGCGCGGCGCGGCGGAGGCGAAGCCGGGGTTGACGCTGGAGTCGATCCTGGACGCGGCGGTGGCGGTGGCCGACGAGGGCGGTATGGCGAGCCTGTCGATGCGCGCGGTGGGTGAGCGGCTCGGTCGCACGGCGATGGCGTTGTACGGGTATGTGCCGGGCAAGGCCGAGCTGGTCGACCTGATGTACGACCGGGTGCTGGCCGAGTTGCCGACGAGCTACGACCTGTCGGTGGGGTGGCGCGCGGCGTTGACGGCGTGGGCGCAGGACAGCCGGGCGTTCCACCTGCGGCACCCGTGGGTGCTGGTGGTGTCGCAGGCGCGGCCGGTGCTGGGTCCGCACGAGTTCGTGGTGCTGGAGACGGTGTTGTCGGTGCTGCGGGAGACGGGTCTGCCGCCGTCGGTGCTGCGCGGCGTGGTCGGCACGGTGGTGCAGTTCGTGCGCGGCGCGGCGGCGGTGATCGCGGACGCGCGCGAGGCGGCGGGCGCGACGGGCGTGGCGGACGACGAGTGGTGGTACGCCCGGAGCGCGCTGATCACCGAGTTGGCGCCGGACTTCGCGCAGCGGTTCCCGTTGACGACGTGGTTCGGCGAGGAGGAGCCGCCGCCGGTGCCGGGGGAGGAGGACGCGCCGTACCTGGAGCGGGACGCGGTGCGCAACTTCCGGGTGGGCCTCGAGGTGCTGCTGGACGGGATCGAGGCGGCGGTCAGCCGGGTCGTTTCCGGCTGACGAGTTCCTTCTCCAGCGGCGCGGGGAAGCGGGAGACGACGCGGGCGTCGCCGATGAGCGCGGCGAGCCGGTCGGCTTCCGCCGCCACGGCGGCCTCGGTCTCGGTGCCCGCGTCGAGCAGCAGCCGCCAGGTGATGGCGCCGTCGGGTCGCTGGGCCCAGCCGCCGATGACCTCGCCGTCGCGCCACACGGTCGGTCCGATGTTGCCGGAGTAGTCGAACAGCCGGGGTTTCCACTCGGGGCGCAGGTAGAAGTCGCGGCCCTGCCAGCCCATGGGCGCGGGGTCGAGCGCGGGCAGCAGGGCGATCCAGGGCGTGGCCTCGACGGTGTCGGTGTCGCCGGGCAGCACCCAGCCGGTGCCGGTGGAGAGGGTGACCTGTTCGGCGTGGACGGCGGCGAGGGCTTTGCGGATCGCGCCGAGGGTGAGGCCGGTCCACCACTTGAGGTCGGCCTCGGTGCCGGGTCCGTAGGTGGTGAGCCAGGCGCGCACGAGGTCGGCCTGCGCGGTCGGCACGTCGAGCGCGGTCGGCGGGGTGGCGGGCGCCCAGCGGAATTGGCTGCTGACCCAGGAGCCGCGCGGGCGGGCGCGGCGCAGGCGGCCCTCGGCGGCGAGCACCCGGATGATCCGGCCGGAGACGTTCTGCCGGGTTTCGTAGGGCTTGCCGGGCGCGATCACGACCTGTTCCAGCAGCGCGGGCACGGCCTTGCCCAGGTCGGCGGCGGTGATCTCGCCGTGCGCGGCGACGGCGTCGAGGGTGGCCTGCTCGACCTCGGCCAGCCGGGCGGCGTCCCAGCCGACGCCGTCGGCGAGGTGCTTGACCAGTCCGGCGCGTTCCTTGGCGGCCACGGCGAGCGCGGCGGCGGCGTGCACGGTGGGCGCGGAGGTGGTGGTGACGGCGAACATGGTGCGGCGCATGGCGAGCAGCCGGGTGAGGGTGCGCCGGTCGTAGAGCGCGTCCTCGACGTCGGCGGCGGAGGGTTCGCGCAGCCGGGCGAACGCGGACAGGTAGACGGTGGCCGGGTCGCTGGCGTGCAGGCCGACGAGGGCGTCGGCGACCTGTTCGACGGTCGTGCCCAGGCGGGGGAGCAGGTGGCGGGCTCCGAGGCGGGCGCGGCGCTGGTCGTCGGTGATCACGGCGGGGGTCACCGGCACATCCTCACACCCGCGGGCGCTCTACCCTGCTCGGGACAGCGGAACTCGGCGGGACGGGCGGGGAATGTCGGCGACCAGGTTGCTGGTGCTGGGCGTGGTGCGGGGGTACGGGCGCGCGCACGGCTACCTGATCGGCAACGACCTGATGTCCTGGGGCGCGGGGGAGTGGGCCAACGTCAAGTGGGGCTCGATCTACCACGCGCTCAAGCAGTTGACCAAGGACGGCTGCCTGTCCGACGAGACGGTGCCGCCGGGTCGCACGGACTACGTGGTGACGCCGGCGGGTGAGGCGGAGTTCGGCCGGCTGCTGCGGGACGCGTTGCGCAAGCCGGAGACGCGGCCGGACCAGTTGGGCGCGAGCCTGGCGCTGCTGCCCGCGTTGACCAGGGCGGAGGCGGTGGCGCTGTGCGCGGAGCGGTTGGCGGCGCTGGAGGCGCGCCGGGACGCGGCGCGCGAGCAGGGCGCGGGGTGGGCCGATCCGCCGCACGTGGCGGAGTTGTTCGGGTTGTGGGAGCACAGCGCGGCGGCGGGCGCGGAGTGGACGCGGGGGTTGTTGCGGCGCTTGGAGTCGGGCGCGTACCCGATGGCGGGTGAGCCGGGTTCGCCGGGCGCGCCCGGCAGTTGGGCTATACTCAAACTTGAGTAGCAAGGGGGAGCGCTGAACACAGGTCTCGCGCGGTACCCGGCGGTGTTCGAGGCCGCGGATCCGCCACGCACGTCCACCCTGGCCTTCTACGGCGACGACCTGCCCGGCGACGACCGGATCACGGTCGTCGGCCCGGACGGCGCGCGGCGCGAGGTCGACGCCGTGCGGGTCCCGGTCGGTGACGCCGTTCCGCTGCTGAGCAAAGCCCGGCGCGATCCCGGAGCGCACCCGGCGACCGCCTTCTGGGGCGCGTCCGTGGTCGTCGCGCTGCAACTGGTGGCCCGGGGCCGGGTGCGCCCGGCGGTCACCGACGGCGATCTCGACGCCTGGCTGGTCGGTCCGCTCGACACCGCCGACCACGCCCGGATCCGGGACCTGGCGGAGGCGATGCCCGCGCACGCCCGCGCCGTGCCGCTGCCCGACCGGTCGCCCGCCGCGCTCGCCGACGCCGAACCGCTGGTCCGCGCGTTCCTGGACGCGGTGGCCGACACGATGCCGCGCGGCGCGGCGGCGGTGCACGCGGCCGGTGCGCCCGCGTTCGCCTCGCCCGAGCCGCAGCACGTACCGCACCTGCGGGGCTGGGCCGAGCAGGGCGTCCGGATCTCGCTGCGGGTCGAGGGGCTGGAGGAGTTCCGCGCGGTGGTGCAGGTGCACGACCTCGCCGACCCGAGCCTGGTCGTGGACGCCGCGCGGCTGTGGGCGGGCGCGTCCCGCCGCACCCGGTCGGAGGCCACGGTGGCGATCCGCCGGGCCGCCCGCGCGTGGCCGCCGCTGGAACGGCTGCTCGACCTGCCGGTGCCCGACGAGGTGCCGCTGCTCGACTCGGACGTCGAGGACCTGCTGCGGGACGGCGCGGTCCGGCTGGCCGCGGCGGGCGTCGACGTGCACTGGCCGCGGGATCTGGTGCGCGACCTGACCGCCACCGTGGTGCTGGACGCCGACCGGCTGGACCGGCCCTCGTTCTTCGGTCCGGACCAGGTGGCGACGGTGGACTGGCGGCTCGCCCTGGGCGACGACCCGCTCACCCCCGAGGAGCTCGACCGGCTCGCCGAGGCGCACCGGCCCGTGGTGCGGCTGCGCGACCGGTGGACCCTGGTCGACCCGGAGCTGGCCCGGCGCGCCCGGGAACGCAGGCTCAAGCCGGTGAGCGCGATCGACGCCCTCGGCGCGGCCCTCACCGGGTCCACCGAGATCGACGGCGAGCAGGTCCGGGTGACCGCGACCGGCTGGTTGGACGAGGTGCGCGCGAAGATCGCGGACCTGTCCGGCGACCCGATCGGCCCGCCGCCCGCGCTCGCCGCGACGCTGCGCGACTACCAGCTGCACGGGCTGCGCTGGCTGCACCGGATGACCTCGCTGGGGCTGGGCGCGTGCCTGGCCGACGACATGGGCCTGGGCAAGACGATCACGCTCATCGCCCTGCACCTGCACCGCGGCTGCGGGCCGACGCTGGTGGTGTGCCCGGCGTCGTTGCTGGGCAACTGGCAGCGCGAGATCGAGCGGTTCGCGCCCGGCACGCCCGTGCGCCGCTTCCACGGTCCCGGCCGCACCCTGGCCGACGAGGGGTTCGTGCTCACCACCTACGGCACGATGCGCCTGGACGCCGAGCGGCTGGCCGAGGTCGAGTGGGACCTGGTCGTCGCCGACGAGGCGCAGCACGTGAAGAACCCGGCGTCGGACACGGCCAGGGCGCTGCGCCGGGTGCCCGCCCGGTCCCGGGTCGCGCTGACCGGCACGCCGGTGGAGAACACGCTGTCCGAGCTGTGGGCGATCCTGGACTGGACCACGCCCGGCCTGCTGGGCACGCTGCCCGCGTTCCGGGCGCGCTGGGCCAAACCCGTCGAGGTCGACCGCGACCGAGCCGTCGCCGCCCGGTTCGCCGCGCTGGTCGGGCCGTTCCTGCTGCGCCGGCGCAAGTCCGACCCCGGCATCGCGCCGGAGCTGCCCGCCAAGACCGAGACCGACCGGCCGGTGGCGCTGACCCGCGAGCAGGCCGCGTTGTACGAGGCCGTGGTGCGCGAGCTGATGGCCGAGATCGGCGACTCGACCGGCATGGCCCGGCGCGGCCGGGTGGTCAAGCTGCTCACCGCGCTCAAGCAGGTGTGCAACCACCCCGCCCAGTACCTCAAGGAGTCCGCGCCCCGGCTGCCCGGCCGGTCGGGCAAGCTCGAGCTGCTCGACGAGCTGGTGGACACGATCGTCGCCGAGGACGGCGCGGTGCTGGTGTTCACCCAGTACGTGGCCATGGCCCGGCTGCTCGCCCGGCACCTCTCCGACCGCGGCGTGGGCAACCGGCTGCTGCACGGTGGCACGCCCGTCGCCGAGCGCGAGGAGCTGGTGCGCCGGTTCCAGGACGGGGAGGTCCCGGTGTTCCTGCTCTCGCTCAAGGCGGCCGGCACCGGTCTGAACCTCACCCGCGCGGACCACGTCGTGCACTACGACCGCTGGTGGAACCCGGCGGTGGAGGACCAGGCCACCGACCGCGCCTACCGCATCGGCCAGACCCGGCCGGTGCAGGTGCACCGGATCATCGCCGAGGGCACCATCGAGGACCGCATCGCGGAGATGCTGCGGTCCAAGCGCTCCCTGGCCGACTCGGTGCTGGCCCGCGGCGAGGCGGCGTTCACCGAGTTGACCGACGCCGAGCTGGCCGACCTCGTGGAGCTGCGGTCGTGAGCGAGCGGGTGCGCGGGTTCCCCGCGTTCGGCAAGGGCGCCCGCCACGCCCGGAGCTGGTGGGGCCGGGCGTGGTTGCAGGCGCTGGAGGACACCTCGTTGGACCAGCGCGTCGTGCGGCAGGGCCGCCGGTACGCCAACGCGGGTCTGGTCGGCACCATCACGGTCAGCCCGGGTCTGCTGTCCGCCACCGTCCACGACACCGACGACAACCACCGCACCACCGTGCGGCTGACCCCGTTGACCGACGACGAGTGGCGGCGGTTCCTGGGCCAGATCGCGGCCAAGACCGGTCACCTCGCCGCGCTGCTGGACCGGGAGGTGCCGCGCGAACTGGTCGACGCGGCCGCCGACGCGGGCGTGCCGCTGCTGCCCGGCATCGGCGACCTCGACCCCGAGTGCACCTGCCCGGGGTGGGAGCTGCCGTGCCGGCACGCGGCGGCGCTGTGCCACCAGGTGGCGTGGCTGCTCGACGTGGACCCGTGGGTGCTGCTGCTCCTGCGCGGCCGGGAGCAGGCCGAGGTCGTCGCGGGCGCCCGTCCCGACGGCGGCGAGTCGGCGGTGGAGGCGTTCGCGCGCGAGGTGCCCGTGCTGCCGCCCGACCCGCCGGTGGTCGACCCCGGTCCGCTCCCCGAGTTCGAGCCCGCGCCGGGGTTGGACGTGGCGGCGCTGGGTCTGCTGGTCGGGTACGCGGCGGCCCGGGCCCGCGCGGTGCTGGCGACGGGCGAGTGGCCTGCCCTGGACGAACGGCGCGACCGGGTGCGCGCCGCCGCCACCCACCCCGGGCTCGCGACCCGGCTGGACGTCGACGCGCGCGAGGTGCTGGCGTGGCGGCAGGGCGGCGCGCCGGGGTTGGCGGCACTGGAGGAGTCGTGGAACCCGGGTCGGGCCGCGCACGCCGCGTGGCGCTCGGGCGGGCTCCCCGACGCCGAGGTGTGGCGCAACCGGTGGACCGTGCGCGACCGGCAGCTGCGGTTCGCCACCGACGGCCGCTGGTACGGCTACCGCCGCGAGAACGGCTCCTGGTGGCCCGCCGGCACCCCGGACCGCGACCCGGCCGCAGTGCTCGGCGAGCTGTAGAGCTGCGCGGATCCGCCTACCACCACACCTGTGGTACCACAGGTGTGGTGGTCAGGTGATCAGGTCGGGCAGGCGCGCGGACTTCTTGCGGCGCAGCCACACCTTGCGCGAGCCGTCGCCGAACAGCAGGGTGCGGGCCAGCTCCCAGCCGGAGAACTCCGCGTGGATGGCCAGCTGCGTCATCGCCTGGCGCCGGGACACCCCGGCCGGCAGCCGCAGCGACCGGTAATCCCAATCCCCGTCGACCACCCCGTCGGTCATGACGTGATCACCTGCACTCCCTCGCCACTGCCGGAGCCCACGTACACGCGGCCCTGCGCGTCCGCGGCCACCGAGTTCGGCTGCCGCACCGTCGGCACCCGTCGCTTCTCCACCGGCTCGCCGCCCGACACGTCGTACGCCACGACCTCGTTGCGCTCCGTGAGCGTCGTCCACAGCAGGTCCCGGCCGGCGTCGTAGGCCAGCCCGTACGGCGCGCCCGGCAGCGGGTAGCGCAACCTCATGATCAGCGGTTTCGCCGAGAACGCCAGCAGTTCGCCGCCCCGGGTGTCCACCACCCAGACCCGGTCGAACCGGTCCACCACCGCGTTGGTCGCGCCCTCGCCCGCGCGCAGCCCCGCGCCGGGGCCCTCGCCGTCGGGGTCCAGGTCGAACACCGCGCTGCGCGGCCGGTCCAGCACGACCGCCGCCCGTCCCACCGCGAGCACCCGGTCCGGCGAGGAGATGCCGCCGATCTCGCGGTCGCCGGAGCGGACCTGCCTGGCGTCCCGCTGGGCGACCAGCGTCTTCCCGTTCACCGTCGCGAGGTCGACGGGGCCGCCGTCCACCGCCCGTGAGCTGCTCGAACCGTCGGTTTTGACGGTGACGACGACTCCGGCGGACGGCACCGCCGCTTCCACCGCGTCGTCCACCGCCACCAACCGCGCGACCCGGCCCGGCAACGGGACACTTTTGGGCGCACCCATCTCCGCGAGGGCGTAGAGGGCCACCGAGGGCGGGTCGGCCAGGGCCACGGCGAGCCGGTCGCCGACCACCGCGACGTCGTCCACGGCGCCCGACGGCACCACGGATCCGGTCGGCGCGGTGGACGGCGCGGGCGAGGACGCGGGCGTCGCGGGTTCGAGGGTCGCGGCCAGCTGGAGCGGGTCGGACGGGTTCTCCTCGGTGGAGCAGCCGGAGACCAGGACGACTCCGGTGAGCAACACCGCCGCCAATCGGCGCAACGTGGGACCTCCAGGTAACCCGTTCGCGAAACGTACCCCCAGCATCCATCACGAATCACCCATCGTCACGCAGGGGGGCGGGTGTTGTCGTTGGTCCCAGCAGGTGATAACCGGGGTGCACCGCCGATCGGCGGTCCCGGTGCGACGACGATGCCTGGTGGACCGGAGGGGGAGGGGCCGCCATGACCGTCGAGGACCTGCGCAGCAGGCACGTCGAACTGCTGCGCGACCGGCGGGTGGTCGACGCCCTCACGCCGTCGACGCACCCGAACACCACGCGCTACCACACGTGGACGCAGGTCGCGGCCGAGTCGAGGGAGGCCCGCCTGGCCCGCCTCGCCGAGGTCCGCGCCCGACCGGCGCCGTACCGGCACGGTCACCTGCACGACCTGCAACGGACGCTGGACGCGTTGCAACCCGAGGTGCTGCACCTGGCCCGCAGCGCCGGGTGGACCACCGGCACGCCGACGCTGGCCGCGGTGTTCCCGACCGGCGCGCTGGACGGCATCTGCGTGCCGGTGCCGGGGCGCGGGGTGCTGGTGCTGGTCAACAGCGGGTTCCTGGACCTGCTCGCCGGTGTGCTGAAGATCATGACGTGCGCCCTGCCGAACTACGGCACGCCGCCGCTGCTGTCCTCGGAGCAGGCGTCGTACGCGCTGGCCGAGGCGTTCAACGCCTACCTCTACGGCAACGGCGCGGTGGAGCCGAGGGTGCTGCCCGAGCTGTCCGGGCAGCGGTCGGCGCTGGTGGGGCTGATGGTGCGGCGGGCGACGCAGTTCGTGGTGGCGCACGAGATGGGTCACGTGATGGCCGGGCACCTGGTGCACTCGCGGCGGTGGACGGACCCGACGACGCCGGTCGGCGCGCTCGACGCGCAGTCGGTGGGGTGGCCGCGCGAGCACGAGGCGGACCGGATCGCGGCGACGATCATGCTGCACTCGCTGGACGACCTGGGGCCGCGCCAGCTGGACGTGCACGAGCCGTGCCTGGTCGGCGCGTTGCTGCTGGTGCTGTTCCTGCACGAGGTGACCGACCGGCTCGCCGAGGAGCTGGGCCTGGCCGTGCCCTTCGCCGGCAGCCACCCGCCGCCGGTCCGCCGCATCCAGGCCCTGGTCGAGCACCTGACCGTCCGCGTCCGCACCCCGCGCGCCCTGGACCTCGCGGCCGACGTCGCCACCTGGCTGGAGGACCAGCTCACGCACGTCCGCGACTGGTTCGACCAGGTCGACGCCCTGATGGCCGGATCGTAGCCCTGTCCGATCGTTCAACAATCCGACCGCGGAATTCGGGCGACAGCCCCTGCCGCCTGGCCCTAGCGTCCGCGCCATGCCCGAGCACACCGCCGCACTCGCCTGGCGACCGCTGACCGTCGAGGACGCGAAGGCCTCGGCCGACCTCCTCAACGCCATCGAGACCGCGGACCGGATCGGTGAGAACTACACCGAGGAGGACACCCGCCAGGAGCTGGTCGACCCGTACGCGGACCTGGAGCGCGCGAGCCTGGCCGCGTTCGACGGCGAGGTGATGGTGGGCTACATGAAGATCCGCCACAAGCCGACCGCGACGGAGGTCCACCGGGTCGTCCTGGACGGCGGCGTCCACCCCGACCACCGCGGCCGGGGCGTCGGCGCCGCGCTCGTGGACGCCGGCGTGGCGGCGGCAAAGGTCGTGCACGCGCTGCACCACCCGACCCTGAGGCTCGTGGTCGACGTGCACAAGGCCGAGCACATCGCCGGCGTGGCCGACCTCCTGCGCTCCCGGGGCTTCACGCCGGTCCGCCACTTCGGGTTCCTCCACCACCCGCTCGGCGCCGCGACCCCCACCGCGCCGATCCCCGACGGGCTGCGGGTCGAGCCGTGGTCGGAGGGCGCCGACGAGGACTTCCGGTCGGTCCGGAACGCGGCGTACCGGGACTACTGGGACGCGACGCCGCTGCCCGCGGACGCCTGGCGGAACAAGATCGTCAACCAGACGTTCCGCCCCGACGCCTGCTTCCTGCTCCGGGTCGCCGCGAGCGGGACGCCGGTGGGCGTGCTGGTCACCCAGACCTGGGAGGCCGACACGGCCACCACCGGCGTCCGCGACGCGCGGTTCATGATCGTCGGCACCCACCCGGACCACCGCGGCCGCGGCGTCGCCCGGGCCCTGGTCGACCACGCCCTCCGGGCCGTCGCGGCCCAGGGCTACCACCGCGCGAGCGCGAGCGTGGACTCGGCGAGCCCCCTCGGCGCCGCGGGTCTGTTCGAGAAGGCCGGCTTCACGCCCACGATGCGCCACGTCCGCTGGGCCCTCGAAGTCTGACCCGCCCGACGTCCGCTCGTCGGATCGTCCGCTCAGGGGCTCGTCGGACGATCCGGCAAGGGGACCGGGCTAGGGGATCGGGCGTTCCGGGTAGCCGAAGTCGAGGGCGCTGACGTCGTCCAGCGCCGCGCGGATGGCCGGGGGGAGGGTCAGCGACTCGGCGGCCAGCGAGCCGGCCAGCTGGGTGGTGTCCCGCGCGCCGACCACCGGGGCGACGACGCCCGGGCGGTCCCGGATCCAGGCCAGGGCGACGCTCAGCGGCGACGTGCCGAGGCCGTCGGCGGCGGTGGCCACGGCCTGCACGATGCGGCTCGCGCGTTCCGTGCGGTGCTGCTCCACGTAGCCCGCGAAGTGCGCCGACGCGCCGCGCGAGTCCGGCGGGGTGCCGTTGCGGTACTTGCCGGTCAGCACGCCCCGACCCAGCGGCGCCCACGGCAGCAGCCCGACGCCGTGGTGGGCCGCGGCCGGCGCGACCTCCCGCTCCACCCCGCGCTCCAGCAGCGAGTACTCCACCTGCGTCGACACGATCGGGGTGTGCCCGGGCAGCGCGGCCGCCGTGCCCAGCTGCCACCCCGAGTAGTTGGACACGCCCGCGTACCGGACCTTGCCCGCCGCCACCGCGAGGTCCAGCGCGGACAGCGTCTCCTCCAGCGGCACGCCGGGGTCCCACGCGTGCAGCTGCCACAGGTCCACGTGGTCCACGCCCAGCCGCCGCAGCGACCCGTCCAGCGCGTGCAGCAACGCGCCCCGCGACGCGCCGCCGCCGAACGGCCCGTCGTTGCGCCGGGCCACCGCCTTGGTCGCGATCACCAGCGCGTCCCGCGGCACGACCTCGCCGAGCAGCCCGCCCAGGATGCGCTCGCTCTCGCCCTCCACGTACACGTCCGCGGTGTCGACCAGCGTCCCGCCGGCCTCGGTGAACGCGGAGAGCTGGGCGGCGGCCTCGTCCGCCTCGGTGTCCCGGCCCCAGGTCATGGTGCCCAGGGCCAGCCGCGACACGCGCAGTCCGCTCCGGCCGAGGTATCGCTGTTCCACGCGGCGAAGCCTAAGGGGTGCCCGGCGCTCCGGCGGCGCGAGTGGCACCAAGACGCACCCTTAAGATGCGCCGGCACCGAACGCTCCAGAGGGGGATTTGTGAGAAGAGTCGTCGTCGCGGTCTGCGCCGTCGTCACCACCGCCGCCGGCTGCACGGCACAGGCCCAGCCACCCGCCGACCCCGTGAAGGACCCGGCGACCGTGGTCCGCGACCTCGTCCTGCGCGACCAGGACACCTCCGCGAAGGGGTTGACCAAGGTCGGCGACCCGGTCGTCGGCACGCAGAAGCTGGTCGAGTGCCCGGAACTGCCGTCGGCGGACAAGGCGGTGGCGGGCGTCACCGCGAAGTGGACCTGGAGCCACGCCGCGGAGAAGGCCGAGATCACCGAGTACGCCGTGGTCTACCGGGACGTGCCGGGTCGCGACGTGGTCCGCGAGGCGCGCGCCGCCTCGACGTGCCACCGCGGCATCGGCGAGGTGGAGAGCCCGCTTCAGCTGGACGAGTACTTCTACAGCCAGGACAGCCTGGGCACCACGAAGCCGTTCGTGGACGACCGGTTCGGCTACTGCCTGTGGAACAACCCGCGGCACCGACGGGTGTGCACCGCCCTGCAAGCCAAGGGGGACAAGGTGGTCCGGGTGACCGTCGACGTGACCGGCGAGCGGACCGACCTGGAGTCGATCGGGTCCGCGACCTTCGCGCAACTGGTCACCGACCGCCTGGTCGGGTGACTGGTCAACGGGGTTACCCGTCGGTAAGGTCCGGCGGGTGCGACTGGGACTGAACCTCGGGTACTGGGGTGCCGGCAACGACGCGGCGAACCTCGAACTGGCCAGGGAAGCGGATCGGCTGGGCTTCTCCGTCGTGTGGGCCGCCGAGGCCTACGGGTCGGACGCGCCGACGGTGCTGTCCTGGGTGGCCGCGCAGACCACCCGGATCGACGTGGGCAGCGCCATCCTCCAGATCCCGGCGCGGACACCGGCGATGACCGCGATGACCGCCGCGACCCTGGACTCGCTGTCCGGCGGCCGGTTCCGGCTCGGTCTCGGCGTGTCCGGGCCCCAGGTCTCCGAGGGGTGGCACGGGGTGCGGTTCGACAAGCCGCTGGGCCGCACCCGCGAGTACGTCGACATCGTGCGCTCGGCGCTGCGCCGGGACCGGTTGCGCTACGCCGGCGAGCACTACGTGCTGCCGCTGCCCGACGGTCCCGGCAAGGCGCTGACCCTCACCGTCCACCCGGTGCGCGCGGAGATCCCCGTCTACCTGGCCTCGGTCGGTCCGCGCAACGTGGAGCTGACCGGCGAGATCGCGGACGGCTGGCTCGGCGTCTTCCACTCGCCCGAGCACTCGGGCGAGTCCTTGGCACAGCTGGCGAAGGGCCGCGCCAAGGTCGGGAAAACCCTCGACGGGTTCGACGTGGTGCCGACCGTGCCGCTGTCCGTCGGCGACGACTGGCGCGCCTGCGCGGACGCCGTGCGCCCCTACGCCGCCCTGTACGTGGGCGGGATGGGCAGCCGGGAGAAGAACTTCTACAACGACCTCGCGGTCCGGATGGGCTTCGCCGAGGAGGCCGCGCTGGTCCAGGACCGCTACCTCGCGCGGGACCACGCGGGCGCGATCGTGGCCGTGCCGACCGACTTCGTCGACGCGACGTCGCTGCTCGGACCCCGTGAGCGGCTGGCCGAGAAGATGGTGGCCTACGCCGAATCGGGGGTCACCACACTCACACTCCTGCCCATGCTGCAAGATCTCGCGCACGGGGTCGCCGCGCTGCGCACGGCGACCGAAGCACTTGAGCTGTCAGGAGTGGGTAGTTGAGCTGGTTGCAGGCCCTGGTTCTCGGACTCGTCCAAGGCCTTACGGAATTCCTGCCCATTTCCTCGTCGGCGCACGTCAGGATCGTGTCGACACTGTTCTTCGGCAACGACGCGGGCGCGTCGTTCACCGCGGTGATCCAGCTCGGCACGGAGGTCGCCGTGCTGATCTACTTCGCGAAGGACATCGGGAACTTCATCGGAGCCTGGTTCAAGGGGCTGTTCTCCGCGGCGGCCCGCAGGACCGAGGACTACCGGATGGCCTGGTACGTGATCATCGGGTCGATCCCGATCAGCGTGCTCGGCTACGTCTTCAAGGACCAGATCCGGTCCAACCTGCGCAACCTGTGGATCACCGCGACCGTGCTGGTCGTGTTCGGCATCCTGCTCGGTCTCGCCGACCACGTCGCGAAGCACCTGCGCACCCGGCTCGAGCTCAAGGACGCGGTCGGCATGGGCCTGGCCCAGGCGATGGCGCTGATCCCGGGCGTGTCCCGGTCCGGCGGCACGCTCACCGCGGGTCTGTTCCTCGGCCTCGACCGGGCCGCCGCCGCGCGGTACTCGTTCCTGCTGGCGCTGCCCGCCGTGTTCGGCGCGGGCCTGTTCAGCATCCCGGACGTGCTCGACCGGTCCGAGCCCAACGCCGCGTCGGTGCCGCAGATGATCGTCGCCACGGTCGTGGCGTTCGCGGTCGGCTATGCCACGATCGCGTGGTTGCTGCGCTACGTCTCCAAGCACAGCTACTCGGCTTTCGTGTGGTACCGGATCTCCGTCGGCATCGTGCTGATGGGTCTGCTGTCGATGAACCTCATCAGCGCGACCTAAAGTGGTCACGTGGCTACCGTGATCTTGCTGCGACACGCCCGGTCCACCGCGAACGGGTCGGGCGTCCTCGCGGGTCGTCAGCCGGGTGTGAACCTGGCCGACAAGGGTGAGGAACAGGCGCGCCGGCTGGTCGGGAGGCTGGCGGGGGTGCCCGTCGACGCCGTCGTGACCTCGCCGCTGGACCGCTGCCGGCAAACCCTGGCGCCGCTGCTGGCCGACCGGGGGCTGGAGCCGGTGGTCGAGCCGGACCTGGCCGAGGTCGAGTACGGCGACTGGACCGGCCGGGCGCTCAAGGAACTGCTGGACGAGCCGCTGTGGCAGGTGGTGCAGCAGCACCCGTCGGCCGCGGTGTTCCCCGGCGGCGAGGGGTTGGCGACCGTGCAGTCCCGGGCGGTGGCGGCGGTGCGGGCGCACGACGCGCGGATCACCGCGGAGTTCGGGCCGCGCGCGGTGTGGGTGGCGTGCAGCCACGGCGACGTGATCAAGGCGCTGCTGGCCGACGCGCTGGGCGTGCACCTGGACGGGTTCCAGCGGATCGTGGTCGACCCGGCGTCGGTCTCGGTCGTGCAGTACACGAAGACCAGGCCGTTCGTGCTGCGGGTCAACGACAACGGCGGCGACCTGTCCGGCGTGGTGCCGCCGCCCGAGCACAAGGACGAGGAACCCTCGTCCGAGGCCGTCGTCGGCGGCACCACCGGCGCGTAGCGCGTGCCGGTGGTGCCGCCCACTGGTCCACCTGGGTGAACTTCGGTTACTCCTTCCGCCGATCGCCACTGTCCGGACTCGATTCCGATACCGTTCTCCCATCCATACAGTTCTCGTCTCCGCATTTCGTGAATCGGTGACATGTGTATCGGGAGAGAAATGACCGACGGGCTTGACACGCAGCCGAGTGCGGCGACCTACGACCTGGAAGACCTCATCGCCGAGGCATGGAATGGCACTATCCGGGTACCCCACTTCCAACGCGATTTCCGGTGGGGGCCGCAGGATGTCGTCAGGTTATTCGACAGCATCGCTCGCGGCTATCCCGTGGGCAGTCTCCTGATGTGGATCCGCAAATCGCCGGCGGCCACTGTGAAGCTCGGTAGCCTGCGGATCGAGGCCAAGGCCTCGGACAGCGCGTTGTGGGTGGTGGACGGGCAGCAGAGGATCACCAGTCTGGCCAACGCGCTGCACCCCGAAGGCAATTCGCACTCGCCTTTCAGCGTGGGCTACGACTTGCTCGACCGGCAGTTCGTCATCACCCCGACGGTCCAGGAACCCCAGTTCGTGCCGTTGCCGGTGTTGTTCGACCTCGAAAAGCTGCTCGATTGGTTCGCGGGCGCCGGTCAGCAGGTCTCGGAGCACTTCCCCGAGGCACGACGGGTTGCCAAACTCCTCCGCCAGTTCAAGGTGCCGGCCTACTTGGTCCGGCAGGAGAACGAGGGGATCCTCACCGACATCTTCGACCGGATGAACAGCCACGGGAAGCGGTTGAGCCGGGCGGAGATCTTCTCGGCGCTGTTCGCGGGCCCTGAGGCCGGCGCGGATGAGCGGCTCACCATCGGGAGCATCGCCGAGCGCATCGCGGCTCGCACCGGATTCGGACTCATCGACGACGACACGGTATTGGGTGCAATTCTCGCCCGTCGAGGACCGGACCCCAGCAGGGAAATTCGCACCGAGTTCGACGAAAGTCGGCGCAGGACCGCCTCGGAGTTCCCCGGAGAGGATCGGGACACCGCCTATGAAAAGGGTGAGGAGTCGATTATCCGTGCGGTGTCCTTCCTTCAGGAAGGCGCCGGGGTACCGCACCTCTCATTGCTGTCCTACCGGTCGCTGCTGGTTGCGCTGACCCGCTTCTTCGCGCACTACCCGGAGCCTGAGCAACGATCCCTCCAGCAGCTGCGTCGGGTCTACTGGCGAGTGGCGGCCTCCGGACCCGCCGTGTTCAAGGGGAGCTTCACCCAGATCAGCCGGGTCCTCTCCGCGAGGATCCACCCCGGCGACGAGAGCAGGTCGGTGCAGGCCCTGGTCGAGACGATGGACCAGGCGCAACCTGCGATGCCGAACCCGGAGAGGTTCAAGTCGAACGAGGCGGGAGCAAAACTCATCCTCTGCGCCTGGTGGGCGCTGCGGCCGCGCTCACCGTTCACCGGTGAGCAGTACGGGAAAGAGGACTTGGCGGACGTGCTCTCCGACCAGATCACCGCCGCTCCGGCGGTACGTCGGATCTTCCCGCGAGGACTGGGTCCGAAGTACCAGTTCCTCACCGCCAACCGGCTGTTCGTCCCGACCGAAGCCGACCCGGTCGACGAGATCGCCGGGTTGCTGACCCGTCAACCTCCGGGCCTGGACGACTCGACGTGGGACGCCGTCCTGCATTCCTACTGCCTGGACCGCCACGCCGCCCGGCTGCTCGCGGTCGGCAACCGGAATGCCTTCCTCGAGGCGCGGCAGAAGATCATCACCGCCCAACTGGCGGATTTTCTCACCCGGATGGCCGAGTGGAAGTACGGCGACCTCTCGTCGATGCGGTCGCAGAACCTGAGCGATATCGATGACGTGGGCGAACTGGACTACTGGTCCGAGGACAACACCTGACGGCTCGGCGGACTCCGCCGATGTGGCCCCCGAACAGTGCAGGGTAGTCCGGGGGCCACGGTCTGGCGGCGGGTCCTACTTCACGTTCACCGCGGCCCAGGCCCGGTTGACCGCCGCGTACTCGGCGCTGCTCGCCCCGTACAGCTCGGAGGCGGCCGCCAGGGTGCCCGTGCGGGCCGCGGCGTACTTGGTGCCGGAGGTGAACTTCGTGGTGAGGGCGCGGTACCAGATCTTCTCCGCCTTGTCGCGACCGATGCCGGTCACCGACTGGCCGTCCTGGGTGGGCGAGTTGTAGGAGACGCCGTTGATCGTCTTGGCGCCGCTGCCCTCGCTCAGCAGGTAGAAGAAGTGGTTGGCCACGCCCGAGGAGTAGTGCACGTCCTTGCTGCCGACCGTGGAGGACCAGTAGTCGGCCGACGCGCCGTCCTTGGACGGCTTGTCCATGTACCGCAGCGGGGTGCCGTTGCCGCGGATGTCGATCTTCTCGCCGATCAGGTAGTCGCCGACATCCGCGGGGTTGTTGGCCGCGAACTCGACGGCGGTGCCGAAGATGTCGCTGGTGGCCTCGTTCAGGCCGCCCGACTCGCCGGAGTAGACGAGCTTCGCGGTGACCGAGGTGACGCCGTGGGACATCTCGTGGCCCGCGACATCCAGCGAGGTCAGCGGCTTGGCGTTGTTCTGGCCGTCGCCGTAGGTCATGCAGAAGCAGCTGTCGGTCCAGAACGCGTTGACGTAGTTGGTGCTGTAGTGCACCTTGCTCAGCGCGCCGACACCGTCGTTGCGGATGCCGTTGCGGCCGTGCGTGTTCTTGTAGTAGTCCCACGTCTTGGCCGCGCCGTAGGCCGCGTCGACGCCGGCGGTCGCCTTGTCGGACTGGGTGCCGTTGCCCCACTTGTTGTCCGCGTCGGTGAACAGCGTGCCGGTGCTCGTGCCGCCGTTGAGGTTGTTGACCTGCTGGTTGCCGCGCAGCGGGTCCTTGAGCTGGTAGGTGGACCCGGACTTGGTGGTGTCCAGGGCGACCGTGCCGCTCCACGTGCTGACGCCGCTGCCCGTCTCCAGGTGCATCACGGAGTCGTAGCGCAGCAGCTCGGCGCCGGTCTTGGCGTCGGTGAACACGTGCAGCTCGCTCGGGGTCTTGTCCGCGGAGACGCTCTCCGTGACCTTCTCCCAGGCCAGCGTCGGCGCGTGGTCGAGCGCGAACACGACCAGCTCGCCGCGGTCGGCGGCGCTCGACGGGGTGGTGGTGGCGAGTTCGATCTTCGCGTCCGTCGTGCGGGCGACGGACTTGACCTTGCCGGCCTTGGTGCGCTCGACGATCAGGTCGCCGCCGACGACCTTGAGGCCGCGGTAGGTCCGGTCGTAGTGCGTGAAGACGGTGCCGTCGGCGTCGGTGATCGTGCTCGTCTGGACGAGCTGCTCCTGGGCGCCGAGCCCGAGCTGGTCGGGCGCCTGGGGCGCCGCGACGGCCGTCGCGGCGGTGGAGCCGACGAGCGCGGCCGCCACGAGGGCGGCGTAGCCGACGAGGGTCTGACGTTTCATGGGCGCTCCTGGTTGTTACCGGTGCAGGGTGGCCGGGGCGGACGACCAGGTGGACTGATCGTATGGCCGTGAAACGCCGGGTAAATGGTCCGCCGAGCGCCGAACGGACTTGGCCGGTCCGGGCCCGGTGCAGGTCAGCAGGGGTGAGCAACGATCGATTTAGCCGCATAACCGCAGCTCAAACTGTGTGGAAACACGAATCGAACAACAGCCGGCAAGAGTTCGTCCAGCGCATTCGTCCAGGGCCTTTCGGCCCACACCGCACGGCGGGGTCGTGTTTACAGTTAACAACTCTCCGTGCGCTCTGGGTCACAGTCCGAGACGGGTGACAGCGTTGTCCTCGAGCGGGTTGGCCGTCCGGATGTACCGGTGCACGGTCCGGGAGTTGGTCCAGCGGCCCTGGCGCATGATCTCCCGGTCGCTCGCGCCGCCCAGCGCGGCCTGGGTGGCGAACCCGGCGCGCAGCGAGTGGCCGCCGAACAGCGCGGGATCGAGCCCGGCGCGCAGCGCGTACCGCTTCACCACGTCCGAGACCGCCTTGTCCGACATGGGTTTCCCACCGATCCGGCCGTGCCTGCTGACCGCCGGGAACAGCGGCCCGGACAGCGGTCCCGGCCGGTAGGAGTGGCAGCGGTGCACGGTGCTCTCGACCGCGTCCTCCAGGTAGGCCCGCAGGTCGGCGGCACCGAGGGCGTCGGCCCAGTCGGCGAACGCGCACACCGGGCAGGTGTGCCGGCGGGCGCCGCGCGGCAGGACCACGCGCTGCCGGTGCGCGCCGGTCTGGTCGGTCTTGGTCACGCCCAATTCGACCAGCAGCAGCGGCTCGTGGGTGCGCGGGTCGACGTCGACCGTCACGTCCTCCAGCCGCAGGGCGGCCAGTTCGCTGCGCCGCAGCGCGCCCGCGAACCCGACGAGCAGCAGCAGCGCGTCCCGGCGGCGGGCGGCGCCGGTGGGCCAGCCCTGCGGCGGCCGTTCGGCGAGCAGCGCCTCCAGGGTGGCCAGCAGCACGGGCCGCTTGCGCCGGGGCTGGGCGCGCCGGGTCCGCCGGACGCCGCGCAGGGTCAGCCGCACGACGTCGGACCGGGTGGGGGAGGGGAGCCCGGCGGAGGCGTGCACGGCGGCGATCGCGGCGGCTTTGCGCTCCAGGGTGGACGGGCTGAACGCGGGCGAGCCGTCGGGTTTGACCGCGTCCGCGGCCACCGCGAGGTACACCGCGACGTCGACCGGGTCGGCGGGCAGCGCCTGGCGGCCCTCGGCCTCGCACCAGCCGGCCCAGCCCACCCAGTCCGAGCGGTAGGCGCGCAGCGTGTTGGGGGACTGGGCGGCGCTGAGGTAGGCGCGCAGGGAGGAGGCCTGCTCCTCGTCGAAGCGCCGCCGCACCTGGTCCAGGGCGGCGAAGTCGACCAGCGCTCCGTGCGTCACGCGGTCCAGCCCGGCACGCACCGGCTCCGGCAGGGTCACCTGATCACCCTAACACGGTTAGTGGCTTCGATTATTTCAGTGAAGACTGGCTTCACTCCTCTCGTCCACTCGCTACTATGCGAGGTCATGCGCGCTCTACAGCACCCGGACGTGAGGGAACTCCAACTGGCCACGGTGCTCAGCGCGCTCGCCGACCCGATCCGGTTGCGCATCGTCGGCGAGCTGGCCCGTTCGGGCGGCATCGTGTGCGGGCAGTTCGACGTGCCGGTGAGCATGTCGACCCTGTCGCACCACCTCAAGGTGCTGCGCGAGGCCGGCGTGCTGCGGGTGACACCGCAGGGCAGCTACCGCACCCACGAGCTGCGCCGCGACGAGATGGAGCACCGGTTCCCGGGCGTGCTGGACTCGATCACCCGCGCGATCGGCTGACCGCGCTACTCGCACAGCCGGAGGAACGCGGTCGCGCCCGGCCGCAGCCGGAACCGCGCCGTGTGGCCCGCCGCGTCGGTGAACACCGCCTCGGTCTCGCCGGTCACGGTCATGACTCCGACCTGGGACGGGTTGGCCCAGCCCGAGGGCGGGTTGCCGGCGCCGTCGTCCAGCACCGGGTCGGCCTCGTAGTAGCGGTCGCCGATCCGGGTTTCGCGGATGCCGCAGTGGGTGTGCAGCTCGAAGGGGTCGATCACGGCGAGCGGCGGTCGGGTCGTGGTGACCGCGGCGGGTGGCAGCCGGAGTTCGTCGGTCTGCCGGCCGAACACGGTGACGAGGGCGAGCAGGCTCCCGCACAGCAGCAGGACCGTCGCGGCGACGCCGACCGGCGGCGGGACGCGGCGTGCGGGCGCCGGGCGTTCGGCCGGCCGTGTCACGTCGACGGCGCGGGCCGCGGCGGCGAAGGCGGCGGCGACCCGGTGTTCGACGTCGGTCCTCTCGCCGTCAGTCACGGTGGGCTCCCAGTCGTCGGTGGAGGGTGGCGAGCGCGCGGGAGGCGCTGGTCTTGACGGTGCCGCGGGACACCCCGAGGGTGGCGGCGATCTCGGCCTCGCTGAGCCCCGACCAGTAGCGCAGCACGAGGACTTCGCGTTGCCTGCGGGGCAGTCGGCGCACCGCGCGCAGCACCTCGCGGTGTTCCTCGGCGACCAGGAGCGCGGTGTCGGCGGCGGGTGCGTCCTGGTCGCGGGTGGTGCGGGTGAGGTGCCGGGCGAGGCGGGCCCGTGCGCGGTGGACGGTGCGGGAGCCGTTGACGACGGCGACGCGGAGGTAGCCGGCGGCGGTGGTGTGGTCGAGGTGGTCCCAGCGGCGGTGCACGGCGACGAAGGCGTCCTGCACGACGTCCTCGGCCTGCGCGGTGTCGCCGACGAGCAGCGCGGCGAGCCGGAGGAGTCCGGGTTTCTCGCGGCGGAACAGGTCGGCGACGGGTTCGTCGACGGTCGTCACGCCACTAACACGCCGCGGGGGTGGTGGGGGTTGACATCAGGTGCGGATCCAGAGGCAGAAGGGGTGGCCTGCGGGGTCGAGCCAGACGCGCACGTCGTCCTGGAACTGGTGGGTGGCGGGTCGGGCGCCGAGCGAGCGGGCGAGGTCGCAGGCGGCGTCGAGGTCGTCCACCTCGATGTCGAGGTGCAGTTGCATGCCGGGGTGGTCGGTGGTGGTGGGCCACACGGGGCGGACGTGGCGGGGTTCGGCCTGGAAGGACAGGCCGGGGCCGCCGTCGGTGGGGCGCAGGGTGGCCCAGTCGGGTTCGTCGTGGACGAGCGGCCAGCCGAGCAGGTCGCGGTAGAAGCGGGCGAGGGCTCGGGGGTCGGGTGCGTCGAGGACGGTCGCGGTCAGCTTGATCACCCCCTCGATTGTGGGGTCAGACGGGGTAGGTCGCGCCTTGGCGGGCGACGGGGGCGTCGCCGGGGTGCTCGCCGAGGTGGGTGAGCAGGTACCGGTCGGCGTGGCGGCCGGCGTGGACGGCGTCGGCGACGGTGCAGTGGTGGGGGCCGGTTCCGGCTTCGCAGAGCAGGAGGTCGGCGTCGGCGATGCGGTCGAGGGCGGCGCAGGGCGCGGTGTCGCCGGAGTAGCCGAGGACGCGGTCGTCGGCGCGGGCGCGGAGGCCGAAGGCGGGTAGGCCGTGGTCGACGGCGAGGCTGGTGAGTTCGAGGTCGCCGACGTGGGCGGTGTGGCCGTCGGTGAGTTCGTGGATGTCGAAGGCGTCGGCGGCGGGGTTGGGTCGGGCGGCGGCGAGGAAGGTCTCGAGGCGGTGGGCGAGGCCGGGTGGGCCGTAGAGGGGGACGCGGGTGGGTGGGAGGTCGCCGAAGCGGAGTGCGTAGTAGGCGGCGAGGAGGTCGGCGGTGTGGTCGGCGTGGGTGTGGGAGATCCAGATGGCGGTGAGGTGGTCGGGGCGGACGTGGCGTTGGAGGTTGGCGAGGGTGCCGGGTCCGGCGTCGATCCAGACGGTGGTGTCGCCCGCGGTGAGCAGGTAGCCGGAGCAGGCCTGGTCAGGGCGCGGGTAGGGGGTGGCCGTGCCGAGGACGGTGAGGTTCACGACGCAGTGTGGCGCAGGACGTGGACGCCTGCCGCGGTCTTGAGGTAGGCCCAGGTCACGTGGTGCGCGGTGGCGAGGCCGACGTGGGAGGCGGGTGTTCGGGCGAGGTGGTCGGGGAGGGGGACGGGTGTCCACTCGTCGCCGGTCCAGTGGTGGTAGGCGGGGTGGGTTTCGAAGCTGCGGCGGTTGGCGCGGACGCCCCAGGTCCAGCGGGCGGCGACGCCGTGGAGGCTGAGTCGGCCGGGGTCGGTGGGCGCGGGGACGGGTGTCCAGTGGTGGCCGTCGTAGTGGTGGATGTGGAGGCCGTCGGCGTTGTGGACGTGGCCGAGCCAGACGTCGTCGGGGGCGGTGGCGGCGAGGCGGGTGATGTGGCCGTGGTCGAGGCGTGGTCCGCGGCGGTCGGTCCAGTGGTGGCCGTCGTAGTGCAGGAGGACGGGGTATTCGTAGGTGCCGGGTCCGACGCCGGCGAGTCCGGCGCCGCCTGCCCAGATGTCGTGGGGTCCGGTGGCGGCGAGGGTGTGGAGGCCTTCGCGGTCGGAGGCGAGGGTGGGGTGGCGGGTCCAGGCGTGGCCGGTCCAGTGGAGGGTGTCGCGGCCGGCGCCGAGGACGCGGACGTCGTCGGGGGCGAGGGCGAGGACGGCGCGGGCCCAGCCGATGGCGGGCAGGTCGTGTCGGCGCCAGGCGGTGCCGTCGTAGTGGAGCAGGAGTGGGTGGCCGGCGCTGTTGCCGAGTGCCCAGACGTCGTCGGGGGCGCTGGCGGAGATGCCGGCGAGGCTGGCGGCGGTGGGCAGGTCGGGTAGGTCTTCACGGGTCCAGGCGGTGCCGTTCCAGCGCAGCACGAGGGGCGCGGAGGGTCTGCTGGTGAAGACGCCGGTGGTGCCCGCGAGCCAGGCGTGGTCGTCGCCGGTGGTGGCCAGGTCGGCCAGTGCGGTGCTGGGTGGCAGTGCCGGCACCGGCACGGGTTGGAACAAACGATCTCCCCCTCGATGGTCCCCCGACTCATCGCAAGGTCTACCTCATCAGCGCTTGCCGTGTTCGGTATCCGCCGAACGGCGGTTTGTGGTTGCGGCGGGTGTCCGGTCGGCGGCGCGCAGGACGCGGTCGAGGGCGTCGAGGGCGTTGCGGTAGGCGTGGTCGGCGGGCGCGCCGTAGCCGATGACGATGCCGCCGGGTGCGTGGGGGTCGGGGTGGTGGTGGTAGTCGCGGAGGGCGCCGAGGGCGAGTCCCTCGGCGCGGGCGAGGGCAAGGACGTGGTCTTCGTCGGGGTGGTGCAGGAGGGTGTGGAGTCCGGCGGAGACGCCGTGGAGGTGGTGGCCGCGGAGGCGTTGGACGAGGAGGTCGCGGCGGCGGCGGTAGGTGGTGCGGCGGGCGCGGATGTGGCGTTCGTAGGCGTGGCTGGTGATGAGGTCGGCGAGGACGAGTTGGCCGATGACGTCGGTTTGGTGGTCGGTGTCGCGTTTGGCCCGGGCGACGGGGTCGACGAGGTGGGGTGGGAGGACGAGCCAGCCGAGGCGGATGCCGGGTCCGAGGGTTTTGGCGGTGCTGCCGGCGTAGGCGACGTGGTCGGGCGCGGTGCCTTGGAGTGCGCCGAGGGGTTGGCGGTCGTAGCGGAACTCGCCGTCGTAGTCGTCTTCGAGGAGGAGCGCGCCGGTGGCGCGGGCGCGGGCGGTGAGGGCGTGGCGGCGTTCGGGGTGCAGGGGCACGCCGGTGGGGAACTGGTGCGCGGGGGTGAGGACGGCGGCGGCGACGTGGTCGGGGAGGTGGTGGGCGCCGTGGTGGTCGACGGGGAGGGGTACGACGGTGCGGCCGGCGCGGCGGACGACGTCGCGGTGCAGGGCGAGGCCGGGGTCTTCGAGGGCGAAGGGTCCGTCGAGGACGCCGGCGAGGAGGGCGAGGGCTTGGACGTAGCCGTTGGTGACGACGACGGTGTCGGGGGTGGCGTGGACGCCGCGGGTGCGGCCGAGGTGGTCGGCCAGCGCGGTGCGGAGTTCGACGCGGCCGCGGGGGTCGCCGTAGCCGAAGGCGTCGGCGGGCGCGGAGGTGAGTGCGCGGCGGGTGGCGCGGATCCACGCGGTGGTGGGGAACGAGGTGGGGTCGGGTCGGCCGGGGCGCAGGTCGTGGCGCGGTGTGGTGGCGCGGGCGGGTCGCGCGGGTGGACCGGGTGGTGGGGAGAGGGTGGCGACGCGGGTGCCGGCACCGCGGTGGGCGGTGAGGTAGCCCTCGGCGACGAGTTGGTCGTAGGCGGCGGCGACGGTGTTGCGGGCGAGGCCGAGTTCGACGGCGAGGGCGCGGGTGGCGGGCAGGCGGGCGCCGGGCGCGAGGCGGCCGGCGCGGACGGCGTCGCGGAGCGCGCGTTCGAGGCCGGCGCGGCGTCCGGTGGCGGGGTCGAGGTCGAGGTGCAGGTCGACGCCGGAAGTGGCCCAGTGCGGTGACACGGTATTGGACCTTATCGGTAGGCCAATGGACCCAATAGGTTGCGGTGCATGACGATTCGAGTGGCCGCCGACAGGTTGGCGCCGCACATGACGCGGGCGATGAAGGGTTTGGAGAAGGCCTCGCGCGAGTCCTCGCTGGAGGGTTCGGTGCAGGAGCTCGTCCGGTTGCGGGCCTCGCAGGTCAACGGCTGCGCGTACTGCGTGGACCTGCACGTCACCGACGCCCGCGAGGAGGGCGAGGAGCAGCGGCGGCTGGACCTGCTGGTGGTGTGGCGGGAGGCGGACCTGTACACCGAGCGGGAGCGCGCGGCGCTGGGGTTGACCGAGGCGGTGACGCGGCTGGCGGACGGCCCGGTGTCCGACGAGGTGTGGGCCGCCGCGGCGGCGGTGTTCTCCGAGGTGGAGCTGACCGAGCTGCTGTGGGTGATCGCGACGATCAACACCTGGAACCGGGTGGCGGCGGCGTCGCGCGCGTGGCCGCTGCCGTGAGCGCGGCGGCGCTGCGGGCGCTGCACGTGCCGGGTGATCCGCTGGTGCTGCCGAACGTGTGGGACGCGGCGTCGGCGCGGGTGGTGGCGGACGCGGGGTTCCCGGCGGTGGCGACGGCGAGTCACGCGGTGTGCGAGGCGCTGGGGTACGCGGGTGGTGTGGGCGCGTCGGCGGACGAGGTGTTCGACGTGGTCGCGCGGGTGGCGCGGGCGGTGGACGTGCCGGTGACCGCGGACGTGGAGCGCGGGTACGGGTTGCCGGGCGCGGTGCTGGCCGAGCGGTTGGCGGCGGCGGGCGCGGTGGGGTGCAACCTGGAGGACTCCGATCCGGCGACCGGGGGGTTGGTCGGGTCGTGGGAGCAGGTGGCGTTGCTGCGCGCGGTGCGGGAGGCGGATCCGGAGTTGGTGATCAACGCGCGGGTGGACGTGTTCCTGCGCGGCGGCGAGGGCGGGTACGACGACGCGGTGGCGCGGGCGCGGGCGTACCTGGCGGCGGGCGCGGACTGCGTGTTCCCGATCTTGCTGCCGGTGGACCTGGTGGCGCGGTTCGTGGCGGACGTGGGCGGCCCGGTGAACGTGCTGCACCGTCCCGGCGACCCGACGCCGGCGGCGGTGGCGCGGTGGGGTGTGGCGCGGGTGAGCCTGGGCCCGAACCTGCACCGCGCGTCGATGGCGCACCTGGCGGAGGTGGTCGCGGGGGTGCGCGCGGGCGGCGGGTTGGCCCGCCGGTAGGTGGTGGGCGGTGCGCGGGCGCGGGGCGCCGGTGACGTCGGGGGACGGGCGGCGTGCCGCCGGGTGACCCGGTGCCGGCCCGCGCGCCGCCCACCCGCTCCGGTGTCCACACCGGAGCGCGGACGTGCGCGGTGCCACCGGATATTCGGCGGCCGGGTGCGGCGGCCCCCGATATCATCGGTCGCAGTATGAACACCACCGCGCACGCCGACCTGCACGAACGCCTGTCCGGGCTGATGTCGAGGGACCGGCGCCGGTTGAGCCGCCGGCTCGACGGCGCCCGCAAGGTCCGCGACGGCAAGGCCCGTTCGGCGGTCGAGGCCGAGGTACTGGCCGAGATCGAGGAGGCGGAGCTGCGGGTCGCGCTGCGCCGCGAGACCGTACCGAGGATCACCTATCCGGGCGAGTTGCCGGTGAGCGCCCGCAAGGACGACATCGCGGCGCTGATCCGGGACCACCAGGTGGTGATCGTGGCGGGCGAGACGGGGTCGGGCAAGACGACGCAGCTGCCGAAGATCTGCCTGGAGCTGGGTCGCGGCGTGGTGGGTCAGATCGGGCACACCCAGCCGCGCCGGCTGGCGGCGCGCACGGTGGCCGAGCGGGTGGCGCAGGAGCTGGGCACGAAGCTGGGTTCGGCGATCGGGTACAAGGTCCGGTTCACCGACCACTCGGGCGACGACACGCTGGTCAAGCTGATGACCGACGGCATCCTGCTGGCGGAGATCCAGAACGACCGGATGCTGTCGCGCTACGACACGATCATCATCGACGAGGCGCACGAGCGCAGCCTCAACGTGGACTTCCTGCTCGGGTACCTCAAGCAGCTGCTGCCGCGCCGGCCGGACCTGAAGGTCGTGATCACGTCGGCGACGATCGACCCGGAGCGGTTCTCGCGGCACTTCGGTGACGCGCCGGTGATCGAGGTGTCGGGTCGGACGTACCCGGTCGAGGTGCGGTACCGGCCGGTGGTGGACCCGGACGACGAGGACGCCGACCCGGACCGCGACCAGACGCAGGCGATCTGCGACGCGGTGCGGGAGTTGCAGGCCGAGGGGCCGGGCGACGTGCTGGTGTTCCTGTCCGGCGAGCGGGAGATCCGGGACACCGCCGACGCGCTGGCCGCCTCCGACCTGCGGAACACGGAGATCCTGCCGCTGTACGCGCGGTTGTCCTTCGGCGAGCAGCACCGGGTGTTCCAGCCGCACTCGGGGCGGCGGGTGGTGCTGGCGACGAACGTGGCGGAGACGTCGTTGACGGTGCCGGGCATCAAGTACGTGGTGGACCCGGGCACGGCGCGGATCTCCCGGTACAGCCACCGGTTGAAGGTGCAGCGGCTGCCGATCGAGCCGGTGTCGCAGGCGTCGGCGAACCAGCGCAAGGGCCGGTGCGGGCGGGTGTCGGAGGGCATCTGCGTGCGGCTCTACACCGAGGACGACTTCCTGTCGCGGCCGGAGTTCACCGATCCGGAGATCCTGCGGACGAACCTGGCGTCGGTGATCCTCCAGATGACCTCGATCGGGTTGGGCGACATCGCGGCGTTCCCGTTCGTGGAGCCGCCGGAGGCGCGCAACATCAACGACGGCGTGCAGCTGTTGCAGGAGCTGGGCGCGATCGTGCCGGGTGAGCAGAAGCTGACCCCGTTGGGGCGCAAGCTGGCGCAGCTGCCGGTGGACCCGAGGCTCGCGCGGATGGTGATCGAGGCCGACCGCAACGGGTGCGTGCGCGAGGTGATGGTGATCGCGGCGGCGCTGTCCATCCAGGACCCGCGCGAGCGGCCGTCGGACAAGCAGCAGGCCGCCGACGAGCAGCACGCCCGGTTCAAGGACCCGGAGTCGGACTTCGTGGCCTACCTGAACCTGTGGCAGCACGTGCGGGAGCGGCAGAAGGAGTTGTCCTCCAACCAGTTCCGCAGGCTGTGCCGGGCGGAGTTCCTGAACTACCTGCGGGTGCGGGAGTGGCAGGACGTCTACACGCAGCTGCGGCAGGTGGCCAAGACGCTGGGCGTGCACGTGAACGAGGAGCCCGCGGACCCGCGCAACGTGCACCTGTCGCTGCTGGCGGGTCTGCTCTCGCACATCGGGCTCAAGGACGTGCCCAAGCGCGAGGCGGGCAGGCGGGGGTCGACGGAGTACCTGGGCGCGCGCAGCGCGAAGTTCGCGATCTTCCCCGGCTCGTCGCTGTTCCGGAAACCGCCGCAGTGGGTGATGGCCGCCGAGCTGGTGGAGACCTCCCGGCTGTGGGGCCGGATCGTGGCGAGGATCGAGCCGGAGTGGGCCGAGAAGCTCGGCGCGCACCTGGTGAAGCGGTCCTACAGCGAGCCGCACTGGGAGCAGCGGCGCGGCGCGGTCGTGGCGATGGAGCGGGTGACCCTGTACGGGGTGCCGATCGTGGCGGCCCGCAAGGTCGACTACGGGCGGGTGGATCCGGAGTTGGCGCGGGACCTGTTCCTGCGGCACGCGCTGGTGCAGGGGGAGTGGACCACGCACCACCGGTTCTTCCAGCGCAACCGGGAGCTGCTCGAGGAGGTCGCCGAGCTGGAGAACCGGGCGCGGCGGCGGGACATCGTCGTGGACGACGAGACGCTCTACGAGTTCTACGAGCAGCGGGTGCCCGCGGACGTGGTGTCGGTGCGGCACTTCGACTCGTGGTGGAAGAAGGCCTCGCGGGACACCCCGGAGCTGCTCACGTTCGACAAGGCGATGCTGGTCAACGAGCGCGCCGAGGTGACACCGGACGCCTACCCCGACGAGTTGTCGCGCGGCGGGTTGACGTTGCCGCTGACCTACCGGTTCGAGCCGGGCGTGGCCGCGGACGGGGTGACGGTGCGGTTGCCGCTGCCCGCGTTGACGACGCTGCCCGAGGACTCGCTGTCCTGGCAGGTGCCGGGCATGCGCACGGACCTGGTGATCGCGCTGATCCGGTCGCTGCCCAAGCCGATCCGGCGCAACTTCGTGCCGGTGCCGGACGTGGCGAACGCGGCGTTGGCGGGCATCAAGGCCGACGAGCCGCTGCTGCCCGCGCTGGAACGGCGGCTGCGGGAGCTGACCGGCGTGGTCGTGCCGCGCGAGGAGTGGCAGCTCGACCAGGTGCCCGAGCACCTCAAGCTGACCTTCCGGGTGGTGGACGAGAACGACCGGGAACTGGCCACCGGCAAGGACCTGGGCGTGCTCAAGCGCAAGCTCCAGGCCCGGCTGCGCGAGTCGCTCGCCGCGGCCGCATCGGGGTTGGCCCGCACCGGGGTGACCACGTGGGACCTCGGCGAGCTGCCGAAGTCGGTGCGGCGCACCCAGTCCGGGATCGTGGTGACGGCCTACCCGGCGTTGGTGGACAAGGGCGACAGCGTCGCGGTGGAGATCCTCGACACCCCGGGCCGGCAGCGGCACGCGATGTGGCGCGGGGTGCGGCGGCTGGTGCTGCTGGCCGTGCCGTCGCCGGTGAAGTTGTTGCAGCGCGGGTTGGACAACGCCGAGAAGCTCGCGTTGACGCGCAACCCGCACGGTGGTGTCGCGCCGCTGCTGGCCGACTGCATCTCCGCCGCGGTCGACAGGCTCATGCACGAGGCGGGCGCGCCGGTGTGGAACGAGAAGGCGTTCAAGGCGTTGGTGGAGCACGTGCGCCGCGGCCTGGGCGAGGCGGTGTTCGACGTGGTGCGCCAGGTGCGGCGGGTGCTGGAGGCCGCGCAGGACGTGGAGCTGCGGATCGCGGGCGTGCGCGGCGCGGTGTTCGAGGAGTCGCTGGCCGACGTGCGGGCGCAGCTGGCCGGGTTGGTGCACGACGGTTTCGTCACCGGCGCCGGCGCGGACCGGCTGCCCGACGTGCTGCGGTACCTCCAGGGCATCGCGCGCCGGCTGGAGAAGCTCGGCACCAACGTGGCCCGCGACCGGGAGTGGATGGACCGCGTCCACGAGGTGCACGCCGAGTACCGCGAACTGCGCGCCGCGCTGCCCGCCGACGAGCCGCAGGACGGGCTGGACGAGGTGCGGTGGATGATCGAGGAACTGCGCCTGAGCTACTTCGCCCAGACCATCGGCACCCGCTACACCGTGTCGGACAAGCGCGTGTTCAAAGCCCTGGACGCCATCCCGCGGTGACCTCGTCCGCCGACGGGGCGGACGAGGTGCTCCGGCGCCGGTCGGGTGGGACCACGTCTCCGGCGTGTCGATCACCCGCTCGACAGGTCGACCCACGACAGGAGAAGCCGTGCCTATCAAGACCTTGCGGATCCCCACCGCCGACGGTGTGGCCGACGCGTTCGCCGCCGTCCCCGACCGGGGCGGCCGGCACCCCGGGGTGCTGATGTACGGGGACGCCTTCGGCGATCGGCCCGTGCTGCGGGAGATGGCACTCGAGTTGGCCGGGCACGGGTATTACGTGCTCGTGCCGAACTTCTTCTACCGGCACGGCCCGGCGCCGGTGGTGGAGCTCCCCGAGCACATCGGGGGCGAGGCCCGGACCGCGATCATCGCCCGGCTGATGCCCCTGATCCGCGAGCACACCGTCGACCGCGTGCTGAGCGACGCCGACGCCTACCTCGGGTTCCTCACCGCCCAGTCCGAGGTGGCCGGCGGACCGGTCGCGGTGACCGGCTACTGCGTCGGCGGCCTGCTCGCGGTGCGCACCGCCGTGGCCCACCCGGGCCTGGTGGCCGCCGTCGCCGGATTCCACGCCCCGGTCGGCGCCGACGGGCCCGACAGCCTCGCCGGACTCACCGCCCGGGCTCACTTCGGCCACGCCGCAACCGATCTCACGCCCGAGGCGCTCGGCGAGCTGAACCGGGCACTCGACGCCGCGGGTGTCGACCACACCTCCGAGATCTACCCCGGCACCGTCCACGGCTTCACCATGGCCGACACCGACGCCTTCGACCCCGCCGGGACGCAACGCCACTGGGACCGCCTGCTCGCCCTGCTCGACGGCACCCTGACCGCCGGCTGACACCCCGTCATTCGCAGCGTTGCAACAACGAGCGCAGACCGCCGACGAGCACCGCGCGGGTGTCGGCGTCCAGCGGTTCGAGCAGCGCCGCCTGCCTGCTCATGTGCGCGGCGAGCAGGTCGTCCACCAGGTCCCGGCCGCGCGGGGTCAACCTGATGCGCACCGCGCGCCGGTCGCCCGGGTCGGGCCGGCGTTCGACCAGACCCTTGGAGCGCATCCGGTCGATCCGGTTGGTGATGGCGCCCGCCGTGACCAGCGACCCGGTGAGGAACGCACCCGCCGTCAGGCCGCGGCCGCTGCCCTCCCGGCGCAGCGTGGTCAGCACGTCGAACTCGCCCACCTCGACGTCGTGGCACGCCAGGAAGTCCTTCAGATCCCGTTCCAACAGCCGCGACAGCCGGGTCACCCGCCCCAGCACCGCCATCGGCGAGGTGTCCACGTCCGGCCGCTCCACCCGCCACTGCGCCAACACCAGATCCACCGCGTCGCCCACGGAAACCCCTCCCCGAATTCACCGTCGAACAATTCGAGGCTAAACCGGGGTCGCTAACCGCTCGCCAACTCCGCAGGCCCGGCCCCACCTCCGCGAGCCGGCGGCGGACGCCGGTCCCTCGTGGGTCGTGCCGAACACGCTGTGGACGCGGTCGTTCTCGTCGGTGATCCGCACCGCCGGGGTAGGCCGGCGCGTTCTTCGGCACCCGCCGGTCGACCAGCGGTCGAAGCCTTCGAGAGCCGAGCCATCCGGACAGGTGCGCCCCACCGGCCGACGCGGTGCTACCCGCGGCGCAGGGTCAGGGTGGTCCACGCGCCCAGGTGCACCCGGTCGCCGTCGGCCAGCGGCCGCGGCACGTTGGGGCGCAACGGGTCCTCGCCCTCGTTCACCGTGGTGCCGTTGGTCGAGCCCAGGTCCACCACCGACCACCCGCCGGCCGAGGCGACCAGCAGCGCGTGGCTGTGCGACACGCCCGGGTCCTCCGGCGGGCCGGTCAGGTCCACGTCCGGCACCAGGCCGCGCGACCGGCTCCGGCGGCCGATCGACACCCGTTGGCCGGACAGCTCGAATCGGCGCGGCGGGCAGAACTCCGGGAAGCCCACGGCGGAGGCGTCCGGGCCGTCCACGGCCAGCACGCGCTCGAAGTAGGCCCGGTCCGCCTCCACCGACACGTGCCACGAGAGGGCCTGGGGCGGGGCGGCGGGCGGCGGGGTGAGCGAGTCGTGGCCGCACTCCTCGCAGAACCGGCCCACCCGCACCGCGCCGCACGCCGCGCAGTCGTGGGCCCGCGGCGCGGGCGGCGGCGCCTCCATGGGCGCGCCGCACACGTCGCAGTAGTCGTCGGTGGTGGAGTCGTGGCCCGCCGGACACCTCGCCATCGGCTCAGCCCTTCCCGACCCGCTTGGTCACCGTCGACCGGGTGTCCAGCGTCATCTCGTCCTCGTCGGCGACCCGCGCGCGCAGCTTGATCGTGCCGGTGGGCGCGTCCTCCACGTCCACCACCTTCGCCAGCAGCCGGGACGTGTCGGCGTTGCCCGACTCGTGCGCCAGCTTCACCGCCCGGCCCAGCTTGGCCGTCGCCGTCTCCACGTCGCCGACCTTGCGCGCCTCCAACCCCTCCTGGATCGCCGAGGCCAACTCGGCCTGGCCGGTGTAGTGCGCGACCTCCGCGTTGAGCCGGGTGGACAGGGCGGTGTCGTCGGTCCACACCGCCAGCACCCGGCCCTGGCCCAGCACCGTCCCCGCCGCGTCGAGCAGGCTCACCCGCGAGGCCAGCATCCGGTCGCCCACACCGGCCGGTCGCACCCGCACGCACAGGTGGTAGTCGCGGCTCTCCGCGCCCGCCCACGCGCCCGTCGGGTAGTCGCCGGTGCGCGGCGCGCCCGCCACCCGCTTGCCGGTCAGGTCCACCAGCTGCGGCGAGACCTGCTTGAGGAACAGCACCTCGGCGTTCTCCGGGGTCCACAGCCGCAGCGACACGCCGGCCACCGCCTTGTCCATCGCCGAGGACGTCATCGAGCGGAAGTCCTCGGCCAGGTCCGCCGGGTCCACCACGATGTCCACGGTGCCCAGCAGCACCTCGGCGATCCGGCGCAGCTCGCCGACCTGCCAGTCGGTGCCCACGCCGCGGCAGTCGCCGGTGAACCGGCCGCCCACCTGCTCCAGCACCCGGGTGAGCTGCTCGGGCGTCTCGTGCTGGTTCTGGCCGTCGGTCAGCAGGATCGCGTGCTTGAGCGAACCGGTGTGCCGGGCGAACAGCCGGTCCGCGGTGGTCAGCCACTGGCCCATGGCCGTGCCGCCGTCCGCGCGCAGCCGCTCCACCGCCCGCTTGGCCGCCGCGCGGGTCCGGTCGTTCGCCACGGTCAGCGCCTCCCGCGCGTCCGGGTACACCACGCGGGCCCGCTCGGTGCCGGCGACGACCGCGAACGACACCCCGTCGCGCAGCGTGTCGATGGCCGCGGCGGTGGCCTGCTTGGCCGCGGCCAGCTTCGTCGGCGGGTAGCGCATGGACCCGGAGGTGTCCACGATCAGCACCTGCGCCACGTCGCCCGCCGCCACCGGGCCGGACTTCTCCGCGCCGCTCGCGGTGACCGTGACGATCGCGTCGACGTCGGCCGACCCCTCCGGCAGGTACTCGTTCTGGTAGACCTCGACCCCGAACTCAAGCGCCATTGCCACCCCGCAGTTGGACTACGACGACCGTGATGTTGTCGTGGCCGCCGGACTTCAGCGCCACCTCGACCAGTTCCCGCGCCACCTCCACCGGCGGAACACCGCGCGGCAGCACCTCCAGCAGGTCCTCCGGCTCCGGGAGGTAGTTCCACAACCCGTCGCTGCACAGCACCAGCAGGCTCGGCGTCTCCACCCGGAAGGTCATCGTCCGGGGCGCCTCCAACCCGGAGTCCGCGCCCAGCCACCGCGACAGCACGTGCGCGCGCCGGTCGGTCAGCGCCTCCTCCGCGGTGATCACGCCGTCCGCGACCAGTTGCGCCGCCCAGGTGTCGTCCGTGGTCAACCGGGTCGCGCCCGCCTCGCCGACCAGGTAGGCGCGGCTGTCGCCGACCCAGCCGACGGTCGCGGTCTCCTCGGTCAGCACCACCGACACGTAGGTGCACGACGGCGCGACGTCGGCGGCCTCCGCGCGGGCCAGCCGGGACACCGCGGCGTCCGCGGCGAGGACGGCGTCGACGGTGGCCTGCTCGGGGTCCCCGCCGGACTGCATGGCGGTCAGCAGCACGTCCAACGCGGTGTCCACGGCGAGCTGCGAGGCCTGCTCGGCGCGTTCCGACGAGGCGACCCCGTCGCACACCACCGCGGCCACCACGCCGCGTTTGCGGACCCGGCCGAACGCCAGCGAGTCCTCGTTGCGCGCCCGCCGCCTGCCCCGGTCGGTCACCCCGGCCACGCCGGGGAAGGAGAACTCGGCCCGGTCCCGGCCCGCCGGGCGGACCCGGCCGCACCGCGCGCAGAACCCGTCCTCGTCGAACTCGGCGCCGCCGCACGGGCAGCGCGCCGCCGCGGGGGAGCCCGGACCGCCCACCGGTGTCCGCTGCACGCGCAGGTTGCGGCCGCAGGCCTCGCAGAAGCGGTCCTGCGACGACACCGGCGCCGCGCACTCGGGACAGGATTCCATGATCACACCAACGTCCGGGGTCGCACTTCGTTCGCCCGGTCCACCAGGGCGATCCGCTCCTCCGGGGTGTCGGCCAACCGCGCCAACGTCCGGTAGCACTGCTCCAGGCCCTCGCGCAGGCCCGGCTCGGTCACCGCGTGGCCCAGCAGTCTCGCGCGCCCGTCGACCGACCCGTGCCGGGCGTGCGCCAGCGCCGCGTCGAGCAGCTCCACCGACAGCCGCATCCGCCGCGCCACGTCCAGCTCCAGCGCCGCGAGCCGCTCGCCGGCGGCCAGCAGGTCCTCCACCGCGCCGTCGGCCCGCGCCCGCACCGCCGCCACCTGCGCCGCCACGTGGTGGCTCGAGGTGTCCGGCACCGAGTGCAGCACCTCGACCGCCGTGTCCCGCCCGCCGCCCGCCAGCAGCACCCGGGCCAACCCGAACGCCGCGCTCACGTACGAGCGGTCGGTGCGCCACACCACCCGGTAGCAGTCGGCCGCGGCGGCGTGGTCGCCCGCCAGTTCCGCGCACACCGCGATCGCCAGCTTCGGCGCGGCCTCGCCCGGCAGCACGTCGCACACCCGCTCGAACCCGGCCCGCGCGTCGCGGTGGTCACCGCGCAGCAGCGCCGCCACCGACCGGTACCAGGAGGGCCGCCAGTCGTCGGACGCCGGTTTGTCCGGGTCGTCGTCGGCCAACGCCTCCAGCGCGTCCAACTCCGCGTCCGCCTCGGCGTGCCGGCCCGCGTCCAGCAGCGCCCGCACCACCTGGGCGCGCACCTCCACCGTCGACACCGGCGCCGCGCGCAGCACCTCGACCAGGTGCCCCGGGTCGCCGGTCGTGGTCGCGGTGGCCAGGAACCCCGCGGCCGGGTCGGAGGTGTCGACCTGCGGCACCGGCAGTCCCGCCACCACCGCCTCCGGCGAGGGCACCCCGTCCGCGCCGAACGCCCGCCGCTCGGGGCTGAACTGACCGGACAACCCGGGCCGCGGCACGCCGTCCTGCTGCGCCAGCACCTCCCGCAGCACGCCGGTCAGCTGCTCGGCCATCTCCTCCGCCGAGGAGAACCGGCTCTCCGGGTCGCGGTGCGTGGCGCGCTCCAGGAACCGGCGGAACGAGTCGTGCTCGGCCAGCAGCGGCGCCTCGGCCGGCTTGGGCAGCGACTCCTTGAACCGGCGGCGGAAGTCGAACCGGGGCAGCGCGGTCACCGCCAGCGACCGGCCCACCGTGTACAGGTCGGAGGCCACCGTGGGCGCGGACCGGCCGATCTCCGGCGCCTGGTAGCCGATGGTGCCGTAGATGGGGGAGTTGCGGTCGTCGATCCGGCGGACCGCGCCCAGGTCGATCAGCTTGAGCTGCTCCTCGGTCTGGATCACGTTGTCCGGCTTGAAGTCGCAGTACAGCAGGCCCACCTCGTGCAGGTAGCCCAGCGCGGGCAGCACCTCCAGCGCATAGGCGATCGCCTGGTCGGGCGGCAGCGAGCCGCGGCCGTCGCCGTCCTCGCGCAGCTGCTTGAGCAGGTCCTTCACCGACGTGCCGCCGACGTACTCCATGACGATGTAGTCGACCAGCTCGCCGCTGCGCCGGTCGACGTGCTGCACGAAGTTGTGGATCTTGACGATGTTGGGGTGCTCGGTCTCGGCCAGGAACCGCCGCTCGGCCACCGCCGCGGCCATCGCGTCCGCGTCGCCGGAGTCCAGCAGGCCCTTGAGCACCACCCAGCGGTCGCTCACCGCGTGGTCGGCGGCCAGGTAGATCCAGCCCAGGCCGCCGTGCGCCAGGCAGCCCAGCACCTCGTACTGGTCGTGCAGCAGCTCGCCGGGCCGCAGCTTGGGGGTGAACGAGTAGCGGTGCCCGCAGTGCGCGCAGAACCCCTCCACCCGGCCGGGCCGCCCGTCGCGGCCGCGACCCACCTCCTTGAGGCAGCCCGAGCAGACCCGTTTGGACTCCGGCACCTCCGGGTTCGCCAGCACCGCCGTCTTCGGGTCCCGGTAGGGCACCCGCGGCACCTCCACCAGGCCCGCGCCCAACCGGCCGCGCCCCGACGAGCGGGTCGACCCGCGCCGCGACCGGGTGCCGCCGGAACCGCCCGTCGCCGCGGTCGAGCCCGACGCCGCGCCGGTCCACGCCGCGGTGCCCGGACCGGTCGACACCCCGGTGGCCACCGGCACCGGCGCCTCCAACCCGCACGCGTCGCAGAAGCCCTCGTCGTCGAGCCGCCCGCCGCACCCCGGCCGTGGACACGCGTTCACCGGCCCGCCTCCGTCCTGTCCAGCACGCCCCGCTGGTAGCGGTTCACCGTCCTCGTGCCCTCGGCCAGGTCGCACGGCGCGTCGTAGAGCACCCGCTGGGCCGCCCGGTACAGCTCGGCCAACCCGGCGTCCTCGGCGAACCCGGTGCGGCTCGCCTTGGCCCGGTACGCCTCCAGCCGGCCGCGCAGCTCCGCGCGCCGCGCCAGCGAGCCCTCCAACCGGGACACCAGCGCGCCCGCCCGCTCCCACGCCGCGTCCACCGCCGACTCCACCCGGGCCACGTCCACCTCGCGCACGTCCGGGTAACGCGCGCGCAGCTCCTCGAGTGCCCGGCCCGGATCGTCGTCCGGCACCGGCGGGTGCTCGCCCGCGATCCTGGCGACCACCTCGGGCCGCAGCACGCGTGCCCGTTCCCGCAACGCCGTCACCTCGGTGATCCTGGCCCGCATCGCCTCGACCCGCCCGCCGAGGTCGCGGTCCAGGACGGCCAGCTCCGCGACCCGGTCGGCCAGCTCCGCCACCTCCGGGTCCGGGGTCAGCGGGTCGCCCACCGCGCGCGCGTGCGCCCGCGCCACCTCCTCGCGCAGCCGCAGCACCGGCGGAGAGTCGGGCAGGGCGGCCAGGGTCGCGCCCAGCGGGTCCAGCACGGCCAGCCGGGCGCTCCACGCGTCGTGCGCACCGGTCAGCACGGCGGTCACCTCCGCGTACCGCTCGCGCATCCGGTCGACCAGCTCGGCCAGGGTGATCCGCTCGACCCGGGTCGACGGTCCGGTCAGCGTCCGCACCGTCACCGGCCTCGGGTCCAGCTCCACCGGCTCGTCCAGCAGCCGGGCCAGCGCGTCCGGCTCGGCGTCGCGGGCCCGGGACAGCACCGACCGGTACACGTCGAACCACTCCCACAGCAGCGCCATCGACGTGCTGGTGCGCTCCCACCGCGCGCGGGTCCCGCCGGTGAGCCGGTGCGCCCGCAGCAACCGGTGCCCGGGGTGGTCGTCCATGGCGAGCAGCGCGGCCGTCACCCGGTCGCCCTCGGCGACCAACCGCGCCAACTCCTCCGCCGCGCCCACGGTCAGTCCCGGTAGGACGCGACGGGCGGCGCCGGCGGCGTGCCGAGCCAGCGCTGGTGGATGGCCGCCCATCGGCCGTCGGCGCGCAGTTGTTCCAGGAGCGCGTTGACGAACCGCACGAAGTCCTCGTCCGCCTTGGGGAACGCCATCCCGTAGGGCTCGGAGGTGAACGGGTCGCCGACGACCTTCGTGTACGGGTCCTGCGCGGCCAGTCCCGCCAGGATCGGGTTGTCCGTGGACACCGCGTCCACCTGACCCTGCTGGAGCAGCACCAGGCAGTCGGTCCAGTCCGCGACCTGCACCGGCACCGGTTTCGACGCCGCGTTGGCGATGTTCACCAGCGAGTTGGAACCCTTGGTGGCGCACACCTTCCGGCCGCCGAGCCCGTCGATTCCGGTGACGTCGGAGGACGTGGGCACCAGCACCCGCTGCCCGGCCTGGTAGTAGACGGTGGAGAAGTTGACCTTCTGCCAGCGCTCGCAGTTGACCGTCATCGTGCGCACCACGATGTCGACCTTGCCCTCCTCCAGGGCGGGGACGCGGTCGGCCGAGGTGAGCACCCGGAACTGGATCCGGTCGGGGTCGCCGAACAGGGCGCGGGAGACCTCGCGGACCATGTCGACGTCGAAACCCTCCAGCTGCCCGTTGAGCGGGTTGCGGAAGCCCATCAGGTAGGTGTTCTGGTCGACGCCCGCGATCAGCCGGCCGCGCGCGACGATGTCGGCCATGGTCGACCCGGCGGGCGCCTGGCCCACCGCGGGCAGCGGGCCGGTCGGGCGCAGGCTCGCCGTCGGGTCGCACGAGGCGGGCGCCGCGGTGGCGGTGCTGGGCGGCGCGGTCAGCTCCGAGACGTCCGCGGGCCGGGGCGCCTGCGCCGAGCCGCCCCCGATCGGCGGCGCCGAACTGGGCACCGCGCCGCACCCGGCCGCCAGCAGCGCCGCCCCCAGCAGCAGACCCCACCGCCCCGTCCCGTTCACCGGTACTCCTTCAGCCGCTGCCACAACCCGCCCGTGGAGGCCGCCGCGGCCACCAGCGCCGACACCACCACGACCGGCACCGCGCCGCCCAGCGCGCCGCGGGCCGAGCCGATCGCGTCGGTCAGCTCGGCCCGGCGCGCGCCCAAGGCGTCCACAAGGTCCGAGTCCAGCGCGTCGAACGCGGCGGCCGCGCCGTCCGGGCCGGTGCTCAGGGCCAGGCCGACGGCCGTGGTGTAGTCGCCGTCGTTGTCGGCCTTGCGGACCCGCTCGTGCGCCCGCTTCCACTGGTCGTGGTGGCCGAGCGCCTCGGCGGCGTCGGCCTGCGACCTGGACAACAGGTCGGTCAGCTCGGCGTCGGCCTCGGTGTAGTGCTTCTCGTAGGCCGCGCCGCTGCCCCGCGCGACCAGGGTGAGCGTCTCGTCGCCGCGCGCGGTCAGGGTCGCGATGCGGGCGCGGGCGGCCAGGTCGACGGCGGTCGCGCTGTCGGTGCTGCGCGCGGTGTCCGACACCACCAGCAGGCTCGCGACCAGCACCCACAGCAGCGACACCAGGGTGGCCGCGGTCGCCGCGACCAGACCCACGTTGAGCAGCCGGTTGGTCCTGCGGGTCAGGTAGCGCTGGGCGACCAGCAGCGCGGCCAGCGCCACCACGCCCGCGAGCACCTCCAGCCACGGCAGCGAACCCGCGTCCGCCAGGTCCGCGACCACGTTCGCGTTCTCCACCTCGTAGAGCCGGCGGGCCGCGGGCAGCAACCGGTCGCGCATCAGGCTGGAGGCCTCGCGCAGGTAGGCCGCGCCGACGGGGTTGCCCTGGCGGTTGTGGGTGCGCGCGGTCTCGACCAGTCCGGTGTAGACGGGCAGCTGCCCGGACAGGGTGGCGAGGCTGTCCGCGAGACCCGACGAGGCGGCCGACTCGCCGGTGGCGGCGGACAGCGCGAGCGCGGCCTTCGCCACGTCCGCCTCGTAGCGGGCGCGCAGGGCGGGCGACTCGACGCCGCCGGAGAGGAACGCGCCGGACGCCGTCGCGTCCGCGTCGGCCATCGACCGGTAGACCTCCTGCGCGGCGAACGCCAGGGGTTCGCTGCGATCGGCCAACGCCTCCAGCGCGTCCGAACGACCCTGCACCGACAACGCCGACAGCGCGCCCGCCAGCAGGCTCACCGCGATCAGCGCCAGCGCCAGTGCGCTCAGCCTGCCCGGCGTGCTCCGCGCCAGCCCGGTCACCCGTGCCACGACCGCCGCGCGCTGCCGAGCCTGGACCGCCACGACCGCCCCCTTCCGAGGTGATCGACGCCACTGCCGCATTGCCAGCGTAGAGCGACGGTGATCGATTCGGACCACCTTTCCGGTAGTCCACCCGACCGCGCACGACCACCGCGGACACCCCCGACTCCCTCCTCCGCCGCCCCACACCACCCGGGAGAAGGTGTCCTGATCGCGGGTGGTGACAGTCGGTGACCGAGGGTGCTCCCCATTCGGCTACGGTGTGTGTCGATCGCGGCCGGCGCGACCATGGGTCTCGCAGGCCATCCGACCTGAGCCATCCGGTCGGATGTGAATATCCCGGAACCTGTTCGGTCCAGTCCGGTGACCGGAACGGCGCACCCGGTTCGGCGCAAATTCCCGGAAATTCCGGACGACCTGGGTGTGCCGTCGAATATCCGGAGCAGAAGGAATAAAAGGCCTTCGGAGAGGCTTTCCGCACCGTCCGTGGCCGAGTCGGAGGGGTCTTGCACCCGTTGTGCGACAATTGCATTCAAACGAGTGTCAAGGGCTTGTGAGGCGGTCTCGAATCGACCATTGTTGCCCTCGTATCAGTCAGTGAAACCGCTCGGGGCAGGCGCATTCGGGTGCACGCCCGGCGGTGTAGTCATACGGGGGATAGTCCATGCGCAAGATCATCACCTCCGTGGTTTCGGTGTTGGCCCTGCTGGTCGGTTCGGGAATGGCGTCCGCCACGCCCGCCACGACCTTCAGCCCGGTCGGCCCCGCTTCCGCGAAGGCCGGCGCCGTCGCGGCGTTCCACGGCTTCAGCAGCTTCAAGGGCATCACGATCGAGTCGTCCGGGTTCGACCTCGACGGCGAGCTCGACGGGACCCTCACGGGCTACAGCTACGAGGCGATCTACGACGTCTACAACCTGAAGCACTCCGAGAGCTGGAAGGCCTGGGTCGTCAGCTTCAAGAAGGACAGCTCGCAGGACGTCCTCCAGAAGACCTTCGGGGAGACCGCCCAGATCAAGCTGCACTTCAGGCTCGGCTTCCACGTGAAGGCCAAGGACCTGCGGGGCGTCGCCCGCCTGCGGATCGGCTTCGAGACGCTGCGCCTGACCTTCAACGGCACCTCGAAGGACTTCACGGTCATCAACGGCTCCTCCGGCGGCGGCAAGGACCAGAACGACAAGGACATCCCGGTCGAGTTCGAGCCGGTGCTCCTGTCGGTCTCGCAGGCCTGATCCGCTCCTCCTCGCGGTCCGCGGTCGGTCGCCGGCACTGCCGGCCCGGCCGCGGACCCCGCACCCTTCCACCGACCCCAGGCAGGTCAGTCATGATCTCCATCGCCGCCGTGCTGGCGTCCGTCGCACTGGTCGCCCTCTCGCCGACCGCGGTCCCCGGCTCGCCGTCGGCCGAGCCCGCGACCGTCCGGGCCGCGGTGCCCGCCGGGCACGTCAAGGTCAATCTCGGCGTCCACACCCTGCTCCCGATCGAGGTGCAGAACGTCGACTTCGAAGTCGAGTTGTGGGGCGAAATTCCGAGCTACGACTGGGAGCAGCTGTACGGCCTGTACGACGTGCCGCTCGACGCCCCCGTCGCCGATTGGGTCAGGAGCTACCGGGCGAACCCCGACCGGGAAATCCTCGACCGCAATTACGAGAAGTTCGAGCGCCGGAAATTCCCGTTCCAGTTCACCGTGCGGGTGCACCCCTCGAACCGCCCGCTGAAACTCCGGCTCGGCTTCAACCGGGTGCGCCTCGACGCACCGTCGGGCTCCTCCAAGGATTTCATCATCACCAACGCGGCGAATGTCGTCGCCCGCACCGAGAGCGGCGAGGTGTACCCGGAAATCGAGGTCGAGCCCTCCTGACCCCGAACTCGGACGGTGACGACCTCAAGCCCGGTGCGGCTTGTCGGACCACAGGATTGTTGAACAAGGGAACCCTCGCTGGAGGGGATTGTTCAACAATCCTTCGATTCGCGGGCAGACGGCTCGGCGGCGGCCGCACGGCCGGGTGAGACGGCGGGGCGGCGGCCCTGGTCGGGGCCGGGGGGGTTGGCCCGAAACGTTCGAGGGTTGGCCGGCGGGCCGGTGGCCGCCCGTGCAGAGTTCGATGATCCTCGAAATCATGAACTCCATGCGCGTCATCACCCAGGACGAACTCGGCGGGCCGGACGTGCTGCGCCAGGTCGTCGTCGACCGCCCGGAACCCGGGCCGACCGAAATCCTGGTCGAGGTCCACGCCACCAGCGTCAACCCGATCGACGCGAAGACCCGCGCCGAGGTCATCTGGATCGGGTCGCCGCCGTTCACGCTCGGCTGGGACGTGTCCGGCGTCGTGGCCGCGGTCGGCGCCGGCGTCACGCTCTTCCGGCCGGGCGACGAGGTGTTCGGCATGCCGCTGTTCCCCCGCCGGGCCGCCGCCCACGCGGAGTACGTCGTCGCGCCCGCGCGGCAGTTCGCGACCAAGCCCGCGGGCGTCGACCACCGGCACGCGGCGGCGCTGCCGCTGGTCGGACTCACCGCGTGGCAGGCCCTGGTCGACACCGCGCACGTCCGCCCCGGCGACCGGGTGCTGGTGCACGCCGCCGCGGGCGGGGTCGGGCACGTCGCCGTGCAGATCGCCAAGGCGCTCGGCGCGCACGTCGTCGGCACCGCGTCCCGCGCCAAGCACGACTTCGTCCGATCGCTGGGCGCCGACGAGGTGGTCGACTACACCGCCGTCGACTTCGCCGAGGTGATCGAGGACGTCGACGTGGTGCTGGACACCGTGGGCGGCGACACGGGCATCCGCTCGCTGCCCACGGTGCGCAACCGCGGCCTCGTGATCACCCTGCTCGCCGCCACCCACGAGGCCCTCGCCGCCGCCGCGGGCGACCGGGTGCGCACCGCGTTCGTGCTGTGCGAACCCGACCGCGCGGGCCTGCTCGCCCTCTCCGACCTCGTCACCGCCGGGAAGCTGCGCACCGAACTGGCCGCCGTGCTCCCGCTGTCCGAGGCGGCACAGGCGCACCGGCTGATCGAGACGGGCCGCACCACCGGCAAGATCGTCCTCACCCCCTGACCACCCGGGTCGGCGGCCCGGACCACACCGGGCCGCCGACTTGCCCCTGACGCCACGTCAGGGGCTAGCGTCGCGCCGGTGACCCGGTGGACGATCGGCGAACTCGCCCAGGCGGCGGGGATCACCGTCCGCACGCTGCACCACTACGACGCGATCGGCCTGCTGCGCCCCGGCGAGCGCACCCCGGCCGGTCACCGCCGCTACACGCCCGACGACGTGCGCCGGCTGTACCGGATCCGGGCCCTGAGCCACCTGGGCATGCCGCTGGACCGGGTCGCCGACGCGCTCGCCGACACCTCCGGCCTGCACCGGCTGCTCACCGCCCAGCTCGCCGACCTGGACGCCCGCGCCCGCCGCGTCGCCGAACTGCGCGCCCGGGTCGCCGACCTGCTCACCGACCCGGACCCCGAACCCGAACGGCTGCTGGCGGCGCTGGAAGCCCAGTCGCTGCTCGACGCCCACCTGTCCGCCGACCAGCGCGACGCCCTCACCGACCGCCGGGCCGCCCTGGGCTCCCGGGTCGAGGACCTGCGCCGCGAGTGGCTCGACCTGCTGCGCGAACTGGACCGCCGCGAACGCGCGGGCGTCCCTGCCGCCGAGTCGGCCGACCTGGCGGCCCGGTGGAACGCCGTCGGCGACGCCTTCCACGTCACCGAGGACACCAAGGTCGCCGCCGTCGACCTGTGGCGCACCCACGGCGCGCACACCGACCCCCGCCTGGAGACCGCGCTGGGCTGGCCCGCCGGCCGCGTCGCCACCCTGATCTCCTACCTGGACCGAGCGAGGAACCCGTGATCACCGGAACCGCCCTCACCGCGGTGGCCGCCGCGGCCGCCCGCGCCGTCGAGTCCAGCCGGGCCGACCGGCTCGTGGACGACCCCTTCGCGCTCGCGTTCGTCCACGCCGCGCCCACCGCGCCCCCGTTCCCGACCCGGTGGCCCGCCGACGACGCCGTGCTCACCCGCCGCGAGACGCTGCTGCTGCTCGGCGCGAACTACGTCGGCCTGCGCACCCGGTTCCTGGACGACGCGCTCGCGGGCGCCCGCCAGGTCGTGCTGCTGGGCGCGGGACTGGACACCCGGGCGTTCCGGCTGACCTGGCCGCCCGACGCGCACGTGTACGAACTCGACCAGCCGGACCTGTTGGCGTTCAAGGACTCCGTGCTCACCGACACCGCGCGCTGCGCCCGCACCACCGTCCCGGCCGACCTGTCCGCGGACTGGCGCACCCCGCTGTCGGCGACCGCCTTCGACCCGTCCGCACCGACCGCCTGGCTCGCCGAAGGCCTGCTCCAGTACCTGACCCCGGCCGCCGAAACCGCCCTGCTGGACACCGTCGACGCCCTGTCCGCGCCGGGCAGCACGCTGACCCTGGAACGCTCGCTGAGCCTGTCCGCCCCGCCGCCGAACGCCGGGATCGGCGTCCCGGTGGACCGCCTGCTGCCCACCGGCACCCGGCCCGACCTGCCCGCGTGGCTGACCGACCACCACTGGACCGCCACCCACCCGAGCGCGCGGGACGTCGCCGCCCGCTACGGCCGTCCGCTGGTGCACCCGCGCCTGCACGACGCGCCCACCGCGCCGTCGCCGGCCGGCTTCACCGTCGCGGTGAAGGGCTAGCGCGGTGGCAGGGGGAGGGGGAGCGCGGGGAGACCGTCGATCGAGCGGAGGTTGTGGTCCTTGCTCTCGCAGTACGCGCGGAACTCCTCGTCGGACTTGCGGCCGAAGTGGTCGGCGTGGAGGGTGCGTTCCTCGCGGTAGTCCATGAACGGCACGGCAAAGCCGCAGGTGTCGCTGATCAGCGTCGCGGTCACCACCACGACCGCGCGCAGGCCCGGCGCGTCCGCGTCACCGAAGCCCGCCACCAGCCCGGCGAACCTCGGGTCGTCGCGGAACACCGGCTCGCCGACGCCGTGCACGCGCACGATGTTCGGCGGCCCGTCGAAGGCGCACCACATCAGCGTGATGCGACCGTTCTCGCGCAGGTGGGCGATCGTCTCGGCGTGGCTGCCGCCGAAGTCCAGGTACGCCACCCGCCGCTCGTCCAGCACCCGCCACGACCCCGACCGGCCCTTCGGCGACACGTTGACGTGCCCGTCCGCGGCCAGGGGCGCCGTCGCGGTGAAGAACACCGGCTGGGCCTCGATGAACGCCCGCAGTCGACCCTCGATCCGTTCGTACGACTTTCCCATGAGCCCAGTATCGCGACCGGTAATCCCGTTGCCGCGCCCGTTTCCACACCGCGAGACTCGACCGATGGCACCCGAGATCCGGCGGTCGCTCGTCCAGCACTCCCGGCTGCGCCGCGACCCGCACGCCCGACTCCGCGCGCTGCTCGACCGGGTGCCGCCCGGCACGCACCCGACCCGGCCGACCGCGGAACTCGAGGAACGCCTCGCCGACCTCCTCGGCAAGCCCGCCGCGCTGTTCTTCCCCACCGGCACGATGGCCCAGCAGACCGCGCTGCGCGTGCACGCCGACCGCCTCGGCCCGCGCGCCTTCGCCGCCCACCCGCGCAACCACCTCGTGCTGTGGGAGGAGCAGGGTTACCAGGTCGTGCACGGACTGCGGCACCGGCCGGTCGGCGACCACCACCGGCTGTTCACCCTCGCCGACCTCGACGGCGTGCGCGAACCGCTGTCCGCGCTGCTGGTCGAACTGCCCCAGCGCGAGATCGGCGGTCTGCTGCCCGCGTGGGAGGACCTGGTCGCGCACACCTCCTGGGCGCGCGACCGCGGCGTCGCGACCCACCTCGACGGCGCGCGGCTGTGGGAGGCGCAGCCGTTCTACGACCGCCCGCACGCCGGGATCGCGGCCCTGTTCGACACCGTCTACGTGTCGCTCTACAAAGGACTCGAAGGCGTGCGCGGCGCCGTGCTGGCCGGGGACCGGGAGACGGTCGACCTGGCCTCGGTGTGGCGGACCAGGCTCGGCGGCGCCGTCACCGACGCGTGGCCGCTGACCGCCGCCGCGCTGCTCGGCCTGGACACGGCGTTGCCGAGGATGGCCGCGTACCGCGACCACGCCGTGGCCCTCGCCGCCGCGATCAACGCCGACGGTTACGCCCGCACCGTGCCCGAGGTGCCGCACACTCCGTTGTTCCACGTGCTGGTCCCGGCGCCGGCCGAGGCCGTGACGGCCGCCGCGCGCCGGATCCTCGAGGAGACCGGGGTCGAACTGCCGGCACACGCCTCCACCTCGCCCGACCCGAACCGGTCCGCGATCGAGCTGACCGTCGGCGAACCCGCCCTGGACTTCACCCCGGCGGAGGTGGCGGAGCTGATCCGGGCACTGCGCTGAGCTTGCGCGCCAGCAGCTCCCGCTCGGCCGCGGTGCCCGACAGCGCGATCGCCCGCCGGTACGCCCGCGCCGACTCGGCGTGCCGGCCCACCCGGTGCAGCAGGTCCGCGCGCACCGCGTGGAACACCGCGTACCCCGGCAGGTCCAGCCCGTCGACCAGCGCCAACCCGGCCGCCGGACCCTCCAGCTCGGCCACCGCCACCGCCCGGTTGAGCCGCACGACGGGCGTGGGCGTGAACTCCAGCAGGTGGTCGTAGAGGACCCGCACCTGTCCCCAGTCGGTGGGTGGCGGGTCGCTGTGCACCGCGCCGATCGCCGCCTGGATCTGGTAGGGACCCGGCGCGCCGCGACGCAGGCACCGCCGCACCAGCTCGCGGCCCTCGGCCAGCAGCGCGCCGTCCCACCGCGTCCGGTCCTGGTCGCCCAGCAGCACCAGCCCGCCCTCGGCGTCCACGCGCGCCGCCCGGCGCGCGTGGGTGAGCAGCAGCAATGCCAGCAGCCCCGCCACCTCGGGCTCGTCGGGCAGCAGCCCGGCCAGCAACCTGGCCAGCCGCACCGCCTCCGCGCACAGGTCCTCGCGCACCGGCACGTCGCCGGAACTGGCCGCGTACCCCTCGTTGAACACCAGGTACACCACCGCGAGCACCGACCGCAGCCGGTCCGGCAGCTCCGCCTCGCCCGGCACCCGGTAGGGGATCCGGGCGTCGCGGATCTTCGCCTTGGCCCGCACCAGGCGCTGCGCCATGGTCGGCTCGGGCACCAGGAACGCGTGCGCGATCTCGGCCGTGGTCAACCCGCCCAGCAGCCGCAGCGTCAACGCCACCCGCGCGGCCGGGTTCAGCGCCGGGTGGCAGCACGTGAAGATCAACCGCAGTCGGTCGTCGGTCACCGGGCTCTCCTCCGCCGGCTCGTCCCGGGCGTGCAGCAGGGCGGCGCGCGCGTGCCGGTCCTCGCGCGTGGCCTCCCGGCGCAGCCGGTCCACCGCCCGGTTGCGGGCCGTGGTGATGATCCACCCCGCCGGGCTCGGCGGCACCCCCGTCGCCGGCCACCGCCGCACGGCCTCGGCGAACGCGTCCTGGACGGCCTCCTCGGCGATGTCGATGTCGCCGAAGACGCGGACCAGGACGGCCACCGACCGCCCGTACTCGCGGCCGAACACCTCGGCGACCGGGTCGGTCACCGGAACGGGCGGACCTCGACCGGCAGGGTGGTCGCCGCGCTGAGCCTGCGTCCCCACTCCAGCGCCGCGTCGAGGTCCGGCACGTCGACGATCGTGAACCCGCCCAGGTGCTCCTTGCCCTCGGCGAACGGGCCGTCGACCACGAGCACCTCCCCGGCGCCCGGCCGCAGCGTGGTCGCCGAGTCCGGCCCGTGCAGACCGCCCGCGAACACCCACACCCCGTCCCGGCGCATGTCGGCGTCCACCGCGTCCACGTCGCGCATGATCGCGGCCAGCGCGTCCGGCGAGGGCGGGGTGCCCGTGGACGGTTCGATCACCGCGAGCAGGTACTGGCTCATGACGTCCTCCTGATGTCGGTTCCTCGCCCTCTACACGAACGGGCGCGCGCCGGATCGACACCCGCGCCGGAAAGATCTTCGGACGGGTCCGGACGAGCGCGCCGTCCGGGTCCGCTCCCGGGGTCGGCGTCGACTCACCAGGTCAGGGTCAGCGACGTCAGCCGCGCCTTCACCCCGCCGTCGGGACGCAGCAGCGCCGTGCCGCCCGCCACGGCCAGGTCCGCGCCGTCCCCGCCGGCCGGACCCGCCAGCGGCACCGGGTCCGCGGCGTACAGCGGACCGGCCGGGGTGACCAGCTCGAACCACGCGTCCACCGCCAGCCTGCCGTCGACCAGCGTGCCCAGCGACGGGCGCGGCCACCCGACCCGCAACGTCACCGGACCGCCCAGCTCGGCGCACCGCCCGGTCAGCGCCGCCCGCGAGATCCGGGCCACGTCCTCGAACAGCAGCACCTCGACACCGGCCGCGTCGACCCGGTCGCCGGTCAGCTCGACCTCCACCGCCCGACCGCCCACCTCCAGCCCCAGCCGGGCCTGCGCGGACCGCTCCAGCACCCGCGACGGGTCCAGCAGCACGGTCATCAGCGGCGCGGCGCTGGAGGCGAAGAACAGCACCGGGTCACCCGCCACCGGCCGGTTCTGCCCGTCGGCCGGGAACCAGGGGATCGGCAGGGAGGTCGCCACCTGCACGTCCTGGGCCACGATCACGTCGAACGGACCGTCGCCGCGCGGTTCGTCCGCGTACGGCCGGACCGTCGGCGGCGCGAACGGCGGCAACGACGTCAGCAGCCCGCGCACCTCGATCGGGTCGCGGTGCGCCAGCCGGAACGTCCGCGACTCCAGCACCGCCGACCTCAGGAACTCGATCTGCGCCGGGAAGTCGCTGCCCGGCGCGACCTGGCGGACCCGGCCCGTGCTGGGCGTGAACGGGTCCACGCCCAGCCGGAGCAGGTCGGCGAGGTGGTGGCAGTAGCCCCGCACCCCGAGGTCCGGGCCGCCCACCAGCTCGAATTGGAACTGGGCGTGCCCGTCGTCGTCCACCAGCAACGGGTACCCGGGCATCGGCCACGAGTGCAGCTCCACCGGCCCGGACAGCACCACGGTCTCCCGGTGCCCGCCGGCCACGTCGTCGCCGAACACGATCGTCACCGCCGTCAGCGCGTGCGCCCGAAGCGGCCGTGCCGCGAGTCCCAGGGATTCGTAGCTGCTCACCCGACGAACCTAGGTCGCGTGATCACCACCGGCACGTCGCCGTCGGGTGGTTCCGCGCCACTTTCGTGGCCCGCGTGATCAGGACAGGTCGGCGGTCTTGTAGTAGTAACCCCACCGCGCGTCGAAGAAGCACGTGGGCCCGCTCGGCTGCACCATGTAGTTCCCGCTGCCGGCCGCGTCGTCCTTGTACCAGACGCAGGTCGCCTGGTCCTGCCAGTAGCCGTTGTCCCACCAGAACACCTTCGGCGACGCCTGGGCCGCCCCGGAGAACACCACACCCCCGACGGCCGCCACCACCAACGCCGCCGAAACCATCGCCCGCCGAACCATGAGCCGCTCCGAGTGTCGTAGGTCCTCGGACCGTAGGTGCCGCCGGCGCGCCCCCGACAGGCTCCAGCCGGGCGCGGTCCGATCGACGTGGCCCACCCGGTCGCACCCGTCGTGCCGTCCGGACGGCACGACGGGTGCCGCGGGATCAGCCGGTGGGCGGGCCGAACCAGCGGGCGAGGTGGGTCTCCAGGTCGCGCCGGTCCTCGCCGATCCAGGCGACGTGGCCGTCCGGGCGGAGCAGGACGCACGGTGCGTCCAGGGCGGCGGTCAGGTCGGCGAGGTGGTCGACGCGGTCGGACCACGCGCCGGCGGTCAGGTGTCCGGTGCGGTCCAGGAGCAGGGCGCGGCCGCGGTGGAGGCGGTCGTAGAGCCGGCCGTGCTCCAGGTCGAGGTCGGGCAGGCGCCGGCCGAGCAGGTCCGGGCCCGGGCCGAAGTCGTAGCGGATCGCGATCGCGGTGATCTTCGCCATCAGGTGGCGGTTCACCTCGGGGATGTCCATCAGCTCGGCGAGCAGCCTGCGCACGGCCTGCGGGCCCGGCGCGGCGGACTGGAGTTCCACCTGGGCGCGGGTGTTGTCCAGCACCTCCGCGGCGACCGGGTGGCGTTCGGCGTGGTAGGTGTCGAGCAGACCCTCCGGCGCCCGCCCGGCGACCTCGGCGGCCAGCTTCCAGCCCAGGTTGACCGCGTCCTGCACGCCCAGGTTGAGGCCCTGGCCGCCGGCCGGCGGGTGGATGTGCGCCGCGTCGCCCGCCAGCAGCACCCGGCCCACCCGGTAGCGGTCGACCAGTCGGGTCGCGTCGCCGAAGCGGGACAGCCACCGCGGCGAGTGCGCGCCGAAGTCGGTGCCGGCGACGGCGCGCAGTGCCCGCCGGAAGTCCTCCAGGGTGGGCTCCGCGCGATCGCCGACGGCCGTGGCCGGGACGACGACGCGGTGGGCGCCGCCGAACGGGCGGACGTCGAACGACCTGAGGGTCGCGGAGACCTCGGCGACCTTGGCGGCGATCTCCTCCTCCGGCGCGGTCAGCTCGAGCTCGCCCATCAGCGTCTCGGTGCGCGCGGGCTCGCCGGGGAAGCCGACGCCGAGCAGTTTGCGCACGGTGCTGCGCGCGCCGTCGCAGCCGACGAGGTACCGCGCCCGCACCCGGTCCCCGTCGGCCAGGACGACCGTCACGCCCTCGTCGTCCTGCCTGAGGTCGGCCACCGCGGCACCGTGTCGGACCTGCGCGCCGAGCGCGGTCGCGTGCTCCTCCAGCAGCCGCACGACCACCGGCTGCCGGATGCCCAGCAGGTAGTTGTGCGCGGAGTCCAGGCCCTCGGGTTCGGGCTTGGCGATGGCGGCGAAGAAACCGGCGGCCGGACGTCGTCGGCCGTGTGCGAGGAGGCGGTCCAGCAGACCGCGCATGGCCATCAGCTCGAGGCTGCGGATGTGCAGACCGACGACGCGGACCATCGACACGGGCTCGGTGTCCCGCTCCAGGACGAGGACCCGGACGTCGTGCAGCCGCAGTTCGGCGGCCAGCATGGCGCCGGTCGGGCCGCAGCCGGCGATGATCACGTCGAAGTCGGGGGTACCGAGGGCGTGCGGCTCGGTGACGGGCGAAGTGTGCACAGGTGTTGCCTTCCGGGAGTGACGAGGCGCTCCCGGCGACACCTACGGCTGTCGCCCGACTGCGACGGGGAGGGGGAGCACCCACAGCGATCCAGCGGTCACGGGTCCCACCTCCTCGGTCGGCGTCACGGTCGACGGCAAGCTACAAGCCCGGCCGGGCCGCCGTCCACCCGATTTCCGCGCCGCGCGGATCACGCCTGGTCCTCCGGCACGGGCACGGTGAACCAGACGCGGGCGCCGCCGCGGTGGGTGGTGTCGACGCCGATGGCGCCGCCCAGGTGCTCCACGATCTTCTTGCACAGCGCGAGGCCGATGCCGGTGCCGGGGTAGTCGTCGCGGCCGTGCAGGCGCTGGAAGATCACAAAGACCTTGTCGGCGAACTCCGGCGAGATGCCGATCCCGTTGTCGGTCACGGTCAGCAGCCACCGCGGCGGGCCGTCGGCGGGGTCCTCGCGGTCGCAGGTGACGGTCACGACCGGGGCGCGGTCCGGGTGCCGGAACTTCACCGCGTTGCCCAGCAGGTTCTGCCACAGCATGGTCAGCAGGGTCGGGTCGGTGGTGAGCACCGGCAGCTCCGCCGGGCGCTGCACCGCGGCGCCGGACTCCTCGATCGCGGTCGCCAGGTTCTGCACCGCGGTGTCCAGCGCGTCGCCGAGCGCGACCTTCTCCCGCCGGCCGCCGGTCACCCGACCCACCCGGGAGAACGTCAGCAGGTCGTTGATCAGCACCTGCATCCGCTTCGCGCCGTCGACGGCGAAGTCCAGGTACTGCACGCCGCGGTCGTCCAGCCGGTCGCGGTAGCGCTTCTCCAGGAGTTGGCAGAACGACGCGACCTTGCGCAGCGGCTCCTGGAGGTCGTGCGAGGCGACGTAGGCGAACTGCTCCAGCTCGGCGTTGGACCGGCGCAGTTCCTCGGCGCGCGCGTCCAGCGCTGCGGCCTGCTCCTGGAGCCGCTCCTCGTTGCCGCGCGAGGCGTCGAGGGCCTCCACGATGCGGCCGCGCATGCGGTCCACGTCCAGCGCCACCGAGCGCAGGTCCGCCGGTCCGTGCGCGGGGATCGTGGACTCGAAGTCGCCGTCGGCGACGGTGCGGGTCGCGGCGCGCAGCTTGGCCAGCGGGCGCACGATCAGCCGCCGCACCACCACCGCGATCGCCGCGCACGCCAGCAGCAGCCCGACCGCCCACACCGCGAGGATGCCGTTGCGCGTGAACCGGGCGGCGGCCAGGTCGGCGCGGCCGTCGTCGCGGGCCTGCACCAGGCGGCGATCCTGCTGGGCGAACAACCCGCGCAGCCGGTCGAAGTCCTCCTTGCCGCGCTCGGGCGCCGCGGAGTCCACCACGCCCGGCACGCCGGGGACGACCGCGTCGACCGCCGGCCGCGCGTACCGCTCGCGCCACTGCCGCGCGGCGTCCTCGATGGCGTCGAGGTCCGCGAGCAGGGAATCCCGGCCCGCCAACAACTCCCGCAGCCGCCCGGCGGCCTCCGCCTCGACCCGGACGCCCTCCTCGAAGGGCTCGAGGAACCGCCGGTCGGCCGCCAGCACGTAGCCGCGGACGCCGGTTTCCTGGTCCACCAGGGCGTTCTGCAACCGGTAGGCCTCGGTGCGGGCGGGTTGCAGGTGCTCGGCGAGCTGGTCGGACACGTCGGCGGTGCGCTGGAGGCTCCACGAGCCGACGGACGCGCCGAGCACCACCAGCAGGACCACGACGCCCAGCAGCGACGCGAACCACCCCTGCACCGTCAAGCGCGCACGACGCGTCGTCTCGTCGCCGGAGCCGGTCACCGGAGTCTCCATTCGTCGCCGGACGGCACGAGGATAGCCGGCCGACGATCATGGCCGCGCACCGCCCGGATCGACCGCGACCGGGTTCGCGGTAACGACCGGTTCCCTCTCGCCGGCGCAATAATCGGGTTTTCCGGCACGCCCCCGGCGGCTTTTCCGCGCCATTTCCACCGGGATGGACGTGAAGACTATTCGGCTACTGGCAGTCAGGATGTATCGCCGGTGGATTGGAATACGTCCATCTAAAGAGTGAATCTGCGATGACGCGCCGTTGTCGGCCGTGGCAACAGTGCAGGCAGTGTGACCAGCGGTGATCGATCGGTGGGCGATCGATGTCCGGACGGCGCAAGGGCCCCGAATCACCGGGGGTGACCGGTCGCGGTGTTACGCCGGTACTCGGCCACTCGATAGCGGGATTGAGTCCACGGCGGAATGCGGCGCCGGGATTCCCCTTGCGTCCCTCCTCCCCGGAAAAGGATCCACATGTCCATGCCGAGGTCTGTTCTCGACCGCCCCGGTGCGCCCGGTGCCGACCGCCGGGCGGTCGACCTGGAGATCGTCGTCCCCGCCTACAACGAGGCCGCGCGGCTGCCCGCGACGCTGCGCGAGGCGGTCGCGTACCTCAGCGGCCGGCCGTGGCGCTCGCGCCTCGTCGTGGTCGACAACGGCAGCGTCGACGAGACCGCGGCCGTGGTGAACCACGTCGACCCGGGCGGGGTGGAGATCGCGGTGATCGGCTGCTCCCGGGCGGGCAAGGGCGCGGCCGTGCGCCGCGGCCTGCTCGCGGGCACCGCCGAGTTCGTCGGCTTCGTGGACGCCGACCTGTCCACTCCGCTGGACACCCTGACCGACGTGATGGCGCAACTGCGCCGGGGCGCGGCGGCCGTGGTCGCCTCGCGGCACGCGCCCGGAGCGCGGTTCGTGCACGCGCAGCCGCTGGGCAGACGGGTCGGCGGCGCGGCGTTCCGCGCGCTGGCCCGCCCGCTGGTGTCCGGCGTCCACGACACCCAGTGCGGTTTCAAGTTCTTCCGGCGCGACGTGGTCCAGGACGCGCTGAGGCGGTGCCGGATGACCGGGTTCGCCTTCGACGTCGAGCTGCTCAACCGGGTCCAGGCCGCCGGCAGGCAGATCGTGGAGATCCCGGTGGCGTGGACCGACGACGCCCGGTCGACCTTCCACCCGGTCCGCGACGGACTGGCCTCCTTCACCGCGCTGCTGAGCCTGTACCGGGCGGGTGTCGCGTGAGGACCAACGTGGAACGGTTGCGCGGCAAGCACATCGCGGTGCTCAACTGGCGCGACGTCCGGCACCCGGAGGCCGGCGGCGCGGAGCTGTACCTGCACCACATCGCCCGCCGCTGGGTCGCGGCCGGCGTCCGCGTGACGTGGTTGACCGCGCGGCCCGACGGGTTGCCCGCGCACGAGGTGGTCGACGGCGTCGAGGTGGTGCGCGTCGGCGGCGCGCTGTCGGTGTACCCGCGCGTGGCGTGGCGGCTGCTGTGCGAACGCGGTCGCTTCGACGCGGTCGTGGACTGCCAGAACGGCATCCCGTTCTTCGCGCCGGCCTTCGTGCGCCGCGGCACGCCGGTGGTCCAGGTCGTCCACCACGTGCACCAGGACCAGTTCTCCGACCGCTTCGGCGCGCCGATGGCGCTGCTGGGCCGGCTGCTGGAGGGCCCGGTGTCCCGGCGCGTGCACGGCCGTCGGCTCACCGTCGCGGTATCGCCGTCGACGCGGACCCAGCTGCGCCGCAGGCTGGGCCTGCGCGGACCGATCTCCATCGTGCCCAACGGCACCGCCCCGCCGGTCGAGGTGGTCGGTCCGCGCGACCCCGACCCGACGATCGCCGTGGTCAGCAGGCTGGTGCCGCACAAGCGACTCGACCTGCTGCTCGCCGCGCTGCCCGAGGTCGTGGCCCGGGTGCCGCGGCTGCGGGTGGACGTGGTCGGCGACGGCGTCGAGCTGCCCCGGCTGCGGGAACTGGCCCGCGCGCACGGCGTGCAGGACGTGGTGACCTTCCACGGCCGGCAGCCCGACGCGGTCCGCGACGAGATCCTGGGCCGCGCCTGGCTGACCGTGTCCACCTCGGCGGGCGAGGGCTGGGGTTGCGCCATCGTCGAGGCCGCCGGCCGGGGCGTGCCGTGCCTGGCCGTGGAGGTGCCCGGCGTGCGCGACTCGGTCGTGGACGGGCGCACCGGCTGGCTGATCGAGCACCCCGACGGGCTGGCCGACGCCCTGGTCGACGCCGTCGACGCGTTGGCCGACCTCGACACCGCGACCGCGTTCGCGCGGCGCTGCCGGGCGTGGGCCGGGTGCTTCACCTGGGAGCGCAGCGCGGAACTGCTCGCCGGCGCCGTCGTGCAGGAGTCCTCCGGGCACCGGGTCGGCCGGACCGCGCGCCCGGACATCGCCACCGTCGTCCGGTGCCGACCCGGCGGTCCGCCGACGGGCGCCCTGCGCTCCACCGACGAACTGGTCACCGGTCCCGACGGCGTCACCACCGTGCTGCTGGGCGGGTGCGACGACTTCGACACGCCCCGCGTCGTGGAACGCCTCGGGCTGACCGTCGACAGCGTGCGGCTGGCCGACCGCTACGACCTGCTCGCCGGACCCGCCGGGCTGCCCGTGCGGCTGGTGGCCACGAGCGACGTGGCGGGACCGGCATGAGCGACCGGGGCATCCTCCGCGCCGGCGCGCTCATGACGACCTCGGCCGGACTCGTCGGCGCCGCGAGCTACGCGGGCACCCTGCTCATGGCGCACCTGCTGCCCGTGGGCCAGTTCATCGACTACAGCGCCGCGCAGGCGTTGCTGACCACCGTCGGCGTGGTGGCGAGCGCCCTCGTGCCGCTGCCGCTGGCCCGCGCCGTGCGGGCGTTCGCGCCGGGCAGCGCCGGCCGCCGGGACAGCGCCGGTTTCGCGCTCGTGGTCGCGTTGCTGGGCGGTGTGGTCGCGGCGACGGCGCTCACCGCGATCGGGCTGTTCCTCGACACGCCGGGCGTGGCCGTCGCGATGGGCCTGGCCGCGTTCGCCGTGTTCGCGATCTCGCCGACCTGGGGGTGGCTCCAGGGCGAGTCGCGCTTCGCCCGCTACGCCGTCGCCTCGGTCGCGGAAGTGCTGCTGCGCCTGGTGGTCGCGGTCGGCGCGGTCGGGCTCGGGTTCGGCGCGGCGGGCGCCGTCGGCGGGTTCGCGGCCGGCACGCTGGTCGTGGTGTGGGTGGGCGTCACCGCCCTGCGGCACGACCTGGGCCTGCGCCCCGGCCTGCTGCGCGACCGGGACCGCTGGCGGGAGACCGGGGTCATCGCCGCCGCGCAGTGCGCGCTCTCCGCGCTGGTCGGCGTCGACCTGGTGTTCGTGGCCCTGGTCGACGGCCGGTCGCCGGCGGGCGCCGCGTACCAGGCGGTGGCGACGATGGCCAAGGGTCCGGTGTACGTCGCGGCCAGTGCCGCGCTGGTGAGCTTCCCGTTGCTGCGCAACGCCTCCGCCGACCGCGCGCCGGCTCTCGTCGGCGCCGTGGTGCGGTCGTTCGCCCGGCTCGCGCTGCCGGTGGCCACCGTCGTCGCCACCCTGCCCGCGCACCTCGTGCTCGGCGTGCTGCCCGACTCCTACGCCGGCGCGATCCCGTTGCTGCCGTGGCTCGCCGTCGCGGGTCTCGGGTTCGGCGCGATCGGCGTGCCGACGATGGTGCTGCTGGGCGTGGGCGCGCACCGCCGGTGCGGGCTCGGACTGCTCGGCTGCGCCGTCGTGGTGCCCACCGCGCTGGTGACCGGCTGGTCCGCCGCCGGTGTCCCGGGTTTGGCGTGCGGCGCGGCCGTCGGCACGGTGCTCGCGGCCCTGCTGCCCACCGCGCTGGCCTGGCGGCACGTGCCGCGCTCGGTGCGCCGGGCGGCACTGCGGGTGCCCGCGCTGGTCGGACCGCTCGTCGGCGCGCTGCTGCTCACCCGGTCCTCGCCCGTGCTGTGGGGGTGCGTCGTCGTCGTGACCGTCCTCGTGGTGCTGCGCCCGAACCGGCGTCCCGGGCGGACGCCGGGGGAGACCCTCGACCTGCTGCACCTGGGGTTCGAGGACCCGGCCATGCCCGGCGCGGGCGGCGGCGCGCTGCGCACCCACGAGATCGACAAGCGGCTGGTGGCCGCCGGGCACCGGGTGACCGTGCTGGTGACGAGGTTCCCGGGGTGCCGCGACCGGGTCGAGGACGGCGTGCGCTACCGGCACGTCGGCATCGGCTCCGGGCGCACGCTGGTCGGCCGGGTCGCCGGGTACGCCGCCGTGCTGCCGTTCGCGGCCCGCCGGCACCCCGCCGACCTGGTCGTGGAGGACTTCTTCGCGCCGATCTCCACGATGGCCGCTCCACTGTGGACCGGACGCCGCACCGTCGGCGTCGTGCAGTGGCTCAACGCCCGGGACAAGGCGCGCCAGTACCACCTGCCGTTCCACCTCGTGGAGCGCTTCGGGGTCCGCCGGCACCGCCGGGTCGTCGCGGTCTCGCGCGGTGTCGCCGGGCAGCTGACCGCGCTGCACCCCGGGCTCGACGTCGAGGTGATCGGCAACGGCGTCGACCCGCTCGCGTTCGAGGCCACCCCCGGCTCCGGGGACGACGTGGTGTTCGTCGGCCGGCTGGAGAGCGCGCAGAAGGGTCTCGACCTGCTGCTGCACGCCTGGGCCCTGGCGTGCCCGCGGATCACCGGAACCCTGGTGATCGCCGGCACCGGGCCCGACGAGCGGGAGCTGCGGGCGCTGGCGGCCGAACTGGGCGTCGCGGACCGCGTCCGGTTCGCCGGCTGGGTGTCCGGTCGGGCCAAGTTCGCCCTGCTCGCCGGCGCCCGGGTGGCCGTCGTGCCGTCCCGGTTCGAGACGTTCGGGATCGTCGCCGTCGAGGCGCTCGCCACCGGGACGCCCGTGCTGGCGTTCGACATCCCGTGCCTGCGCGAGGTCGTGCCCGCGCACAGCGGCGAGCGCGTGCCGCCGTTCGACGTGGCCCGCTACGCCGAGGCCCTGGTCCGGCTGCACCGCGTGCCCAAGACCGCCGACCGCGTGCGACAGGCCCGGCGGTTCGCGGGCGAGCACGACTGGGACGTGCTCGCCCGCCGCCAGGCCGACTTCTACCTCCGCTGCGTGCACGGCGACCCGGTGCGCGACCCGGCGGCCGTCGTCCGCGCCCAGCTCACCGACCTCGGCCGGGCACCCGGCACCCGACCGCGGCTGCTGGTGTTCGGCAACGTCGGCAACGGCAACACCGGCGACGAGTCGCTGCTCGCCGCCACCCTCGCCGCGCTCGACCCGGACGCCGAGGTCACCGTGCTGTCCCGCGACCCCGGCCGGGTGACCGCGCTGCACGGCGTGCCGGCGTGCCCGATGACCCCGCGCCACGCCCTGCGCGCGGTGCGCGGCGCCACCGGACTCGTGGTCGTCGGCGGCGGCATGTTCGGCCCCGGCCTGCCACCGCTGGTCCAGGCGCTGCCCCACCTCGTGGCCGCCGCGCGGCACACCGGGCGGGCCGTCGCCTACGTCGGCATCGGCGTCTACGACGGGATGCCCGCGCACGTGCTGGGTCGGCTCCGCCGTGCCGCGGCCCGCGGCACGATGACCGTCCGCGACCGGCTCTCGCTGCGCACCCTCGACCTGCCGGTCGACGTGCCGTGCGTGGGCGACCTGGCGTGGCTCGTCCCGACCGCGTCGCCGGACCTGGCCCGGCAGGCGTTGCGGCGCGCCGGCGCGGACCCGACCCGACCGCTGCTGCTGCTCGCGCCCAAGGCGGCCGACGAGGCGCGGACCCTCCGCTCGGTCGAGGCGTTCGCCACCGCCGCCCGCTGGTGGACCGCGCGCGGCGGCGCGGTGGTCGCGCTCGCCCTGTCCGACCGCGCCGACCACGGCCGCCCGCCCGAGCACACCGACGCGGCCCTGGCCGAGGCCGTCGCGACCGCCGCCGGCGTCCCCGTCCCGGTCGTCGGCCCGAACCTGCCGCCCGGGCTCGCGAAGGCCGTGGTCGCGCGGGCCGACGCGGTGCTGGGGCTGCGGTTCCACGCGCTCGTCTTCGCCCTGGCCGCCGGCACGCCGTGCGCGGGATTCCCCTGGGAGCCCAAAACCCGTGCCCTGGCCGAGGAACACCGGCTGCCCACCCCGACCGACGACCGCGGGCTGACCCGGTGGCTCGACTCGGTCACCACCCCGACGCTGCTCCCCACGAGGCGGTAACCCATGACCACCCGGCACCCCTGGCTGCTGCCCGCGCTCGTCGGACTGCTGGCCTTCCTCTTCCGCGCGGTCGGGCTCACCTCCGCCAACGACCTGTTCGTCGACGAGTTGACCTACGCCCGCCTGGCCTCCGCCGTCGCGGGCGGCCACCTGCCGAACCTGTCCGGGCAGCCGTTCTTCCTGCACCCGCCGGGCGCGTTCCTGCTCGACGGCCTGCTGATCGACGTGTTCGGCCTGGACGGCCCGACCGTCGACCTGGTCGACCGGCTCCGCTGGGGTCACGCCGTCCTGGGCGTCGCGGTCGTGGTGCTCGGCTACCTCCTCGCGCGGCGCGCCACCACCCCGGTGATCGCCGCGGTGGTCGGCGTCGTGCTCGCGACGGACCCGTTCGTGCTGCGCAACGACAGCCGCGTGATGCTGGAAACCCCCACCACGGCGGCACTTCTGGCGGGCTGGCTGGTCCTGCTCACCGGCACCTCCCGGCTCCGCGCGGTGGCGGCCGGGCTGCTGTTCGGCGGCGCGATCCTGACCAAGGACATCGCCGCGGTGCTGGTGGTGCTCCCGCTGCTGCTCGCGACGGTGTGGCGGCGGACCCTGGCGCCCCGCCGCGTGCTGATCACCGTCGCGGCGGCCGCGGTGCCCTACGGGGTGTACCTGGTGACGCTGCTCGCCACCGGCGACCTCGCCGCGTGGTGGGCCGCCAAGAGCCTCGGCCTGCGCCGGATGATCGGGCTCGTGCAGCTGACCGGGTTCAACGCGCCCGAGACACCGGGCCTGGGCGGTCGGCTCGTCGACCAGGCCACCCATTTCGGCACCAGCTACGTGCTGATCGGCCTGTGCGTGGTCGCGGGCGTCCTGGCGTCGCTCAGCGCGCACCGCGTCCGCCGGATGCTCGGCCTGATCGCGACCACCAGCGGCGCGTTCGGCGTCTACGCGGCCGCGGCGGGCACCCTGGAGGAGCAGTTCGGCTACTACGTGCTGGTGCCGTCCACGCTGGCACTCGGCGTGCTGGCGGTGGAGAACGCCGAGCGCGGCCTGGTGAACCGGCGCCTGGTGACCGGCGTGGTGGCGACGTTCACCGCGCTGACCGCCGTGCTCGGCGTGGCCGCCCGGGCCACCACCGACGACTCCTACCGCCGGGCCTACGACTGGCTCACCGCCAACGTCCCGGCCGGCACCCCGGTGGGGCTGACGAACGTCACCGCCGAGTTCGCCTTCCTACCCCGTCCCGGCTACGGCGTCTGGCCGTCCCTGCGGTCCCTGTCCGACCACGACGCCCACTACGTCCTCACCCAGAGCCGTTCCCTGGCCGCGGGCTACGGCTACGCGGCGCCGGAGCTGCTGACCTGGTTGGAGCACAACGCCTCCACCGCGTTCGCCGTCGACGGCCCGTCGGGCGGTCGCACGACCGTCTGGCGGCTGGACCCGGGAACCCTGCGCCACGCGGTCGCCGGCGGGCTGAGCACCCCGCCGGTGACCGGACCGCACCACTAGCGGTCAACCGTGGGCGCGCAACGCCTCCTCGACGGTGTGGAACAGGGCCAGCGACCGGTCGAGCCCGGTGACCTCGATCGGGCGGATCACCCGGCGGTTCGAGTCCACCACGACCCGGACCGGCAGGCCGTGCCGCTCGCCGTGGCCCGCGACCGAGACCAGGGCCGCCAGGCCCGCCGCGTTGAGGAACGTCACCGCGGACAGGTCCAGCACGCAGAACCCGGCCGCGGCGCCGTCCACCGCCGCAGCCACCGCAGTCGTCAACTCCGTCGCCGACGCCGCGTCGATCTCGCCTTCCACCGACACCACCGGCGTGCCCTCGGGCGTGCGGCGCGTCGAGCACAGCGGCGGCACGACGGGCAGCGCGTGGGTCGGCTTCTCCACCGCGGTCATGGCCGGTCCACTCCCGTCAGGTGCGGCGCGTCGTTGGTCGGGTGGTCCAGGGCGAACTCGGCCCACACGGTCTTGTGGTCGGCGTGCGTCCGCACGCCCCACGCCGAAGCCAGGTTCTCGACCAGCACCAGCCCACGGCCGCCGGTCGCGTCCGGGGTCCGCCCGCGCGGCTGGTCCCGCGCGGTGTCGTCGACCTCGACCCGCAGCAGCCGACCCGGGTCCAGCAGGATCCGGCACACCCTGGGCGGCGCGCCGTGCCGGTGCGCGTTGGTGACCAGTTCGTCGGCCACCAGCACCGCGTCGTCGGCCAGCACGCCCTCGTACCCGGCCGTCAACTCCCGCACCAGACCGCGGATCTCCCGGTCCGACGTGGAGTCGAGGTCCCGGGTGACGACGTCCACCCGCCCGGCGTCCTCACCGGTGGCGTTCCGCTGCGTGGACATCGATCACTCCCCGTCCTGTCCGTAGACCCCTCGTGGCGCGCCCCGGTTACCCGATCACCGGCGCGCACAACCCCGAAATTTCCGCCGTCCGTCGACCACCTCGCGCCGCCGGGGTACCGTTCCGATCATGACGAAGAGAATCGAGTCCTCCTCCCGCCGGTGATCGCGGTCCACGGGCGCGGCGCGCCCGACCTCCCGGTGTCCCTGCACGACCACGCGATGCGGCTGCACCGGCGTGCTCCGGACGAGCCCCTTCCCCTCGGCGGACTTCCCCTTCCGTACCTCCGCGGTCACCCGGGAGCCCCCGAACCCACCGCGGTGGTGCGGCACTTCCTCGACAACCCGGACCTGTCCGCCGACGACCTGCGCGAGGCCGCGCCGCCGGCGCTCCTCCGGGACGCCGCCCGGTGGCTGGTGCGGCACGGCATCGATGAGCGCTCGGTGCGCGTCGGACTGGAGTTGTTGCGGGGCAACGTCGAACCTCGGGACTTCCCGGTGGTCCGGACGGTCGGCCTGCTGTCCGTCGCCGACACGGCCGCCGCGGCGGTCCTGGCCGGTGATCCCCGCGCGGTGCCCGACCTCGTGTGGCTCGCCGAGCGGTCCCGCCCGGACACCATTCAGTTCGCCGCCGGGGAGTTGATCGGACACCCGGACCCGGCCGTGCGCGACTGGGTCCGGTCGACGCCGGGGCACACGCTGGGCACGACGCTCGCCCGGCGGATCGCCGAACAGCACGGGCTGGTGGACCTGCTCGCGGGCGCCGGCGACGACCGCCGGTGGGACCAGGCCGGGAACCTGTTGTCCGCCATGACCTCCACCCACGACTACTACCACGAGATCGCCCGCTACCCGGACGCACCGGAGACCTACCGGCGGTGGGTCGACCTGGCCCCGTCGGTGACCCCCGCGGTCGACCGCGCCGCCGTGCTCGCCTCGGTCGCCGACGACCTGGCCACCGGCCCGGCGGCGATGGTGGTCGGGGACGACCGGGGCCCGCTCGTGGACCGGATCAAGGACGTGCTGACCGCGTGGCACGACGTGCTCGACCGCGGCACGAGGTCCGCCGACCCGGTCGAGGCGCGCCGGGCCGCGTGGGTGCTCGCCCGGCTGGCGGCCGTCGACCTGCCGACGGACCGCTTCGCCGTGCGCGTCGTGCCACCCGACCCGAACCCCGTCGGCTTCCCGCAGGTGGAGGCCAGGATCGTGCTCGACGGGGTGCCGATCGTGGCGGCGTCGTTCGACAAGGGCCCCGCCGCGGTGCCGGAGTGGTTGCTGGGCGAGGGAATGCTGCGGGCCACCGGGGAACCGAGGGAGGTCCGACTCGCCGAGGCGTACTGCACCGAGGGGTGTTGCGGCGGGCTCCACGTGACGATCGTGCGCGAGGGCGCGGAGGTGGTCTGGAAGGACTGGCGCTCCTCGATGGCCGGCGACCCGCCCCGGGACGTGCGGTTCGACGCCGCGGCGTACGACCGGGAGCTCACCCGCGCCGAGCGGGACCACGGCTGGGAGTGGCCGGCCCGGACGGTCGCGAGGCTGATCACCCGGCGGCTTCGCGCGGACCCGACGATCCTCGGCCGGGCGGACTGCGAGTTCGGCTGGTGCGTGGCCTGGGTGAAGGAGCCCGACGCGGCGCGGCTGACGTTCCTGAGCCCGGTGCACCGGGAGCGGGTCGACGATCCGTTCACCCAGTACGGGCTCGTGATCGACGTCGAGGACCGGGACCCCGAGGCGCTGGCCGCCGAGGTCGTCACGTCGCTGGCCACCACCGACCCGCGCACGCTCGCCGAGGCCATCGGCGGCGCGAAGGCGCGGCGCGGCACCGCGGTCCGGTGGAACCGGCGCTGAGCAGGGCGAAGGGGCACACACTTCTCTCCCCACTTCAATTTATAACGCACCGGGGGACTTGCGGCAAGGCCCGGGTGAGGGCGCAGAATCTGCGGCCGAAGCCGGAACGGGCCGAAACCGGGAAGTGGTGCCACCATTCCGGCTGAAATGCAACCTTGGCTGTTGGGGGTTTTTCGTGTTCGACGTGATCGTGGTCGGCAGCGGGCCGACGGGCTTGATGCTGGCCGGTGAGCTGCGGCTCCAGGGTGTGCACGTGCTGGTGCTGGAGAGGGACGAGGAACCGACCGAAATCGTCCGCGCGATGGGCCTGCACGCCCGCAGCATGGAGGTGCTGGAACAGCGCGGCATCCTGGACCGGTTCCTCGAGCTCGGCCGGAAACACCCGCTCAGCGGATTCTTCGCGGGCCTTTTCAAGCCGGCGCCGGAGCGCCTGGACACCACCCACCCGTATGTCCTCGGCCTGCGGCAGCCGATCACCGACCGGCTGCTCGCCGAGCACGCCGTCGAACTCGGCGTGGAGTTCCGGCGCGGCTGCGAACTGGTCGGGTTCGACCAGGACGACGAGGGGGTGACCGCCGAACTCGCCGACGGCACGCGGTTGCGCTCGCGCTACCTCGTCGGCTGCGACGGCGGCCGCAGCACGGTGCGCAAACTGGCCGGCATCGGTTTCCCCGGCGAGCCCACCAGGGTCGAGACGCTGCTGGGGGAGATGGAGCTGACCGCGTCCCAGGACACGCTGGACGAGGTGATCGCCGAGGTCCGCAAAACCCACCTGCGCTTCGGCGCCGTGCCGCTCGGCAACGGCGTGTACCGGGTCATCGCGCCCGCCGCCGGCGTCGCCGCGGACCCGAGGGTCCCGCCGACCCTGGACGAGCTGAAGGACCAGGTGCGCGCCCTGGCCGGCACGGACTTCGGCCTGCACTCGCCGCGCTGGCTGTCCCGCTTCGGCGACGCCACCCGGCTCGCCGACCGCTACCGGGTCGGTCGGGTGCTGCTGGCGGGCGACGCGGCGCACGTCCACCCGCCGCAGGGCGGCCAGGGCCTCAACCTCGGTGTCCAGGACGCGTTCAACCTGGGCTGGAAGCTGGCCGCCGAGCTCGCGGGCTGGGCACCGGAGGGCCTGCTGGACACCTACGAGGCCGAACGCCGCCCGGTGGCCGCCGACGTCCTGGACAACACCCGGGCGCAGGTCGAACTCGCGTCCCTGGAACCGGGCGCGCAGGCGGTGCGCCGACTGCTGGCCGAGCTGATGGAGTTCGAGGAGGTCAACCGACACCTGATCGGCAAGATCATCGCCATCGACATCCGCTACGACTTCGGCGCCGCGGACCCGCTGGTGGGCCGGCGGCTGCGCGACGTCCGGCTCAAGGGCGGTCGCCTGTTCGACCTGACGCACGCCGGGCGGGGCCTGCTGCTGGACCAGACCGGCAGGCTCTCGGCGCAGCGCTGGGCCGACCGCGTCGACCACGTGGTGGACGTCAGCGAGGAACTCGACGCACCCGCCGTGCTGCTGCGCCCGGACGGCCACGTGGTGTGGGCGGGCGAGGACCAGTCGACCCTGGACGAGCACCTCGCCCGCTGGTTCGGCGCGTGAGCACCGGGGGGTGGGGGGGCGGGGGCCCCCCCCCCCCCCGCGCCGGGGGGGGGATAGCCCCCCGGGGCGAGGATTAGGCGGGTGGGTT